>NZ_DATEPI010000095.1:0-4691 GCF_035273305.1 Bradyrhizobium sp. | reverse complement strand
CTTCGCGTCGATTTCGATGCCGGTTCATAGCGCCCTGAAACTCTGGATCGACCAGAAAAATGCGGATGGTGGAGTGTATGTGAAGGCGTTCGACAAGAAGATACCGGTCAAGCTTGTCGCTTACGACGACCAAAGCAATACGGCGACCGCTTCGACGCTCTACAACCAGCTGATCACGCAAGACAAAGTCGATCTCCTGGTCGCCGATTCCGGCTCGGTGCTGACAGCACCCGCCGTGGCGATCGCGCGCGACCACAAGATGTTCCTGTTCGATCAGACCGGGACCGGCGCGAGCTTCTTTACCAAGGACAATCCGTATATCGCGCTGATGTCTGATCCAGTGTCGACGATCTGGCCCAAGCCGGTCGCGGATTTCGTTTCACATGATGGCCCGGGCCTCGGCATCAAGAAAATCGCGATTCTATATTCGACCAACGAATTTACGGGAACGCAGGCCAACGCTTTCCGAAAATTTGTCAAGGAATCGGGCGCGCCAATCGAGATCGTCTACGATCAGGGCATTCCCACAGAGACCACCAATTACACCGTGATCATCAATAACATCAATAATACTCAGCCGGACGCGGTATTCCATTTCGGATACGCGCCGAACGATATCGCGTTCCTTCGCAACGTGCAGGATGTCGGCATCAAATTCAAAATGCTGTTCGCGATTTATCCGGGTCTGGAGACCGAGCTTCTGGAAAAGAACGTCGGCGAAAAGGGCCTTGAACACGTTTTCACCTACGTGCCGCCCTCTGAACTGCAATATCCAGTCAATTTCGGCATGGATATCAAGGACTATAAAGCGGCATGGGACAAGAAATACGCCGGCGGCAAGATCGAATTCGGCTTCAATGCCGTTGCCGGATACACCACCGGACTGGTGATCGAAAAGACGCTGTCCGTTGCCAACAGCCTCGATCAGCTTGAATTGCGTCGTGCGGTGTTCAGTCTATCTGGTCAACTCAAAACGCTCGACGGCACCTTTGCGCTCGACGAGACGGGCGGCCAGATCGGTGAGTTAACTCCGCTCGGTCAACTTGAACTCGATGATCACGGCCATATCAGGTTTGTCTCGATCTATCCGCACGACACCGCCACCGGCAAGCCGGTCTATCCGCGTCCATGACGCGATCTCTGATCGAAACTGAATTGCCGGGAGCGAAGCGCTAATGCTGGTCTATGCGCTCGTTGCCGGCGTTTTGTTCGGCCTGTATTTCAGCCTGGTCGGGATCGGCCTCAATCTCGTGTTTGGCGTCATGCGCATAGTGAATCTTGCGCATGGCGACTTCCTGATGCTTGGCGCGTTCGTCGCGTTCGGTGTGGTCGCGCTGGCCGGAATCGATCCGTTGTTCGCAGTGCCGCTGGCATTTGTGCTGTTCGTGCTCGCGGGCCTGCTGCTGTATTGGGTGCTCGTGCCTCGGCTGCAGGGTTCGGTCAACCCGGAGATGCTCTCGATCATCCTGTTCTTCGGGCTATCGCAGGTCATCGAGGCTCTCACGACGATCTTCTTTGGGACCAGCGAGCGTTCAATCCAAAGTCGTGCACTTGGCACGGTGTTCTCGACTATCAAGATGAAGCTGTTCGGCGGCAAACCGGAGGGAAGCGGACCGGTCGAGATTTTCGGACAAGGATTTCCAGCCGCCTGGGTGATCGCGGCCGTCACCAGCTTGATCGCTATCGCGTTGGTATATGTCTATTTGTATCAGACCCGTCTGGGCACGCTGACCCGGGCGGTGATGTCGCGGCGAGACGAGGCTTTCGCGACTGGCATCGATGTGGATCGCGTGTCAGCGGCGGCTTTTGGTATCGGATTGGGCCTGGCGGCGGTTGCCGGCGTGTTCGCCCCCTTCATGTTCGGTTCGGTGACGCCGGCGTTCGGCGCCGACGCAACGGTCACCTCATTCGCAATCGTAGTGCTGGGCTCGCTTGGAAATCCATTGGGCACCGCGCTCGGCGGCGTCGTGTATGGCGTCTGTTATATGCTGGTGCAGACTTATCTCAGTTCGTGGGCCGACCTGCTGCCCTATGTACTCCTGATCCTTATCCTGCTGCTTCGTCCGAGCGGGCTGCTTGGAAGGCGGGTGCGCGTTGCGTAGCGCTGTCAGACACACGCTTTTCATCCTCATCCCGCTAATTGCCGTGTTCGCGCTGCTGCCCGGTTTTTATCAGAACCATCTTCTGTTGTTCAATTTCGTAATCTTCCTGATCCTCGCCCAGGGCGTGAACATCATTTACGGTTTTACGGGCTATCTGCCATTTGGATATGTCGGGTTCTTCGGCGCGGGCGCTTATGGTTTTGCAATTCTGGTGATGCACTACCAGGCATCCGCACCAATCGCGGTACTTGCCGCCGGATTGATTGGTGTAGTGCTCGGGCTTCTGCTGACACCACTATTGCGGTTGTCCGGAGCTTATTTCGCGATCGCCAATCTGGCGGCGTCGCTCGCGGTGCTTCATTTCGTCGCCAATCCGGCACTCGAGAATATCACGCGCGGCCCGTACGGCGTTTCCCTCACCGGAACGTTCAATCCGACGCTGGCCTACGCGGCCGCGCTCATAGTGCTGGCGCTCACTCTCGGGGCGGTGGTGTTCCTGAAGAACTCGCGGTTTGGTCTTGCGCTGCAGGCGGTGCGAGAAGATGCCGTCAGTGCATCGATGGCGGGTGTCAACGTAGTGCGGATGCGCGTGATCGCGTGGCTGGCTTCAGCGCTCGTCGCCGGGCTCGCCGGGGGCGTGTATGCCTGGTATGTTTCTGTGTTTTATCCTGACAATGTCTTCAGCGGCGAGTTCAGCATCTTCGCGATCGTATTCGCGCTGTTCGGCGGCGTGGCCACGATCTCCGGGCCAATTGTCGGGGTCATCATCTTGTACGGCATTTACAATCTGATCGGGTTCACGACGCCACAATATTTCCAGCTGATCTACGGCTTGTTGATCATGGGGCTGGTGCTGTTCCTTCCGGCGGGACTGGTCTCGCTGGCAACCCGCAGGGGCTGGAATGTCCCCTGATAGCGCGCCCATTCTCAGCGTTGGCAATCTCGTCAAACGCTTCGGCGGATTTCACGCGCTGGACGGCTTGAGCTTTCATGTCGCCTCTGGTGAGATTCTTGGATTGGTCGGTCCAAATGGCTCAGGCAAGACCACCGCAATCAACGTGATCTCCGGTCTCTATGCCCCTGATGCCGGCGAGGTGGTGCTGGATGGCGCGTCGATTGGCGGCATCGCCTCGCATCGGCTAGTGCATCGTGGCATCAATCGTACGTTCCAAATTCCAAAGCCGTTTTTGTCGCTAACGGTGCGCGAGAATATCGAGGTCGCGCTGGCTTATGGTCGGGCCGCGGTGGCGCCGCCAACCATGGCCGCCCTGCTTGGCGAATACCGGCTCGCAGACGTCGCCGACCGGCCTGCGGCCGATCTGAACAATGCGCAACAGAAGATGCTCGATCTGGTCCGAGCGCTGGCGACGCGTCCGCGCCTTTTACTGCTGGATGAACTCGCCGCTGGCCTCAATCCGGCGGAGCTCGACTGGATTGCCGAACGCATCAAGGCGCTGGCCCAATCCGGTATCGCGATTATCGTTATCGAGCACCTGATGGGTTTCATCGAGCACATCACGGACCGCGTCATCGTGATGAATGCGGGTAAGGATATTTTCGAGGGCACACTCGCAGTCGCGGTGCAGGTGCCGCAGGTGATCGAAGTCTTCCTCGGAGGCGAGCATGCCGCCTGAAGCCGCGCCGCTTTTGAAGGCAGCCGGCGTCGATGCCGGCTACGGAACCATGCAGGTGCTGTGGGGCGTGGATCTTGACGTCCGTCCCGGTGAAACGGTTTTGCTGCTCGGCGCCAACGGTGCGGGCAAGACAACCTTCCTCAAATCGCTGGTTGGATTGATCGAGGCGCGGCATGGCCGCATCGACCTCGCCGGCCGGGAAGTGACGCGGCTACGGTCCAGTGACCGAATGCGGCTCGGGATGACCTACATGTCCGAACTCGCGGTGTTTCCGGATCTATCCATCGAGGAGAACATTAGGGTCGGCGCGCAGGCGCTTGGCCATGCCGACTCCGATGCCCGAGTCGAGGAGCTTTATGGGCTGTTCCCCGCACTGCGGGAAAAACGTCGCGCGCCGGCGTCTAGCCTCTCGGGTGGTCAGCGCAAGATGCTCGGCATCGCGAAGGCGCTAGCGGCCGAACCGCGGCTGCTTGTGATGGATGAACCTTCCGCCGGATTGTCGCCACTGTTTGTGAAAGAGGTCATTCGCATTCTCAGCGACTTGCGCGGGCGAGGTCTTGCCCTCTTGATCGCCGAGCAGAATATTGGGTTCCTCGAGGTCGCAACACGCGTTTTCGTACTCGAAGGCGGGCGTATCCGCTTTTCCGGTACGGTTGCCGAAATGACAGACAACGAAGCCTTGCGGCGCGCCTATTTCGGGCTGAAGTAATGCGGACGATCAGAATAGGATCAGGTGCGGGCTATTCCGGCGATCGCATCGAGCCTGCGCTCGAACTCGCCGAAAAAGGCGACATCCAGTACCTGGTATTCGAATGTCTCGGCGAGCGCACCGTGGCGCTGGCGCAGCAGGCGCGCATGAAGAATCCGGACAGTGGTTACGATCCCTTGCTCGAAGACCGAATGCTTGCGGTGCTGCCGGCCTGCGCCGCCAATAAGATCAAGATCGTGACCAATA
>NZ_DATEPI010000094.1:0-15344 GCF_035273305.1 Bradyrhizobium sp. | reverse complement strand
GCCGTGGTGCGCGGCGTCGGCCTGATTCGGTCGATCGATGATCTTGCCAACACGATGGTATCGCAGAGCGGCGGCAACCCGGTGCTGGTGAAAGATATCGCGAAGGTCACCGTCGGCGAGAAGCCGCGGCTTGGCATTGCCGGACTCGATCAGGACGACGACATCGTCCAGGGTATCGTGCTCATGCGACGGGGCGAGCAGAGTTCGCCCACGATCGCGCGCGTCGAGCAATTAGTGGCGTCGATTAACGGTTCGAGCATCCTGCCGCCGGGCGTGCAAATCGAGCGCATCTACGACCGCAAGGATCTCATCGACATCACAACCGCAACCGTGCTGCACAACATGGTGTTGGGCATTCTTCTGATTGTGCTGCTGCAGTGGGTCTTCCTCGGCGATCTCAGAAGCGCGCTGATCGTAGGCGCCACCATTCCGTTCGCGCTGTTTTTTGCCGTCATCATTCTGGTCCTGCGTGGCGAATCCGCGAACCTGCTGTCCGTCGGCGCCATCGATTTCGGACTGATCGTGGACGCTACCGTGATCATGGTGGAAGCGATTTTCCGGCGCCTTTCGCAAACCACGGAGCTTTCAGAGGTCGAGCAGAGCCACATCTCGTTCGACACGACCATGGGCATGAAGAGCCATGCTATCCTCTCGGCCGCCGCCGACGTGTCGCGTTCGATCTTTTTTGCCGCCGCAATCATCATCGCGGCTTTCCTGCCGCTGTTCACGTTGAGCGGGGTCGAAGGCAACATCTTCGGGCCGATGGCGCGGACCTATGCCTATGCGTTGGCGGGCGGCCTGCTCGCAACTTTCACCATAACGCCGGCCCTGAGTGCGATCATTTTGCCGTCGCACATGCATGAAACCGAGACCCGGATCATGCTGTTCCTGCATCGGTTGTACGAGCCCGTGCTGGGCTGGGCGATGGTCAATCGTAAACTGGTAATGGGCGGGGCGGCCGGTCTCGTCCTGATGACGCTCGTGTTCGGTCGTTTGCTGGGACTTGAGTTCTTGCCCAAGCTTGAGGAGGGCAACCTCTGGATTCGCGCGACGCTGCCGCCGACGATCTCGCTGCAGGAAGGCAATGCCTATGTCAACGGCATGCGCAAGCTGATCCGGGCCCGGCCGGAGGTCGAAGCGGTGGTGTCGCAGCACGGAAGGCCTGATGACGGCACCGACGCCGCGGGGCTGTTCAATGCCGAGTTTTTTGCGCCACTGAAACCCTCCAGTGAATGGCCTGGCACGCGTGACAAGGAGGAACTGACCGCGCAATTGCTGGGCCAGTTGCAGGACAAATTTCCCGGCGTCGAGTTCAACTTCTCGCAATATCTGCAGGACAACGTTTCGGAAGCAGTCTCCGGTGTCAAAGGCGAAAACTCCATCAAACTGTACGGCAACGATCTGCAGGCGCTGACGGACACGGCGAATAAAATCAAGTCAGTGCTCGCAACAGTGCAGGGGATCACGGATCTCGCGGTATTCACGTCGCTCGGTCAACCGACGATTCAGATCGATATCGATCGCGCCAAGGCGGCGCGTTATGGCCTTTCGCCGGGTGACATCAATGCCACGATCAAGGTCGCGATCGGTGGGGACAGCGCCGGCGATCTTTACGAGCCCGGAAGCGACCGGCATTTTCCCATCATCGTGCGCCTGGCTCCGGAGTATCGCAAGAGCGCGGAGGCAATCCAGAATTTGCGCATCGGGGCCGCGGGGCCGAATGGCACGATCACCCAGATTCCCTTGAGCGAAGTGGCGTCGATCAACCTGGTTTCGGGCGCGGCCTACATCTATCGGGAACAGCAGGAACGCTATCTGCCAATCAAGTTCTCGGTGCGGGAACGCGACCTCGGTGGTGCGATCCGGGAAGCGCAGGCCAAGGTCGCCGATCAGGTGCAACTCCCGCCGGGCTCGCGGCTCGAGTGGGTAGGTGAGTTCGGCAATTTGCAGGACGCCATCAAGCGGCTCTCGATCGTCGTGCCGATCAGCCTCGTGCTCATTGCCGTGCTGTTGTGGTTCAATTTCGGCTCGATGGTGGACACGCTGCTTGCGATGAGCGTGATTCCGATGGCGATCTTCGGCGGCGTGGTCGGGCTGGTGGTCTCGGGTATCCCGTTCAGCGTATCGGCGGCGATCGGGTTCATCGCGCTGTTCGGAGTCGCGGTGATGGATGGCATCATCATCCTGTCTCAATTTAATCAGCTGATCGACGAGGGCTTTGATCGGGTGAGGGCCGTGATCCGCACCGGTGAGTTGCAATTGCGGCCCGTCTTGATGACGTGCGTCGTCGCCGGCGTCGGACTGCTACCCGCGGCGATGTCGACGGGCATCGGATCGCAGGTGCAGAAACCGCTCGCAGTGGTGGTGGTCACCGGCATGATGCTGGCGCCGCTGGTCATTCTGGTGACCCTGCCGGTGTTGATTTCGTTCTTCTCGCGCCGGCCGAGGTAAATCTCCGATTCGATCAGGCGAGGATCGGCAAGCCGCTCAGAAACTGTAAAGCCGCGCTGGATTGTCGACCAGAATCTTTCTCCTGATCGCGGCATCGGGCGCCCAAACCGGCAGCTGATTGAGCAATCGGCCGTCGTCGATTTGAAACAGCGGCGTCACGTCGGTGGGCTTCTTCCCGGGCGGGGTGACGGAATTTGGATGTGGCCAATCGGTGCCCCAGATGATGCGATCGGAATTTGCCGCAATCAGCGCCTTTGCAAGCGGGACGGCATCGGGATAATCGGGCGCGAGCTTGGAGGCTCGATAGGCGCCCGAGATTTTTACATACGCCTTCCCCGACTTCACCAGTTCGAGCAAATCGGAAAAACCGGGTTGCTCCACCCCAAGCTCTGCCTGCGCGCCGCCGAAATGATCGAACACGACCGGCACCGGCGAAGTGGAGACGAGATCCTTGATTGCCGAGATCATCGGCAGATTAGTGTACAGCTGAACATGCCAGTTGCGGTTCTTGACGCGTTCGGTGGCAGCCTGAAACCGCGGACGGCCGATCGATGGATCATTGACGCCGCCGGTGGCGAGATTGAGTCGGATACCTCGAATTCCGGCCTGGTTCATCGCATCGAGATCGCCCTCTGGGGTCTTCTCGTCGATCACGGCAACACCCCGCGCGGTCGGGCCGCGCGCCTTCATGCCGAACAGGGTAGCGGAATTGTCCGTTCCGTAGACGCTCGGGGTGACGATCACGACGCGCTCGATATGTAGCGCCTTGTGCAGCGCCGTCATCTCCTCCGGCGACGCCGGCTCAGGCGTGTAGACCCGGCCCGAGAAGAACGGAAACTTCTCCGGGTCCGCGTGAATATGGGTGTGGCAATCGCAGGCTCCGGCGGGAACGTCAAAATTGACTGGCGTGGCTGGCTGCGAGGGACTGGCGACAGCGTTTCGGTTTTGCATGGCAATTCCGGCCGCAATGGAGGTCAAAAGAACACTGCGTCGCGTCAGCATCGGTTTTCTCCCTTGTGCGCTGTGTGTTTCTGATTTCGGCGCTTGGGAAAACGTACCACGTCGCCGGCGACCTATGCACCGCAAATCGTACGAGCAATTCTATCGCCCCGAGGGCGTTCGCAAGCCATGCCAGGCGTCGCGCACCTGATGGTAATGCACCTCGGGCAGATAGTCGGGCGTGTTAAGCGCGAGCGTTTTGACGTCGAGCCGGCCCACTGCGCTGAGCAGTGTGTAAGAGGCGATCACGCGGTCGCGTTGCGCGCCAATCAGACGGGCTTTCGCCGAGATCAGATCGGCCTGCGAGTTCAACACGTCGACTGTGGTGCGTTGCCCACCGGCAGCTTCTCGCTGAACCCCCTGCAGGGCGAGGGTCGCAGCGCGCACCTCGGATTCCGCCGCCGTCACCGCAACCTTGGCGCCCTCATTGGCAACCCAAGCGCCGACTGCCGCGGTGCGCGCCTGATTGCGGACTTGGTCCAGCACCAGGCGGCTTTGCGCCGCCACTTCCTTGGCTTGCCGGGTTTGCGATGCCCCTGTGCCGCCATCGTAAATCGGAGCGTTCATCTGCGCGATGACAGAAGCCTGGTCGGTTCGAAGCGTGCTGATGGTGGGGTCGGCCTCGCTGCTGTGGCTTGCGCTGCCCTGCACGGTGATCGAGGGCAGCAGGCTGCTTTCCGCGACATTGATTGTCGTTGAGGCAACATCGACATCGAAGCCGGCCGCCATCACAGCCGGATGCTCCTTGAAGGCGAGAGCAACGGCCTCATCGCGGCTACGCGGCGCGAACCGGTCCACGTTTTCGACCGGGCGCAACTGTGATGGTGGGTTGCCAATCACCTGAGTATAGGTTGCCTGGCTGACCGCGAGATTGACCTCGGCCGCGTTCAACTCGGCGAGGCCACGGCTGAGCCGCGCTTCAGCCTGCGCAGTATCGGTTGGCGTCACGTCGCCGGCGTTGAGACGCTTCTGGGTTATGCCGACTGTTTCCCGCAAGAAGGCGACGTTAGAGCGCTGCGCCACGACCAGGGACTGGTTGGCAAGCACGTTGCTGTAGGCCGTGGCCGCATCCAGCAGCACGCCCTGGCCGACATTGCGCAACGCCTCGCGCCCCGATCGCACCTGCAATTCCGCCACCCGGACGCTATTGGCGGTTTTAAACCCGTTGAATAGCGTCTGTGTCACGGTGACGCCGATGGTCCAGGGCTTCAGGGTCGCCGATTGAATCGTATTGTCCGGGAGCAGGTTGCGAACGGCCTGCAGACCGCCGCTGAGGCTTGCAACGATCTGAGGCCGGTAGCCGGACAGCGCCTGCGGGACGTTCTCATCGGTCGCGCGTTGGCGCGCCCGTTCGGCATTGAGCTGCGGATTGGTTTGATATGCTTTGGCCAGGGCTTCCGGGAGCCCTTCGCTCCGGGCTGAGGTGGCGGCAAAGCTGGCGCAGGTTGCAAACGCGAGACAAATGCCCAATCGGAGCAAGCGCCTCGCTATCTGGCCAACTTTAGCGGCACGCCCAATCATATAATCCCGCAACAATCCGGCCGTCCGCTGCGCCGCCGGCCCCGATATATTCACCTGTTTAGAGGGCGGTGCCTCCACAGGCAAACCACGGCTCACGGAAACCCCATGATTCTCCTCGTTCGCTACGCCTCGGCCGGACGAATATCGAGCAAACATGCGCTAAGCTTGCTACGGGGTCCGATTCCGGGCACCGGATATCGCATCGACCAGGGTTGAATGTGACGCCCAAACTGTTTTCCAGCCCGGAAGCGATTGCGGACCACATCGTTCGCGAGGTCGGGCCCAATCTGATAGTCGGACTACCGCTCGGGCTCGGCAAGGCGAATCACATCATCAACGCGCTGTACGCGCGCGCCGTCGCCGATCGCACCATCAGCCTGACCCTGTTTTCCGCCCTGACCCTGGAAAAACCAAAGCCGACGAATCTGCTGGAGCGGCGTTTCATCGACCCGGTCATCGAGCGGTTGTTCGGCGCTTATCCTGATCTCGCCTATGCCGATGCGGTGCGAAAGGATGAGCTGCCGCCCAACGTCAAAGTGATCGAGTTCTTCTTTCTGGCCGGAAGGTGGCTGCACGTGCCGTTCGCGCAGCAGCATTATATCTCCGCCAACTATACGCATGCCTCCAGCTATTTGCTGGCACGTGGGCTTAACGTCGTCACACAATTGGTGGCGAAGCGCGTCGTCAATGGGGTTACGCGCTATAGCCTGAGTTGCAACACCGACACGACGCTTGACATATTGCGCGCCCGCGCAGAAGGCCGCGCCTCCTTCAAACTTATCGGGCAGGTCAACTCGGAACTGCCGTTCATGCCCGGCGATGGCGACCTTGAGGGCGAACAATTCAGCGCGGTACTCGACAACGCCGCGGTTGACTTTCCGTTGTTCGCGCCGCCTTCGGAGCCGATCAGCGACACCACATACGCGATCGGTCTTCACGCATCGGGCCTCGTGCGCGACGGCGGTACGCTCCAGATCGGAATCGGACAGATCGGCGACGCGCTGGCGCAGGGGCTGATTGTGCGCCAACGCGAGAATAGCCAATTTCTGGACGTCATGAAGCGGCTGACACCCGGAATTGAGCAGCTTTCTGCGTTGCAGGCAGAACGGTTCGAACAGGGTCTTTATGGCGTCAGCGAAATGGTGACCGAGGCCTTTTTGGGCCTGATCGACGCCGGTATTCTCACACGCGAAGTCGATGCAGCCGTGCTGCACGGCGCGTTCTTTCTTGGACCAAAATCCTTCTATCGCGGGCTGCGCGAAATGACTCCGAGCCAACTCGCGCGGATTCAGATGAAGGCCGTCTCATTCACGAACGAGCTCTATGGCGATGAAGCTGCGAAGCGGCGCGCCCGCGTCAACGCTCATTTCATCAACAATGCAATGATGGCAACTTTGATGGGGGCAGCTATTTCCGATGGCCTGGAAAACGGACAGGTCGTGAGCGGGGTCGGTGGGCAGTATAATTTTGTGGCGCAGGCTTTCGCGCTCCAAGGCGCGCGTTCGATCCTCACAGTCGAAGCGACCCGGCAGGCCGGTGCCAAAAAGCAATCCAATATCCGTTGGAGCTATGGTCACGAGACTATCCCGCGGCACCTGCGCGATATTATCATCACGGAGTATGGCGTCGCCCAACTCAGGGGAAAATCGGACGCCGACGTGATCGCCGCGATGCTACAGGTCGCTGATTCGCAATTCCAGGACGAACTTGCGCGTGAGGCGAAGGATGCAGGCAAGCTGCCGAAGAACTTTGAAATTCCGGGCGCCCACCGGGACAACTATTCCGATCGTATCACGAGCGCACTAAGACCCGCGCGCGCCGCGGGCCTGTTGCCGTCGTTCCCATTCGGGACCGATTTCAACGCGATCGAGCAGCGGCTCATTCCAGCGTTGCTACTCCTGGAGGAGGCGCAACGTGCACCGCATAGGCTGGTCCGATTGTTTTGGCAGGGGCTGACACGCGCGCCGGATGCTGATGACCATGCATGCCTGGCGCGGCTCGGTCTTGATCCGCCGGCGACGTGGCCGGAACGGACCTACCGCACGCTGGTCATCGCGGCCCTGGCGAGCATCCCGAAAACATAGAGAGGAGCCGGATTTCCATCGGTCTTGTTCCCGTGCTCGCGGCGCTGGGGTGGCTGTAGGATGAGCTACCTGTTCTTGTTGACCGGTTTCCGCTTTTCGATGAACGCCGCCATGCCTTCGGAGCGATCCTCCAGCGCGAACGTTGAGTGAAACAGGTCGCGCTCGAGTTCCAGTCCTTCCGAGAGCGGCGTCTCGAAGGCGCGGTTGATGGCGCTCTTGGCCATCTCCGCGGCGGGACGCGACATCGACGCAATTTTTTCCGCGGCCCCTAGCGCTTCGTCCATCAATTTGTCCGGGGGAACGACGCGGCTGACCAGACCTGAGCGCTCTGCCTCGGCGGCATCCATCATGCGTCCGGTCAGACACAGGTCCATCGCTTTGGACTTGCCGATCGCGCGCGTCAGTCGCTGGGTTCCGCCGATACCGGGTATGGTGCCCAGGGTAATTTCCGGCTGGCCGAACTTCGCGGTCTCAGCAGCGATGATGACATCGCACATCATTGCGAGTTCGCAGCCGCCGCCAAGTGCGTATCCGCTGACAGCCGCGACGGTCGGTTTGCGGCAACGGGCTATGCGATCGCCGCCAATTGAAGCGAAATCGCTGGAAAAAATGTCGATGAAGGTTTTCGGCTGCATCTCCTTGATGTCGGCACCGGCGGCGAAAGCCTTTTCGCTACCAGCAATCATGATGCATCCGATTTTGTCATCGCTTTCCAGAGCGTCGACAGCCCTGGCGATCTCTTTGAACACGCCAAAGGACAGCGCATTGAGCATTTTCGGGCGGTTAAGCGTAATAACGCCGACCTGACCTTTGGTTTCGATGATGATGTATTCGAACGTGCTCATGTTCACTCCGCGCCTGATCGGGCCAATTTGCCTGCTGGCGGGGTGCTCATCAAGGGCAGTGATGCCGAGGTAAATGCGTTCACGCGTGAACGCAGTACGGTCGCTCGGTGAGTAGAGAAGCTGTTTACGTCATGAACATGCGCGCTGCGGAGGCCATCGTCAGCAGCGCTCCAAAACCGATGAATATCTTCCCGATCAGTGACGTCTGATCCCATGCAGAACCGCCTTTGGCGACGGCGGGAGACGAGTCAGCCGGCGCCGCGGTATCCGCGGCGGCCATCGAGAGGGGCGCCGCCGGAGCAGCGCTGGCAGGCGGAGAGCTCGGTTGCAGCGCCCGATCGAGATCGTTCAGCTGATCGGCAGCGACGATCTGAGTGTCTGGCTGGGGCTGGGCTGCGGCCATAAGGATGTCGGCCGCGCGGGCAGACATGGCCTTGGCGGCCTTGCCGGTCGGTGTTTCGGCATCCTGCCATTGTGCCTTGGCGTTTGCGATGAAGGGCGGGATGGCAGTCGAAGGCTCGCCCGGTTCGGTCGCCTTGGTTTTCCGGTCGACCTCTGAATTGGTCACCATCTTCGCGGAAATACGGCCAGTATGCTTCTTCGGGCGTGACTGCCGCTTCACCTGTTTGTGGAGTGTAAGCGGGGCTGCAGTTTCAGCGGTGGACGGGGTGTCCGCGTCAGGCGCCGCTTGTGATGGCCCCGCGAAACAGGCAAGCGCCGTCAGGATCAAAGCCGATCGCCAACAAAAACTGATACTCATTCGGCAATCTCCCCATACGCAAGTTCCCCGCTAAGCGAAATGAGAACGCTCCAGGTGTCCGCAGCACGGCAAAAAAGGGGAATTTTCGGGCTGTAGCGGACCGAAACTGGGCAGGACAGGCCTCCAGTTGGCACGCCGATGTCGATCGGCATGAGGATGTCAGCGGGAATGGAACGATGTTATGAGCGTGGCGGCCAATGCGCCGTTCCGTTTCGGATCAGCTGTGAGCGGTTCACGACTTCGTGATTGGAAGCCTCGCTCGTAACAAACTGAACCTTCGAGCGAATTACACGGTGAGAACACACGTGCGCGAACGTGAAGACGACTGGACCACCCTGATGCGGGCGGCCATTTCCGGCGATAGCGCGGCGTATCATCGTCTGCTCAAGGCCGTCACGCCTGTGCTGCGAGCGGCCGCGAAACGGGGGCTGGCACGGGCCGGCCAACCGGTCGATCAATCCGAGGACATCGTGCAGGACATTTTGTTGGCGGTGCATCTGAAACGGCATACCTGGGACGCCAATGCACCGTTCGCGCCGTGGCTGTTTGCGATTGCGCGCAACAAGCTGATCGATTCTCTGCGCCGGCGCGGTCGCCGGGTCTTCGTGAATATCGACGATTTCGCCGAAGTCCTTCCCGGCGAGGCCGCTCCGGAAACCCCACCTGCCACCGAGGTCGCGGCGCAACTTCAGTCGTTGCCGGCGCGCCAGCGGCAGGTACTGCAATCGATCGCCGTCGAAAGTGCATCGATCAAGGACACTGCGACAAAATTTGCGATGAGCGAGGGGGCCGTGCGCGTCGCCCTGCATCGCGGGCTTGCCAGCCTCACAGCCAAGCTGCGGGAGCATTGAGCATGGAAACGGACCAACTCATCCGAACGCTTGCAGCGGATACGCGACAGCGCGCCTGGCCGGTCGGACTGGTGCTGGCCGTGGCATTGCTTGCTGCCGGGCTGGTTTCGATCGCGATGTTTTCCGCTGCGCTGGGCGTCCGTCCGGACATCAGGACCGCGATGCATAATCCGTTCTTCGATCTGAAATTCGCTGTCACGCTAGCGCTGGCGAGTTCAGCCAGCGTTGTCGGTCTGCATCTGTCGCGGCCGGAAGCGACGCTGCGCGGATGGGCATGGCTGCTGCTCATTCCGCTTCTACTTTTGGCTGGCGGAATTGGATGCGAGATGCTGCTGCCTCAACACGTACCGATGATGACGCGCATGATCGGCAAGAACTGGAGCCTTTGTCTCGTCGCGATTCCGGTGTTGTCGCTTCCGCTGTTGACCGCGGCGCTGATCGGCTTGCGCCATGGCGCGTCAACGCGGCCGGCGGTCACCGGTGCGATCGCGGGGATGTTGTCGGCAGGTCTGGCGGCGACGCTATACGCGTCCCATTGCACGGACGACTCGCCACTGTTCGTGGCGACCTGGTACACGATCGGCACGGCACTATTGGCCGTGATCGGCTCGGTGGCGGGAGCGCGAGTACTGAGATTCTAAATCTCGCATCCCCAAACCGAGGGATCGATTTTCAAGGAGACAGATAGCTAATCTGGGGCGCTCACCCAGCCGGAGCGGGTGAAGTGGTTTGCTGCATGCGATGAAACCGCAACACCTGCTGCGCGGTGGAAGGCCGCAACCGCTCGTAAGTGGCCTTGCAGGCATGAAGGTCAGTGGGCTCAAGTCCTGAGAGCTGGTCACGCATGTTGATGATTGCTCTGACCGTCAGCCACGACAAACCCGAGACCTTCGCCAGGATCATCACGCCTTCGGCACGGGTTTCGACCATCATGTTCTCGGCGATGGATATAGAAACATTCGCGAGCACCGCAAGCGCGGCATTCGCCTCGTCGAACTTGCGGGCATCCGCAAACGCCGCCACCTGATTCTCATCGAGCCTGCCGTCCTCGTAAAGTGATTTGACCAGGGCGTGCGCGATTGCCGTTTCGCGTGTGATCGCGGACGGCGCGCAGCGGGCTCGTCGTATCGCCTCCTGCACCGCGTCCGGCACATTGGCCGCATCTTGCGGGTTTGCGGCTTCAAGCCGCGCACGGACGGTGGCGGATGCTTTCGCAAGGAGTTTTAGATAAAGATGCCGGGGAATGGTCGGACGCATGCCAAGGCATGTCGTAAGGTCGTCATCGCCCTCGGCGCGGTTGACCAGACGGGTAAAGCCGTTTTCTGAAAACTCCGCCCCAGGATTTCTAAGCGTGTTCTGGATCACCTCGTCATCGCCGCGCAGAACCAGCACGTCGGTCACCGCGCCGCTCAAGACCCTTCGCCTCGAAATCGCGTTCAAATGCGCTTGGCTCTTGTTGAGCGCAGTCTCGATCAATGTGTCGTCGTCGAGCTGCTCCGATTGAGACAGCACGGGAGCTGCGACCTCGATAAGATCATCGAATGCGAGCGCACGAACAGTAAGTGGCGGCGCGGTGTCGATGGGAGCGAGGCGATTTGAAAGTAGCGCCTTCGCTGAGGTTTCGATGTGCTGGATGAGGCACTGGAAAACGTCATCGAACAGCGCGATCTGTTCGTCGGAAAAATCGACCGCGCCGTTGATGAAAAGATCGGTGACACGGCGCAGCGTTTCGACTCGGCGCGCGACAGGTCCGTGCGCGAGCGTTGATTGCAATTCGTCGAGCAGGCCTTCGGTTGTAGCAACAGATTTCGAACTCATGACTCTATCCTGGAGCATAGCAAGCCGGACGATGTCTTCATCCGGCAAACAGAGATGATCAAGATCGGGCGATTGCGATGCGGTTGCGTCCTCGTGCCTTGGCTGAGTACAGCGCCGCGTCAGCGCGAGCGAGAACAGCATCCGGGTTCTCATTCGCTGCCAGCGTTGCGATCCCGGCGGAAATCGTCACTCTCAAACCGGGCGAGAGTGCGCTCCAGTCGAGATCGGCAATGATCGATCGCAAGCGATCGATGATGCGTGCAGCGCCGTCAATCGACGTATCTGGCAGCACCAGCAGAAACTCCTCGCCACCGTAACGGCCGAACCTGTCGATGTTGCGGATATTGGCGAACAAGGTAATCGCGAACGTCCTGAGCACCTCGTCGCCGGTAGGGTGGCCGTAGGCGTCGTTGATTCGTTTGAACCAGTCGAGATCGATGAGCGCTATCGAGCAGGGGGTGTTGCTGCGTCGCGCACGAGCGATCTCATCCTCCAGCATCCGCATGATGCAGCGACGGTTGAACGAACCCGTCAACTCATCGAGTTCGGCAAGCTCTTCGATGCGCTTGTTGGCAGCTTTGAGTTCGAAGCTACGTTTATAGAGCATCTTTCGGAGCGAGCTTCCGTAGAGGCCCAAAAACGCACATTGGCCAATCGTAAGAACGAAGCAAAGCATCGCCGCAAGACGTTCCGTATCGGTCTCGACCGGCATGCCGATCGGCATGCGCGTGAGCAGGAATATCGGAGCCAGGCTTATTGCGGTGAGAGTCCAGGCGACAGTTGCCTGCCGGGAGGTCATGCGCAGCGCGCCGAACTCGAAGATCAGGAAAAGAACACAGAGGAAGGCGTACCCGATTTGCGGCGCCGCCAACAGAAAACCAAGTTGGAGCGCAACATGTCCGCCGACCTGAAACAGAGTGAGATAGTGATCCTGGAACCTGTCATTGATGTGTGTTTCGGACAGGAGCAAAAAAATGCCAATCAAACCGGTGCCGGACAGGAAATAGGCTGCGGGTACCGAAATGGAAATCGTGCCGGCGTAGCAGTAAACCAGCAGTACCGATGATATCAGCGAGCAACTGACCGCCTGCACGCCAAGCATTTGGCGGCGCTGGCCAACCCGGCGCCCCAACATGTCAGCTGACGGAAGCTGGGCGTCAGCAACCGCGCCAAGTCCCTGATCCCCAAGCGATGAAGCCGCGCCGATCATATCCAGCCGCAATGCGATGTAGCCGGGACGAACCTTAGGGAAGAAAGCCTTTAGGTTTGGTATCTTTTGGGGAACCCAATCATGTCCCCCGGAGCCACTGCTCGGCTTGTTTCGCCGCGCAAATCGGGACAGTGGCAGGTAGCTCCGCCTCTGAAGACGGAAGGAACGCGCGCTCTTCGGGCGCAACGCGGGCTCCTTAAGTTCCGGGTAGTTGTGGTGGTGTTTTGCCCCCCGAAGCGAGTAAGGTCCGCGACTCATTGATCTGAGTCAGGAAAAGCGTTCCGTATTATAATACCCCAACTCGTTTACGGATCTGATCGGCTAATGCCCTTCCGGTCGAATTCACCAGATCTGCAATCACGTTATGGCAGCAATTTTGAAAAATCTCCGTATTCCGATCGAACCAGCCGGCAACCCCATGAGACCAATGTTGCGAGGCAGCCATTGAGTGCGGCGCAGGCAGCTTCGGACGATGTCCTGATCGCCAGGATTGCTCAAGGCGACCGCCTCGCGATGCAGGTGCTGTACGGACGGCACCATGTGAGTGTGTTCCGTTTTGGGCTTCGGCTCGTGCGTGACGAGCAGGTCGCGGAAGATCTCATCAATGAGGTTTTCCTCGATGTATGGCGCCAGGCTGGCAAGTTCGAAGGCCGATCCGCTGTTTCCACCTGGCTGCTGGCGATTACTCGATTCAAGGCCCTATCTGCGTTGCGACGCAGGAGTGACGTTGAGTTGGACGATGAGGCGGCCGGTGCGATCGAGGATGCGTCGGACGATCCCGAAGTGGCGGTACAAAAAAAGGACACTGGTGAGGTGCTGCGCAAGTGCTTGATGGCACTTTCGCCTGAGCACCGGGAGATCGTCGATCTGGTCTACTACCACGAAAAATCCGTGGAAGAAGTCGGTGAAATCGTCGGTATTCCGGAGAACACTGTGAAGACGCGCTTATTCTACGCGCGAAAGAAACTGGCCGGACTGCTGAAAGCGGCAGGCGTGGAACGAGGCTGGCCGTGATGGCGATGAGCAAAAAAATGCTGGAGCGAGAGCCCAGTGAAATCGAGATGCTGTTGCCCTTTCATGCGGCCGGCACACTACATCCGCGGGACTCGCGCCGCGTCGATGAAGCGCTTGCCCGAGATCCCGAGCTTGCGCGGCAATATGCCGTGATCCGGGAGGAGTACGCCGAGACCATTCATTTGAATGAGAGCCTGGGCGCACCATCCGCGCGAGCCATGCAGAGGCTGTTCGCCGCGATTGATGCGGAGCCTCGACGCGAGCGCTCCTCATCGCTCAACTTATTCGCGCGGCTTACCCGTTTTTTCGCAAGCCTGTCGCCTCGAACCCTGGCCTGGTCCGGAAGTGTGGGTGGCATGGTGCTTGTGTTGCAGGCGGGTGTAATCGGCGCGGTTCTACTCGACAATCAGGCCTCCAGCTTACAGACGGCCAGCCCAGCTGAAAACGAGCCGAGAACCCGCGATGCCGGCGCGGGCGCGCCGTTGCGCGCTTTGGTTCGCTTCAAGCCGGATGCAAGGGCCGCCGAAATCACCTCTCTGCTCGATAGCTATCATGCCTCGATCATCGAGACGAAGGGTGGCCTATTCCGGCTTCAATTCGGCCACAGCGCACTAACAAAAGATGGAATTGCAGCTTTGACGGAGAAACTGCAAAGCGAGAAGATCATCAGCCTCGCGTTGCCGGCATCTTAGAACCGCGCGGCAGTCCATTTTTGTCAATCTCGCGGTCCCAAGAGAATCGAAAAAGCCGGTATTTGGGGCAGGCGAGCAGGCCGGCTGCGCAACAAATTTCCGCTCAAATAAATTGAAAAAAATCGCACGCGGGTTGAACGCCCAATGACCCTAGTGCGACCTAATACTTGGGAGCGACAATTCCTCCCCATCGAGGCCGTATTCGGGCGCGAGCGCCCATCCACCCCAGCGCCCATATGGCTTGACCCGTCCGGCTGTCCCCCCGGACGGGTCTCTCGTTTTCCGGATGGCTGTTTGCTCCAGGCCGGGAACGAGTCCCGTCACCACAGCAGGAACGCCAAATGCGCCGTCGCTTGATCGGGGGTATAGGACCGACCCCGCAGAACTACGGCTATCTATCGATCACGATCGTCCAGTAGTGTTCAGTGGTGGACTTCGCCAAAGTTTTCCACAAAATATATCGGCCGCGTCTGAGTGATTCGTCTCCGTTGCGTCCGCGTCTGCTTCTCTCCTTGCGGGCTGGTTCATGACCTATCAACTCGACGTCGCAGGTGGGCGCGATATCGTCGCGCGTTGGTGCACGCTCGCCGAACAGCGGCTGCAATACCTCACTGAACTATTCGAAACCGGCCGATGGAAGCGGTTTTATACAGAAGTAAGCTTCATCGAGAACATTCACGAGGCCAAGGCCGCGGTTGACCTCTGGCGGGACCTATTGTCACGCGGGAGGTCAGATCGTTCGCCGCCCGGCATGTCCCGGGTAGCGATGTCGGAGAGCCTGCCAACCATCGAAATGGTGCGCAGGCAGATGGGCCGGATGCCCCAACAGCCGGCGCTCCCCTCCGCGAGCTCACCGCCGATCTTTTCAGTGGTCCCGGAAGCAACCAATCTTCAATCTGTAAAGGTGCATCCCACGCCGGCGATGCCAGGCAACTCGCGTATTCGGCCGACGATCAACTCGATCGCAGACCGCTATCCAGTGCTGCGCAACTCACTTTAGGTCGCAATCGCGCTGTGAGCCGTAGCGACGCTCGTGTCTGCAGGCTAATCGAACGCGACGCCGACCCGCTTTTCCTTTCGCCAAACGACGTGGCACGGC
>NZ_DATEPI010000093.1:0-3335 GCF_035273305.1 Bradyrhizobium sp. | reverse complement strand
AAATGACCGCACGCGGCGGCCAAATCCTACTCGTCGCGATAGACTTTCTCGCGTTTTTCGTGGCGCTCCTGCGCCTCAACCGACAGCGTGGCGATCGGGCGAGCTTCCAGCCGCTTCAGCGAGATCGGCTCGCCGGTTTCCTCGCAATAGCCGTAGGTGTTGTCCTCGATCCGCTGCAGCGCCGCGTCGATTTTGGAGATCAACTTACGCTGTCGGTCGCGGGCACGCAGCTCGATCGCGCGATCCGTCTCCGAGGAGGCGCGATCGGCGAGGTCGGGGTGATTGACGTTTTCTTCCTGCAAGGTCTGCAGCGTGACCCGCGATTCCTTGAGTATCTCTTCCTTCCACGCCAGCAGCTTGGCGCGAAAATAATCGCGCTGGCGGTCGTTCATGAAAGGCTCTTTTTCGGAGGGTCGATAGTTTTTCAACTTTTCCAAGGCCAGCCCATCTGTACGTTTTTTAACGCCCGTTTCCAGCTTCATCATCGCTTGCGGCACCCACTGACACGAAGTTCGGAAGCAAACGGCGCTAATCAAAATGTTCTGGCGACGCTCCCGGTTTGAAATTTCCTCAGGAAGAAATTGAGGCAAATTGCGTATTGCTTCAAATCGGACGCACCAGTCGGGCGGAGAAGCCTCCGTCCGCGCGCGCCTTATATAGCGGCCTCATCTGACAGACAATATCGAGGGCGCTTCGAGGTGTGCACTGCGGCAGTTTCCGCCGCAGGAACCTGTGCGCAAGCTCGAGCCGCGCGCGGCCGGATAAGGCTCAGTATTGGCCGGCTTTAGCCAATTCGACTTCAACCCGAAGCTCGATTTCAGACAACACAGCATCCAGGCCCGGATCACCGGAAGAGGATTTGAGATTCGCGGCAGCATCCCGCAGCCGGTGCACGGTGGAAGCGTCGAAATTACCCGACAACAGCCCGATCTTAAGGTCATCCAGCACATCGAGTGCGCCTCGGCCGCGCTTTACGGAACGCTTGCGGCGCTCGGCCGGGTCCTCCTCGATGCCCTGCAGCGCCAATAATGCGTCGATATTGCCCGCGGCCTTGGGCGCGGCGGGGGCGCGAGTTTCCGGCGCAGAAGCCGCCTCGGGCAAGGCGAAGCCCGACGAACTGGTCCGCTTGGCATTGGCTGCCTGAGATCCGGTGATCGTGCCGTTGGGTCCGTAGATGCGCATGGTCAGTTCTCGAACTTCGGTGCGCGGAGCTTCGCCGTTTTTTGGTTAACGGCACGTAAACGCCCGGCAAAAATTGCCGCGACAGGCAGTTTTGCCGATGGGAGCGGCACGTGCGAGGGCCGCGTCTTAAAGATTATCCTTTTAGCATCAGCCACTTGCTCAACATACCTGACATGGCACGGGGCTCGCATAGTTAATGCCGGGCAGCCGTCATGGGAGTGGCGCGTGGCCTGGACTTGAAGACCTCAGCGGGGAGCAGAGGATGAGCGGCGTTCAATCGGCAAGACGATTTCAGCTGGCCTGCGCCGCGCTCTTGGCGCTGGCGTGGTCCTCGTTGCCTGCGGCCGCGACTTCCCGGATCAAGGACCTCGCCAACATCGAAGGCGTACGGCAGAACCAGCTGATCGGCTATGGCCTGGTCGTCGGCCTCAACGGCACCGGCGACACGCTGAACAATATCCCCTTCACCAAGCAATCGCTGCAGGCGATGCTGGAACGCATGGGCGTCAATATTCGCGGCGCCACCATCCGCACCGGCAATGTCGCCGCCGTGATGGTGACCGGCAACCTGCCGGCGTTCGGCACCCAGGGCACGCGGATGGACGTCACGGTGTCCGCGCTAGGCGATGCCAAGAATCTCCAGGGCGGCACGCTGCTCGTGACGCCGCTGCTCGGCGCGGATGGCAATGTCTATGCGGTGGCGCAGGGCTCGCTCGCGATTTCCGGTTTCCAGGCCGAGGGCGAAGCCGCCAAGATCGTCCGCGGCGTGCCGACCGTAGGACGGATCGCCAATGGCGCCATCATCGAACGCGAGATCGAGTTCGCTCTCAATCGGCTGCCCAATGTGCGGCTGGCCTTGCGCAACGCCGATTTCACCACCGCAAAGCGCATTGCCGCGGCCGTAAATGACTATCTCGGCGTCAAGACTGCCGAGCCGATTGATCCGTCCACCGTGCAGCTTTCGATTCCGACGGAATTCAAGGGCAACGTGGTCGCGTTCCTCACCGAGATCGAGCAATTGCAGGTCGAGCCTGATCTGGCCGCCAAGATCGTGATCGACGAACGCTCAGGCATCATCGTGATGGGGCGCGATGTCCGCGTCGCCACAGTCGCGGTGGCTCAGGGCAATCTCACCGTAACGATTACGGAAAGCCCGCAAGTCAGCCAGCCCAACCCGCTGTCCCGCGGTCGTACCGTAGTCACGCCCCGCAGCAGCGTCGGCGTCACCGAGGACGGCAGGAAATTTGCCGTGGTCAAGGATGGCGTGTCGCTGCAACAGCTCGTCGACGGGCTTAATGGGCTCGGGATCGGACCGCGCGACCTGATCGGAATCCTGCAGGCGATCAAAGCCGCGGGCGCCATCCAGGCTGACATCGAGGTGATGTGATGCAAAGCAGTCTCATCAACTCCAGCAACGGCAGCATGCCTTCAAAAGCGATGATGCCGCTGTTCAATGGCCGGCCAGATCCCGCCTTCGCCGACGCTTTGAAGAAGGTCTCACCGCAGGCCCAGGCGAAAGCCAAGACGACCGCCACCGATTTCGAAGCGATGTTTCTGAACTCCATGTTTTCGCAGATGACTAGCGGCATCAAGGGCGAAGGCCCGTTCGGAGATACGCCCGGCACCGGTGTATGGCGCTCGATGCTGACGGATCAATATTCGAAGTCGTTCGCCAAAGCGGGCGGCGTCGGAATCTCGAACGAAGTCTATCGCACACTGATTCTGCAGCAAGCGGGCCGCACCAGTTAGCGAGCCCAGGGGGACCGAACATGAACCGAGCATTACAGCGCGACGCGCCCGCCCCTGCTCTCTCAGCGGCGACGCCGACGGACGCGCGCAAACTCGCCGACAGCCTGATGGATGTGATGAGCGAATTACTCGGCGTCATCGAGCGCGAAACCGAGCTGGTGCGTGCCGGCAAACTGCGCGAGGCGATGGCGTTTGAATCCGCCAAGACCGGACTGTCGCGTCGCTATGTCAGCGCGGTCGCGCAACTGAAAGCCAGCCAGAAATATCTATCGGAAACCGCGCCGGAGCTTCTGACCGCGCTGCATCGTCACCACGACACATTCCACGCCATGCTGCAGATCAACCTCACAGTGCTGGCAACAGCCCATGCCGTTTCAGAAAGCGTCGTGCGTGGCGTCAACAGC
>NZ_DATEPI010000092.1:0-8528 GCF_035273305.1 Bradyrhizobium sp. | reverse complement strand
AACAAGCGCGCGCCTGTGCAGCGAATCCCTGCACGACTTCTGGCTCATCTGCGCCGCTGGCGCAAATTGGGCGCACGCTACATTTGCGAGTATCAAGGCCGTGCCGCTGATCCAAAGAAGGCTTTTGCGAGACTAGTGAACGCCGTATTTCCCGACACGACTAGCAAGATTGTACGCCACACGTTCCGGCATACAGCGGCTACGTGGCTGATGCAGCGCCGTGCCGACAAATTCGAATCGGCGGGCTACTTAGGTATGACGATGAAGACGCTGGAATCGACATACGGGCACCATCACCCGGATCACCAAAGCAGCGTCGGCGATGCGTTCTCGAAAAGGAATAGGCGAACCGCCGCCTGAACTAATCATTGCCGTTATCATTGCCGCAAGCGAAAGATGGAAAAGCTAAATCATTGATCCAAATGGTGGGCGCGACAGGGATCGAACCTGTGACCCCCTCGATGTCAACGAGGTGCTCTCCCGCTGAGCTACGCGCCCTGAGACTTATTTGACGGGTGGCGTCCGTATATCGGCTCCGCAGCGGGCAGGCAAGGATGCTGGCAAGCCCGGCTGGCGAGGCGCTGAATCAGGCCGCCAGCATCTTATTCACTTCGCTGACCAATTCGCGAAGGTGAACCGGCTTCGACAGCACTTTTGCATTCTTGGGCGCTTCGGAATCGGAGTTCAACGCCACGGCGGCAAATCCGGTGATGAACATGATCTTGATGTCCGGATCGAGTTCCGAAGCCCGGCGCGCCAGCTCGATACCGTCCATCTCGGGCATGACGATATCCGTGAGCAGCATCTCGA
This sequence comes from Bradyrhizobium sp., assembly GCF_035273305.1. Taxonomy (GTDB): domain Bacteria; phylum Pseudomonadota; class Alphaproteobacteria; order Rhizobiales; family Xanthobacteraceae; genus Bradyrhizobium. Next base: position 7,718 of record NZ_DATEPI010000092.1, on the reverse strand, counting down.
ACGGCTCCTCGCGCAGCCGTTGGTACGCCGACAAGCCGTTGTCATGTGGCGAGACCTGAAAACCGGCATTTTCCAGCGCCTTCACCAGGAACCGGCGCATGTCGTTGTCATCTTCGGCGAGGAGGATCTTGTGCATAGCGGTTGGTTATCGAATCCGGTTGTGAGGATCAACGCGCCCACTAAGCGGGATAGAGGGTAAATTTCGGGTGAAGGGTTCCGTTCGCACCGCTGGAGTCCGAGCCTTATTTTGATCCGGTTGGCACATAAAGCAATCAACACGGGCGCTTCGCGTTTCAGAAACAGTTTAGCCGGGCGACACCTTTTTTCGCTTGCAGAACGGGCGTGATTACAGAGAATGCCTGCTCACGAAAGCTCCGCCTTTGTGGCCGAAATGCCGGTGCGGAGCAGCAAATCGAGGGACGGCGCCGACAATGAAGCAACCTGGTGGCGAACTGTCGCCTCCCTTCGAGATTGCGGAGCCGGCCACCTGGCGGGCACCGATCATCTTCAACTCCCCGCATTCCGGCTCAGTCTATCCGCACGATTTCCTCAGGGCGTCGCGGATCGATATTGCGGGGCTGCGCCGTTCCGAAGATTCGTTCATGGACGAATTGATCGGCGGCCTCAGCGCACTCGGCTTTCCGACGGTCACGGTCAATTTCCCGCGCTCCTATGTCGACGTAAATCGCGAGCCGTATGAGCTTGATCCGCGCATGTTCTCCGGCAGGCTGCCGAGCTTTGCCAACACCAGGTCGATGCGGGTGGCCGGCGGGCTCGGCACCATCCCACGCGTAGTCGGAGACGGACAGGAGATTTATCGCGAGCGCCTCTCCGTCGATGACGGCTTAGCGCGGATCGAGGCGCTGTATAAGCCCTACCACCGCGCGCTGCGGCGGCTGATCAACAAGGCCCACCAGACATTCGGCACCGTCGTGGTGGTCGATTGCCATTCAATGCCGTCGATCGGCGTCTCACGCGACGAGCCGCGACGGCCCGATGTCGTGATCGGCGATCGCTACGGCACCAGTTGCGCGGCCTTGCTGCCGGACATGGTCGAGCAAACCATGCGCAGGCTGGGATATTCGGTCGGACGCAACAAGCCTTATGCCGGCGGATTCATAACCGAGCATTACGGCAACCCCGCATCCGGGCTGCATACGATTCAACTCGAAGTAAACCGGGCAGTGTATATGGACGAACGGCGGCGCGAACGTGGCCAGCGCTTCACGCAGGTCGCAAGCCACTTCGCGGCACTTGCCGAGGCCCTTGCGGCCGTACCGCTGGGCGATCTCGGTCCGTTCCAGGCGGCGGCGGAGTAGTTTTCCGGGTCCAGGTGATAAGGCCGCGGGTTCGGCTCGCGCCAATGCCCCGAAAAAGTGCCAAAGAAAAAAGGGCCGCTTGAATGAACAAGCGGCCCAAGTCTAGGGAGGAAACGCCCAAGGAGGGCAGCGATAGCGCGAGGCGCTACCGCACCGCAACAATATGCGGCCGCGCTGCACAAAGTGCAAGTCCTTTTGAATCATTTTCGGTGCAAAAGGTCAGGAAATTCGGCACCGGCGCAAAAAAGCCACACCATCATTTTCTATTGTTATGTCAATCGCTTAAGTGTATTCTGGGTTGCAAGACACAGCTAGTTGTGGCCGAGCGTGTTGGCTCTCTCCAACTCGTGATCCCAAACGTTCATCGCAAATATACGATTGCGAGAATCGATTCTCCTGATTGAAGAATTGACGACGCGGGCGGGAATTCGCCTCCCTTCCCAGTGCGCTCTCAGCCGGATTGGGCTAGGCAGAACACATATGCCTAGCGCCCGCGCCACCCAGGAAACGCCGTGACGGTCATCGATTTTACAGCCTTCATTGGCCGCCTTGCGACCTCGTCCGGCGAAACCATTCTGCCATTTTTCAGGACGTCGCTATCGATCGACAACAAGAGCAACAGCCACGATTTCGATCCGGTGACTGAAGCCGACCGGGCCGCCGAAGCAGTGATGCGGCGGCTGATCAAATCGAATTTTCCTCAGCACGGCATCGTCGGCGAAGAATTCGGCAGCGAGCGGGAAGATGCCGAATATGTCTGGGTGCTGGATCCGATCGATGGCACCAAATCCTTTATCGCGGGCTTCCCGATATGGGGCACGCTGATCGCGCTGCTGCATAAGGGCACCCCGGTGTTCGGCATGATGCACCAGCCCTATGTCGGTGAGCGCTTCTATGGCGACAACGGTTCGGCACAATATCATGGACCATCAGGCGAACGAAAATTGGCGGTGCGGCGCTGCGCGTCGTTGAAAGAAGCCACCTCGTTCACCACCAGTCCGAAATTGATGAACGCGGCGGACCGCGCGGCCTTCGGCCGGATCGAGGACTCCGTCCAGTTGTCGCGTTATGGCGGCGATTGCTACTCATACTGCATGCTCGCCGCCGGCCATCTCGATCTCGTAGTCGAAACTGAACTGAAGTCCTACGATATCGCCGCCCTAATCCCGATCATTACCGGCGCCGGTGGTATCGTTACGACCTGGGACGGAAAGCCCGCGCAAGACGGGGGCCGAATTATTGCAGCGGGCGATCCGCGCGTGCATGAAGCCGCGATAAAGCTATTGAACAGCTAGAGGCATACCGGTCATGTCCGCTTTGCTTTAAGAGCGAGGCGTTTGCCGTGGCAGCGAATGGCGCGATGGGGCCACTTGCTGACTCATTCAGCGCTGCAGACACCCTCCTAATCGATCACCTGGTCGGCGCGGGCGAGCAGCGTTTTCGGAAATTCGAGACCTAGCCCCTTGGCAGTTCCGAGGTTGACGATGAGTTCGAACCTTGTGGGCTGCTCGACTGGAAGGTCGGCCGGCTTGGCACCTTTGAGAATGCGGTCTACGAAATAGGCCGCGCGTCGATACAGAGCAAGAATGTTCGCGCCGTACCCTATTAGCCCGCCTGCCTCCCCATATTCCTTGGCCCCAATCGATGGCAATCTATTTTGCAGCGCAAGGGCCGCGATGGCGCGAAAGTTGGGGGCAAACTCTCCATCCTCTGTAACCACCACCGAATCGACGTGGCTCCCGGCCATAGCCTCAAACGCGCGGCCGAACTCGCCGGGACCTTGTGCCCGCGCAACGCCAAGGGTGAGACTCAAAGCTGCAGCAGCAGACTGCATTGTCGGAATGATTGGCCTGCTGACAGGATTGTCCGGATTCGAAAGTGCGGTCGGATGCGAGATGCTCGGGCACGCCTCCTTGAGCACTTCGAGACGTTTCGCATTGAGTTCTGGAAGAAAAAATGTTGAGCCCGTGACATTGGCTTCAGGCCTTGCGAGGTTTGACACGAGACCAGTCGCAACTGCGTCGCCGCTGATGGCCATCACGATAGGAATGGTAGAAGTCGCCTGCTTCGCCGCGCGCGTACCCGGCGTTCCATGGGTGATGAGGAGATCGAGTTGCGCGGAAATAAGCTCTCTTACCAATTGTGGGAGCCTGTCGTACCTTTCCTCCGCCCAACGAAACTCGATAACAATGTTCCGGCCCTCAACGTAGCCGAAGTCACGAAGGCCCGCCCGGAGCGCGTCTATTGCATTTGCCGAACCTGCGGCCGTGGCCGCGCCAAGAAATCCGATCCGCGGCACCTTGCCAGCCGACTGCTGCGCACGCGCCCCGAGCGGCCTCGCGGTTGCCGCGGCACCGACCAGGGCCATGAATTCGCGTCGTTTCATCGGATCGCCTCGGCCAGCCAGCAGGGCCTGATCGACGTGGCGCCCTTGGCGCCTCCGAAAGGGTAGCACTAGCGCTGCTGGATTTCAGTCTGCTTTTGACCCTTTGGGTCATTCGCGAGCCAGCCGGTCCCGGCTGCGATTTCATCCCTGCTTTCCTGCATCAATCAGGCAATGGCTGCGCGCTAATGAGTCCATCCTGGTTCTTTTGTTGCTCCGTGACGAGACTGTGCAATGCGCCTGCTCGGCACGAAGCTAGCAGCGGACTATTCGCGTTTGACGCCTTCCACCAGCGGATACTGCGAGCTAGCCCGCCTCGTCATGGCTGAGGGCGTACTCTGCATTGCCGGCGGATTGTTCGCATCGCATTGATCGGGCAATGTGCCGTTGATGTTTGAACCTCTGTTGATTCTGATCGCGGCGGCATTCCTGCTGGCTGGCTTCGTCAAAGGCGTGATCGGCCTTGGGCTCCCGACCGTATCCATGGGGTTACTCGCGGTCACGATGCCGCCATCCCACGCCCTCGCGATCGTCATCGTTCCCGCGATCATCACCAACATCTGGCAGACCTTCGTGGGTCCTTATCTGCGCGACATCGTCCGCAGGCTTTGGCCGCTTATGGCCGGCACGGTGGTTGGGATCTGGCTGAATGCGGGCATGCTGACCGGTCCCTACGCACGCTACGGCACCATCGTCCTCGGGCTGCTGCTGGTGATCTACGCGATCGTCGGCTTGAGCAAATTGAGCTTCAAGGTCGCGCGCCGGGACGAGAAATGGCTCGGAGTCCTGGTCGGCCTGATCACCGGCGTGGTTTCCGCCGCAACGGGCGTGCAGGTTCTTCCGTCGATGCCGTTCATGCAGGCAATCGGCATGGAAAAGGACGAGTTGGTGCAGGCGCTGGGCGTGTTCTTCACGGTTGCCACGCTGGCGCTCGCCTTCAATCTTACCGCGGCAGGATTATTGAGCGCATCGACCGCGCTACCCGGGGCCGTAGCGATGGCCGCGTCGTTCGCGGGCATGTTCATTGGCCAGGCGGTGCGCTCGCGCATGCAGCCGGAGGCGTTTCGCCGCTGGTTTCTGATCGCGATGATTCTTCTCGGGATCTATCTTGCGGCGAGCGCGACCTACGATGTCATACGGCATTGATTGTCGGGCTCACTTGAACAGCGGCGTGCCTGGCACGAAGGCATCGAAGGCGGCCCAGAACTGGGCGCGGTAACGGTCCTGCTCCTGCAAAATTTCGTGCTTCGCGCCGGCGATGACCAGATGCGAGCCGGCACGCAGGTGATACGCGAACTCCTCGATTGCCGGAGTGGAAACCACGCTGTCGTTGCTCGCGGCGAGCATCAGGATCGGCTGCCGGATCTGGGAGGGATAATCTGATGCGCGAAAGCCGTGCATTGCCCTGGTCGCGGTATCGGCCCACGCCACTGTCGGGGAGGCGAGGCCCAGCGTCGGATCTTCCTCCAGGATGGCGGCGTTACGCGCGTAGCGCACGGGATCGCTGGTCAATGGGTTGTTGACAAACGGCTGAGTGCCGGTGAGTGCGTCGGTGCCGCCCGGTATGTAGCGGCCGCCCTGCCCCGTCAGGCGCAGAACACGCAGCAGGGCGCGCGCTGGAAACGAGGTGAGGCGCCCGGGAAGATCGATCATCGGCGCGGACAACACCATGCGATCGAACCAGCGTTTTCCCGCATGCGCCACCCGCAGCATCACCGCGCCGCCCATCGAGTGCGCGAGCGCGAAATGCGGTGGCGGGCAGTCTGGCAGCACCACCTGCTGCACAAAGGTTTCGACGTCGACTTCGTAGTCCGAGAATTCCCGGACATAGCCCTTGCGCGGATCGCGCAGGCGGCGCGACGAATGACCCTGCCCGCGCCAGTCGACCATGGCCACCGCGAAGCCGCGATCGCGCAGATCGCGGACGGTTTCGAAATATTTTTCGATCTGCTCGGTGCGGCCCGTGAAAACGCAAATGGTGCCCTTGCGGCCCGACGGCGGAGCCCAGCGCGCGAACCGCAATTCGGCTCCGTCCGGTGTCTTGATGGTGCCAGTGACGACGTTCTCGGGGACCGGATTGGCGGGAATCGAGACGAGCGTCATGAGGATGCCGGATAGGTGAAAAGTGCTGGAAATCAAGGGCCGAACGGGCCAAAGCGAACCCGCTCCCGTCCTCTTGAACCCTGTCGAGTCTCTCCCATATCATTTTCGTGCAGGCCGCTACCAGCGTTCCGGGAGACCGAAACGCAAGGCTGCACAGAAACAAAAGCCCGGCCCGATGGCGGGCGGGTTACTCAACAGTCGCTCAATGGAGGACTAAATGCGTACTTACGATCTTACTCCCTTTTACCGCTCGACCGTCGGCTTCGACCGACTCTTTTCGCTGCTCGACCGCTCGACGGCTGATGGCAGCCCCGGTTATCCGCCCTACAATATCGAGCGCACCGGCGAGAACAGCTACCGCATTACAGTTGCGGTTTCCGGCTTCTCGCAGGGCGAACTCTCGATCGTCGCGAAGGAAAATACGCTGACGATCAAGGGGGAAAAAACTGCGAATGAAAACGGCAAGGAGGGTTCCGAGGTGCTCTATCGCGGTATCGCCGCGCGGGCCTTCGAACGGGTTTTCCAACTGGCCGATTTCGTCGTGGTGAAAAACGCCTCGCTCGAGAACGGGCTACTGCACGTCGATCTCGTCCGCGAGATCCCCGAAGCCAAGAAGCCCCGCAGCATCCCGATCTCCACCAGCGCCCCGGCACAGGTCGTCGAGGGTTCGGCCGAGAAGGCTGCTGCCTGACAACTCTTACGTCAGTTGTGAATGCGAACGCCCCGGAAATCCGGGGCGTTTTGTTGCCGGTCGTATCGGCGCGAACGCGCGTAGGTCAATCGAGCCCCTGCACCTTCGGCATTTCCTGGGTCGGAAGAATTTGCGGCGCGGCGCGCTTTGGCTCCGCAGCCGGTGGAGGGACGGCTTGCACGACAGTTTGCGCCTCACCCGGTTTGGCATCGATCGCCGCCGAGCGCTGCGCGGGCTCTGTGGCCGGCTTCGCCGGCCCCCCATTTGCCTGGCCCGTTTGCGAAGGTGACGCTTTGGGTAGCCGCACCAAATCCCTCCGGCTAGAAACGTGGGGGCTCGAGGCCGGCGGGCGTGGACCGCTTCTGACCGAACTGGGTGGTGGGCCGACCGGTCCATAGGCCGGGGCGTCGTTGAAACGGTCGCCCATACGGTATGCCGGCATGAAGCGGATGATCCGCCCGGTGCGTGCGTCAATGACCAGCCGACCATCCTGGCCATCGCGATCCATTACGGCGATCATGTAAATGAGGCCGCGCTGCTGCGGAGAGCCCAGCGGCGAAAACCCACTCTCCCGGACCACCGTGTAGACCTCCCGCGGCGGCAGCAAGATCGGTCCGTAGCGCGGCACCAATTCTGGCTCAGGCATCGTCGCATACGGGCCGTCGAAGTCGGATACGGCTGTGTAGGGCGGCCCGCCGGAATGGGGCGAAACAGGTACTTGCGCAAAGGCAAGCGGCGGGACAACCGCCAGCCCAGCCAGGATGGTCCATCCCATCAACAGTTTCATCGCCCGATGCTCCTTCAAGTTCCGCTCAAGCCAGCGCCGAAGCTGTTTCCTTGTTGTTGTGCGAGCCGAAGATCAGTTCCGAATTCGGCCACCCTTGGGCAGGATGGTGGCGCGTTTGCTTCGAATTGGAGGCGGCTGGGAAGCGGTCGGCACCGACATACATGCTAAGCGGCGACTTTCGCGCGCTTGTATGATAGAAAGAAATTTGGCATGTTCGGAGTTAGGACAGCAAACCTGTCTTATTTCCGGGGCGAACCCTGAATAGGGATTGCAGCGGAAGTTCGGCGCTTCGGCTGCCGAGAAAAGTGCAGGCAAGGGCCGTTCCTCGGGGACGTTGAACGCCCGGTCTGAATTCTGAAATTACGGCTCGCGGAGGACGAGCGGTGGCCCGGTGGGTGCCGCAGGACGCCCAAGGTGCGCCGACGAGGCGAGGCC
>NZ_DATEPI010000091.1:0-3680 GCF_035273305.1 Bradyrhizobium sp. | reverse complement strand
GCGGTCGAACGGCTGGAGGGGATCGGCCGGCCGTATCACATTTTATTTTCCAGTTCGAACAACGGCGCGGCGGCGGCCGCGGTGCTCGCCGGCCTCGCCGTCTCCGTGCTGCCGGAATCGGGCCTGCGCCCCGGCATGCGCGTGCTCACATCCGCCGACGGTTTTCCGGAATTGCCGAGCTGCCGCATCGGGCTGGTGCGCAATGCGCACGAGACCTCCGCGCTCGCCGATGCTTTGGCCGAGCACATCGTGTCGTCGCTCGACAACTTGTCTGACGCGCAGGCGGCGGAGTGAGCGGCAATCGCTTTTATGGCTACTCCTGTGCCCTTCCTGTGGTGGCAGAGGTTGGCTCGGCTTCGTTGTTCTTGGTACCTCCGAACAAGAACCGCTGGGGGTTGTGAGCGAGATCAGTGATCGCCCGACCTGCAAGATCAATTTGGCGCGTTGCAGTTGCGGTCATCTTGTTCACGCCGATGGTAATTTCGTCGGTACGTTTATCCAGATTGCGCATCAACAACCGACCAGAAGCAGTCATCTTGTTCACGCCCGCCGTAATTTCGTCTGTACGTTTGTCGAGATTGTCCATCAGCAATCGAGCCGAGTCCGTTGCCTCCTTCGCATTCTTTGCCGTGTCTTTCACATCGGACACGATCGAATCCACATTGTCCGCATTGCGCGCCAGAGATGCGCTGAACTTGCCGATATCGGTGAACGCCTCATGCAATACCTTCTCGTTGGCCGCGATCACTTCTTCCACTTTGTTTAGAACCTCACGCGCAGCTTGCATCATGTCCTGACTAGCGTTCGAGTCGGCTCTTAAAGTCGGTGGCTCACCCTCCTCTCGCTCGATCAGCGGCGTGTCCGGGGAGGCCCCTTTCAAGGACACTGACGCCACCCCGGTCAGGCCGGAAAACTCGAGGCCGACGTGGGTATCGGCGCGGATTGGCGTCGACTTGTTGACGGCCAGCATGGCGATGACCTGGGACGGCTTGTCTGGGTCAAGCCGGAGATTGGTCACTTGGCCGACGCGAATGCCATTGAATAGAACGTTGCCTCCGACCTGCAATCCGGACACCGAGTTGTCAAAGATGACGCGGTATGCAACGGCTTGTTTCTTGCCGGACGAGTGATGCAGCCAGAAGATAAAACCGAATGCGCCCGCGACTACCGCGAACGTAAACAGGCCGATAAAGGCATAGTGCGCATGTCGCTCCATCATCCTACTCCAGTCGTTCCTACTTGGAGCCTGAGTGCCGGCCGGGCGCGAACGCCGCGGAAATAAGCCCTAAGCCAAGGATGCTGCGAGGCCAGCATCTTGTCCATCGTACCCGCTTCGATGATCTTGCCGTCCCCGAGGACTGCGATCCGGTTGCAAATGGTGTGCAAGCTGTCCAGATCATGCGTCACCATGAAGACCGCCATTGGTGAAGTCTGTTGCAGTGTCAGGATGAGCTGATCGAAGTCAGCCGCGCTGATCGGATCGAGGCCCGAGGTCGGCTCATCGAGAAAGAGGATTTCCGGGTCGAGCGCCAAAGCGCGCGCAAGCGCCACGCGCTTGACCATTCCGCCCGATAATTCGGACGGGTATTTGCGGTAAACATCCGCTTTTAGACCGACCATTTCCAGCTTCGTAATGGCTATTTCTGTCACCAAGCGATCCGACAAATTGAGATATTCGCGAATAGGGAACTCAACATTCTCGCCGACCGTGAGCGAGGAGAACAAAGCGCCCTGCTGAAACAGAGTGCCCCATCGCCGCTCGATTTGCTGGCGCTGCGTTTCGTCTGCTTCGTCGAGATCTACGTCGAAGACCTCAATGCGTCCCTGCTGTTTCGGAAGGAGACCGAGGATCGTGCGCGTGAGCACTGATTTACCCGCCCCGGACGCCCCGACAAAACCCAGAATCTCACCTCGATACACGTCCAGCGTGACGTCCTTGAGAACCCGAATCCCTTTCAGTTCAACGGCCACATTGCGTACTTTGATGACGGAGTTTTTTGTCATCTTACATACCGATCGACGCAAAGAACATTGCGAAAACGCCGTCGAGTACGATCACCAAAAAAATGGATTTAACAACTGAATTGGTGGTCTTTTCACCGAGCGACTCGGCGCTGCCTCCGACTTGCAAGCCTTCCACGCAAGCCACAATTCCGATGAGCAGCGCCATAAATGGCGCCTTGATCATCCCGACCTCGAACGTCGTCGTCGTCACAGCTTCCCGTAGGCGGTCCAAGAAGACCTCCGGCTGAATGCCCCCGTAAAGCCACGCCACTAAGCCGCCACCATAGAGCGCGGCCATCGATCCAAGAAATGTCAGAATTGGCACCGCAATGACTAAAGCAAGGATACGTGGAAGGATCAGCACTTCAATGGGATCGAATCCCATGGTCCGCAATGCGTCGACCTCTTCGCGCATACGCATCGTGCCGAGTTCAGCGGTGTAAGAACTCCCGGATCGGCCGGCGACCATGATACAAACGATCAGAACGCCGATTTCTCTCAGTACCAACACGCCGACCATGTCGATCACGTAGATATCGGCGCCGAATTTGCGGAAGTGGAATATGCCTTGCTGCGCGAGAATGGCACCGATCAAAACAGTGATCAGCAGGATGATCGGCACAGCACGCCATGCAACGCGCTCGATCTGATGGATCATCGACGTGAAGCGAAAACTTTTGGGCCGTCGGACGACTCGCTGAAGCGCGACGATCAATAGGCCGAGCATTTCCGCTAGCAGAACGAGGTCGGCGCCGACGCTCGCCATCGTCCGTCCCACGCTTTCGAGCGTTGCAACGATGCTGTTCGGTCTTGGCGGCGGGGATGACAAGACTTGTGTCCCGACATGGACTTTCTCGAAGAGACCTCGGTAGTCGTCGCGCAGTCCCACCAGCCGCGCTTCACCCCCTTTCCTCGTTAACGTGCGGATTGCGCGCTCGATCAGCCATGCGCCGTAGGTGTCGAGATTCTCGATATGCGCGGCATTGATCGTGACACCGCGTTCCACAATGCCGGCTATTGCGGCATCCATCTGCGACTCGATTCTGTCCGCATATTCAGCTGTCCACGACCCAGCGGCACTGAACTCGACTCCGTCGCTCCGCTGTTCGGTGAACAAAACCCCTGCCGGCAAGGAGGCACTCCTTCGTATATGAGGCAGCACCACGCATCTGCGGCCACCTTTCGCAGACCCATTCGCGAAAGACCGAACCCCGCAAAGCGGCGGGGTTTATGATTTGGCCGAAAGTCGAGAGCCGCGGTGGCAAGCGGTTGGTCAGTTCGCTGCGAGAAAGTTAACGGCTCGGCATCCCCGCTTAAACTCTGTTTACCGCTTTAGGTTAACGAGTTGTTAACCATACGGGCCGTGCAAAATAGTGAGTCCGGCAGGGTCGAACAATCTGGATATTTCAAACATTTAGTCGAAAGGCTAAGGCGAAACACGTCTTCTGAGGTGTAACGGTCGTTTCGAGAGCACCATTCATCGTCGAGGTCACTACTCAGCGCGAACGGCAGGTGGCAGCACGCACGAAACCTCCGCGCTCGCTGATGCTTTGGCGGAGCACATCGTTTCGTCGCTGGATATTTGTCGGACGCGCAGGCGCCGGAGTGACCTGCAAAGGCCGCAAAATTCGTGGTCTAAAAAATTGCGAGCCCGCCCGGAATGTCCAAGCGGGCTC
>NZ_DATEPI010000090.1:0-11891 GCF_035273305.1 Bradyrhizobium sp. | reverse complement strand
TCGAACACGATTGGCTCGGCCGTGCCCGCGGTTCGCGCGGCGTTCAGCCCGGCGACGGCGCCTTGGGCTGCAGCTTCTTCGTAACCTGTGGTGCCGTTGATTTGACCGGCCAGGAAAAGTCCCGGCAGCCGTTTGGCCTGCAGGGTTGGATCGAGCTCCCGGGGATCGACGTGGTCGTATTCGATCGCATATCCCGGCCGAACCATCCGCGCACGCTCCAGTCCGGGAATAGAAGCCAGGATTTGAAGCTGGACCTCCTCCGGCAGCGAGGTCGAGATGCCGTTTGGATAGACCGTCGAGTCGTCCAGCCCTTCCGGTTCGAGGAAGATCTGGTGCCCGTCGCGGTCGCCGAAGCGAACGATTTTATCCTCGATCGAGGGACAATAGCGCGGCCCCGTGCTCTTGATCTGGCCCGAATACATCGGCGAGCGATGCACGTTGGCGCGGATTAGATCGTGGGTTGCGGGCATCGTGCGCGTGATCCCGCAGTGGATCTGTGCGGTGGTGATGCAATCGGTCATCACCGAAAACGGCTCCGGCGGGTCGTCGCCTGGCTGCATTTCGACGGCCGACCAATCGATCGTGGTGCCGTCGATTCGTGGTGGCGTCCCCGTCTTCAGCCGTCCAAGCCTGAACCCGGCCTGCTCAAAGGACCTGGAAAGCCCCAGTGCGGGAGCCTCGTCGACCCGGCCTGCCGGCCAGTTCTTCTCGCCGAGATGGATCAGCCCACGCAGAAAAGTGCCTGTCGTAATCACGACAGCGCCGGCGGAAAATTCCAACCCTCCGGCTAGGCGAATCCCAACGACGCGTCCGTCTGAAACGATGAGGTCGTCCGCTTCGCCTTCAATCACCGACAGATTGGCGGTCTGCCGGATCGCGGCCTGCATCGCCGCGGCATAAAGCTTGCGGTCCGCCTGTGCGCGCGGACCCCGCACTGCGGGGCCTTTCCTTCGGTTGAGCATTCGGAACTGAATGCCCGCCGCGTCAGCCACGCGGCCCATCAGACCATCCAGCGCATCGATCTCGCGAACCAGATGCCCCTTGCCCAGCCCTCCGATCGCCGGATTGCACGACATCGTGCCGACGGTCGAAAACCGATGAGTTACGAGCGCGGTCCCGGCGCCCATCCGCGCCGACGCGCTCGCAGCTTCGCAACCGGCATGGCCGCCGCCGATCACGATCACATCGAACGAGTGGGGGTGGGCAATCATGCCGGACTATTATCGCGGCCGGGTACAAGTCGGAAGCGGTAAGTTCGATGTTTGGTGTCGGAAGCGCCAGGTCTCTGGTGGGGTCACGGTGTTTCACGTGAAACAGCCGCCACTGCTGCTTTCGGGTGAACGCGACCCGTCCGTGCGGTGGCCAGCGAGACTCGATATCCTTGCCCAGGGGATTGACGCCAGTGAACGCCGCTTTCTTATCTCACCCCTATTTGTGCTTGTGGGGACGGTGGCGCGAAGCGTCGGTGCCGACACTAGCCTTCGTGAACTGGGTGGCGCGATGAAATGAATGAACAACTATTACTTACCAACACAAAATTGGCGGAAAATCATATCAAGCACGTCTTCAACGTCGACCCGTCCAAGCAGTCGTCCGAGCGAGTAGGTGGCTGCGCGCAACTCCTCGGCGGCCAATTCCTCGCCCTGCCCGATTGCCTCCAGGCTCCGGCGCAGTGACGCCGCCACCTCCGCCAATAACAGCCTGTGCCGCTCCCGGGTAATTAGCGCTCCCTCCGCGGAGCCAAGATAATCCTGCGCCAACCCGATCAGCGCAGTCACGAGTTCGGCCACCCCGTCGCCGCGGCTGGCTGAAATCCCGAACTCCGGCTCACGCTCGCTGGTTCGAGGACCAGCGCCCGCCCCCGCAGCCCCCGAAACCTCCTCCGCAAGATCGATCTTGTTGCGTACCCTCCATGTAAGCGCACCGCGCTCGGCTGGCGATGTGCCGTGCTCCGGATCGCTCAACCACAACACCAGATCAGCTTCCGCCGCTCGCGCCCTCGCCCGCCGCACACCTTCCTGCTCGACCGGATCGTTGGCGTCGCGAATGCCAGCCGTATCGATCACCGTGACCGGATAGCCATCCAGATCGAGCTGCACCTCGATGATGTCCCGCGTGGTGCCCGCGTGAGGCGAGACGATCGCAACCTCACGCCGCGCCAGCTGATTGATCAGCGTCGACTTGCCGACGTTCGGAGGGCCTGCGATCGCGACCACCAGCCCGTCGCGCAGACGTTCACTCCGCCCCTGCGCCGCTAGCAGTTCCTCAATTTCACTCAACAGCACTTTCACTTTCGCCAGCGCCGGCTTCACCAGTTCCGCGGAAACGTCGCCCTCATCTGAAAAATCGATGCCGGCTTCGATCAACGCCGACGCCTCGATGATCTGGTTGCGCCAGTCGCGCGCTTTGTCTCCAAGCAATCCTCGCAATTGACGTAGAGCCTGGCGGCGCTGGCGGTCGGTATCGGCGTGAATCAAATCGTCGAGCGCTTCGGCTTCGGTGAGATCGAGTTTGCCGTTCTCGAAAGCGCGTCGGGTGAATTCGCCAGCCTCAGCCGGGCGCACATCCAGGACAGCGGAGAACGCGGCGAACAAACTCGCCAGCACTGCCCGTCCGCCATGGACATGAAATTCCGCGACGTCCTCGCCGGTCGCGCTTGCCGGCGCGGGAAACCAGAGGATCAGCGCGTCGTCGATCGGCTGCTGGCTGGCGTCCCGCAACAGAGCGCGCGTGGCCGTCCGAGCCGCAGGCACCCTGCCCGCAAGCGAGCGCAGCAAGGGTCCGGCTTGCGATCCGGACACCCGCACAACGGAAATAGCGCTGGGCGGCCGCCCCGACGAGACGGCAAAGATGGTCTGCTCGCGCGGATGCATTGCTTATTTGCCTGCGAGCCCATCGAAAAAGCAATGCGACTTCGATTGAGCCAGGTCAGATTTGAGGGATCTAGCTTCTTCTTCTGACGTGTTTTTTTCACGCGAACCGGCGTCCACTTCGCTCGAAAAACGCTCTAACGGCACAAAAAAGGGGCGTCCGAACCGACGCCCCATTTTCAGTGCACGACACCTGTCAGGTGTTCATGGATTCAAAGAATTCGGAATTGTTCTTGGTGTTGCGCAGCTTGTCGAGCAGGAAGTCGATCGCATCCATGGTGCCCATCGGATTGAGAATCCGGCGCAGCACGTACATTTTCTTCAATACCTGGGGATCGGTGATCAGTTCTTCCTTGCGTGTACCGGAGCGTGAAATATCGATCGCCGGGAAGGTCCGCTTGTCCGAAACCTTGCGATCCAGAATCAATTCCGAGTTGCCGGTGCCTTTGAACTCTTCGAAGATCACTTCATCCATTCGGCTGCCGGTATCGACCAGCGCGGTCGCGATGATGGTGAGCGAACCGCCCTCCTCGATGTTGCGCGCGGCGCCGAAGAAACGCTTCGGCCGTTGCAACGCGTTGGCATCGACGCCGCCAGTCAGCACTTTGCCTGATGACGGCACAACGGTGTTGTAAGCGCGTCCGAGCCGCGTGATTGAATCCAGCAAGATCACCACGTCGCGGCCGTGCTCGACCAGCCGCTTGGCCTTCTCGATCACCATCTCGGCGACCTGAACGTGACGCACAGCAGGCTCATCGAAGGTCGAGGAGACTACCTCACCCTTCACCGAGCGCTGCATGTCGGTGACTTCTTCGGGGCGTTCGTCGATCAACAGCACAATCAGGTAGCACTCGGGATGATTGGCCGTTATCGAGTGCGCGATATTCTGCATCAGCACGGTTTTACCGGTGCGTGGAGGCGCCACGATGAGCGCGCGCTGACCCTTGCCGATCGGAGCGACGATGTCGATAACCCTCGCGGAAAGGTCTTTTCTGGTGGGGTCCTCAAGCTCGAGCCGGAAGCGCTGATCGGGAAATAGCGGCGTCAAGTTATCGAAATTGACCTTGTGCTTGGATTTTTCCGGGTCTTCGAAATTCAGTGTATTGACCTTCAGCAGCGCGAAATACCGCTCGCCTTCCTTGGGGCTGCGGATGTGCCCTTCAATCGTATCGCCGGTCCGCAACCCGAATCGGCGGATCTGCGAAGGCGAGACGTAGATGTCATCAGGGCCGGGCAGGTAATTGGCATCTGGTGAGCGCAAAAATCCGAACCCGTCGGACAGCACTTCGACCACGCCCTCGCCGATGATGTCGGTCTCCTGGATCGCGAGCTGCTTGAGAATAGCGAACATCAGCTCCTGCTTGCGCATGGTGCTGGCGTTTTCGACCCCCTTTTCTTCCGCGAACGAGACAAGCTCGGCGGGCGTCTGGGCTTTGAGGTCTTGAAGTTTCATTTCCCGCATTGGGATGGTCCTGTGGAGTAACCTGAGAAGAATTGGGAGCTGGCTTCTGCAAAAAAGCGGACGCGATATCAGGAAGGTCCGCAGGTCTGAGCAAGGAAAGCGCCGGAGAGGCCTCAAACCTGATGCGGCGGCCGGTTCAACAAAGAAACCGGAACGCGACCACATCCGCCTGGGTGGGGTGGGATTTCATCAATATAGAAAATCACCCGCCATTCCGCAAGCGGGCGCGCGGCCCGAAGTGCCTTACATCCGTCCTCCTCAGAACGGCTTTACGACCACGAGGATGACGATCCCGATCATCAGGATTGTGGGCACCTCATTGATAATACGGTAGAATCTTTGAGGCCTGCTATTTCGGTCTGCCGCGAAATCATTAACCCATCGGGAAAAAAAGCCGTGGACGCCGGAGAGCAGGAGCACGAGTAGCAGTTTTGCCTGTAACCAACCGGCTGAAAAAAAATGGCCGGCCCAGGCGAGATAGAGCCCCGCGAACCAGGTCACGATCATTGCCGGATTGATGATCGCCTTCAACAAGCGTCGTTCCATGATCTTGAAGGTTTCGGACTGCTTCGATCCGACTTCGGCCTCGCAATGATAGACGAACAATCGCGGCAGATAGAGCATGCCGGCCATCCACGCGATGATGGCGATCACATGCAGCGCCTTGATCCATTCGTACATCGCGAAAAACTCTCCGACTCGCAATCAGCATGCATTGATCCAGAGAATGCCGGAACGTTTATACCGCGACAGCGTTACCAAGCTTGGATGCCGATCTGAAGCGCAGACATATCCGCAAGCAAGTCTTTTCTAAACTAATAATTTTAGAATCTTAGGTTTGAGTCTAAGTAGCCGTGAATTGGGCCAACACAAAATTGTCCGGCCGTTTCTCATCACTTGTTCACATCCTTCAACATATTTTGCTGCTCACCCGCTGACCGCAAAATGTGACTAGCAGCAAATGCTTGCGCTGACTTAAAGTCAGCTTATGAAGAGACAAGTCCACACTATCCCACTATCATTGGCGGCGGTGCCTGGAGTTGTCCGCAGTAGGAGGGCTGTGAAGAAAAACCCGGGTTGTCCCTGATCCTTGAATCCGTGTTCGATTCGATCGGGTAAGCTCCACAAGCATTCACAGTCTATACAGGGGTTCAGGTGCCTACCTCCGGCAACTATTTCCATCTTCACCTCGTCTCCGATTCGACAGGCGAAACGTTGATCACGGTAGCGCGCGCGGTGGCCGCGCAGTACGCCAACGTCACGCCGGTCGAGCACGTTTATCCCTTGGTCCGCAGTCAGAAGCAGCTTGATCGCGTATTGGACGAAATTGAGGAAGCGCCGGGGATCGTGCTCTTTACGCTGCTGGAGAAGGATCTGGTTGGCAGGCTCGAAGCCAAATGCCAGGAGATCAACATACCCAGCCTCTCGATTATCGGCCCCGTGATGCAATTGTTTCAGGCCTATCTTGGTGCCGCGACCACCGGGCGCATCGGCGCGCAGCACACACTCAACGCGGAATATTTCAAGCGCATCGACGCGTTGAATTACACGATGATCCATGATGACGGCCAGCACGTCGAAGGACTGGAGGATGCCGATGTGGTCCTCGTCGGCGTATCGCGCACCTCGAAGACGCCGACGTCGATTTATCTCGCCAACCGCGGCATCCGCACCGCGAACGTTCCGTTGGTGCCGGGCATCGCCGTGCCACATCAATTGGAAACTCTAAAAAAGCCGCTGGTGGTCAGCCTGCATGCAACGCCGGAACGGCTGATCCAGGTCCGGCAAAATCGCCTGTTGAGTATGGGGGCCGGTCCCGGCAATGACGATTACATCGATCGACAGGCCGTCGCGGATGAGGTGGCGTTCGCGCGACGATTGAGTGCCAAGTTTGAGTGGGCTCAGCTCGATGTAACGCGGCGATCGATCGAGGAGACAGCGGCTGCCGTGCTAAAGCTGTTTACGGACCGACAACGCCAACGGCTTTCGGAATGACGGTCTGGCGCGGGCAATTGCCTTTGATCCTGGCCTCGCAAAGCCGCTCACGCCAAATGCTGCTTGCGAACGCGGCGATCGATTTCGAAGCTGTTCCTGCCGAGATCGATGAGCGCGCCGTGCAGCAGGAGTCAGGGCTCACATCCCCTAGTGACATCGCCGCGCTTTTGGCGCGCGAGAAAGCGCGCATCGTATCGATAGATAAGCCCGGCCAGTTTGTCGTTGGGGCGGACCAGACCCTTTCGCTTGGCACAAAGCTTTTTTCCAAGCCGGCCGGCCGGGTCCAGGCCGCGGAGCAATTGAGCGCCCTCGCTGGGCGGACTCACCAGCTGCACTCCGCCGTTGCCGTTGCGCGCGAAGGCAAGATATTGTTCGAAGCCGTGAGCGTCGCCGAAATGACCATGCGCCAGCTAATTCAGTCCCAGATTGAGGTCTATCTCGATGAGGCTGGCGAGACGGTCACATCGAGTGTCGGCGCTTATCAGCTCGAACGGCTGGGCGTCCATCTGTTCGAGCGCATCGAAGGCGATCACTTCACCATTCTCGGTCTGCCGCTGCTACCGCTGTTTGAATTTCTGCGCAGCGAGCGGCTGCTCGCGATTTGACCCCGACCAGAACGGCGATCGCTAAATGATCATTCTTGGGTTGACCGGCTCGATTGGGATGGGAAAATCAACCACCGCAAAATTGTTCGCGGAAGCCGGCGTTCCCGTTTATGACGCGGACGCTGCCGTTCACAGACTATACGAAGGCGAGGCGGCGGCTGCGATCGAAGCGGCGTTCCCGGGCACGACCGTTCAAGGCAAGGTCGATCGCGCGCGGTTGTCGAGCCGGGTGGTGCACGATCCGGCGGCGATGAAGCGGCTGGAAGGAATTGTTCATCCGATGCTCGGCGCGTCGCGTCAAAGATTTCTCGATGAAGCTGAGCGTTCGGGCGCGCGGCTCGCGGTGGTTGATGTGCCTTTGCTTTACGAGACGGGCGGGGAGAAGCGCGTCGACGCGGTGGTGGTGGTCACGACCTCACCTGAAATTCAACGCGAGCGCATCCTGGGAAGGGAGAACATGAGCAACGAAAAGCTCGATGCCATTCTGGCGCGGCAGTTGCCTGATTCCGAAAAACGCGCCCGCGCAGATTTCATAGTGGATACGTCACATGGCCTCGACCCGGTCCGCGCACGAATCCGGGACATTCTGGATCAGGCTGTTAGAATGCCGCAACGCCGATCCTGATTCGTATTTGGCAAGTTGTTCATGCGCGAAATTGTCCTCGATACCGAAACCACGGGCCTCGATCCATTGCGCGGCGATCGGCTGGTTGAAATCGGCTGCATCGAGATTTTGAACCGCATGCCGACCGGGCAGTCGTTTCACCGCCACATTAATCCCGAGCGCGAGGTTCCGGCCGAAGCTTTCGCAGTCCATGGCCTTTCCAGCGAATTTCTCGCAGACAAGCCTCTGTTCGCTCATGTGGTGGACGAGTTTCTCGAATTTATTGGCGACGCACCGCTGGTGATTCATAACGCGTCGTTCGACATCAGCTTTATCAATGCCGAACTCGATCGAATGAAGAGGCCGCCGATTGCGCGCGAGCGGCTCGTCGACACCCTGCTGCTGGCGCGGCGCAAGCATCCCGGCGTTTCGAATCGTCTTGACGATCTCTGCTCGCGTTATGCGATCGATAATTCCCGCCGCACCAAGCACGGCGCGTTGCTTGACGCGGAGCTTCTGGCGGAGGTCTATGTCGATCTGATCGGAGCGCGACAGTCACAACTGATCCTGGCCGCCGAAGTCCGGGATGTGCGCGCCGGCGGGTATGGCGACATGCCGCGGCGCCAGCGTGAGGTACCGCTCGCAGCGCGGATTACCGATGAGGATCGCATGGCCCATCGCGCCTTTGTCGCCACGCTCGGCGACAGGCCGATCTGGCGGGATTTTCTGGAGGCAGCTTAGCTTGGCTTGCCCTGCGTGGCCTGGGCAGCAGCCTGACGCTCCAGATTTTGGCGATACAGACCCACGAAATCGACGGGGTCCAGCATCAACGGCGGGAAGCCGCCGTCCCGCACCGAGGTCGCGATGATTTCACGGGCGAACGGGAACAACAGCCGCGGGCATTCGATCATCACGAGGGGATGCAAGTTTTCTTTTGGGACGTTCACGATTCGAAATACCCCCGCATAGGCAAGGTCGAAGCTGAACATCACCTTGCCGGCGGTTTCAGCTTTCCCCTCGACGGACAGCGTCACTTCGTACTCGTTTTCGGCAATATTGTTGGCGTTGACGTTGATCTGGATGTTGATCGCCGGCTGCTGCGACTGCGGCGCCAGCGAGCTGGGAGCGTTCGGATTTTCGAACGACAGGTCCTTGGTATATTGCGCGAGCACATTAAGCTGCGGAGGAGGCCCCGCTTCCGGAGGCGAGCCATTACCATTGGTCATCGAAGTCTCTCCTGGAGCGTTTGAAGTGAGCGGCGGACGTTCTTGGTCTTTAGAATGCGCGCGAGCCGCCAAAATGGTGGTCGGGGCGAGTGGCTATCATAGCCCCGCCTCACTCCACAAGCAGGACAATCCGATGCGGCACGCCGGATCGCAGCGGCAACAATGGGCGCTGGCGGGAATTGGACCTCCTCGGCAACAAACCCACACTCTAAATTGCTGAATATGCGTGATTTCCGCGCACGATCGGGGTTTCCCCCCGCAGTGAAAACGCGCTACAATTTGGCCTGTGGCAAACGGGCGAGAGCGCCACCGGATCGGCCTATTTCCACCGGCTTGGGTTTTCATGCCGGATCACACCATTGGCCACGGCAGGTTTCGTGCCTACATGCTGCTTGACCCATCCATGATGTAACTCGCCGTCCCCAGGGGGAACGCTCTACCGTCGGACCCGTTGCCGGCGCAGACCAGAAAGCAAAGCGACGTGGATATTTACACCATCATTTTCCTGGCGTTGGCGGTCTTCATCTTCCTGCGTTTGCGTAATGTCCTTGGACAGCGAACCGGAAACGAGCGGCCGCCCTACGATCGCGCGGCGCGCAACGTGGTGCACGGGACCCAGGACAACAATGTCGTCCCCATTCCTGGTACGGTGATCGATCAAGCGCCGCTGGCGCCCACCGCTGATATAGCGGCGCCGAGCGACCGTTGGAAAGGCATCGCCGAGCCTGGCACGGCGCTGGCTCAAGGACTGGACGCAATTGCCGCGCAGGATTCGTCATTTGACCCGCGGCACTTTCTCAGCGGCGCGCGTAGCGCCTATGAGATGATTGTGCTTGCGTTCGCCAATGGCGACCGTCGCGCATTGAAGGATCTGTTATCGTCGGACGTCTACGACAGCTTCGAAGCCGTGATCAGGGATCGCGAGAAGCACGAGCAGAAGACCGAAACGCGCTTCGTCTCCATCGATAAGGCCGAGCTCGTCGGCGCAGAAGGCCGCGACAAGTTCGCGCAGCTGACGGTTCGCTTTGTGTCGCAGATGATATCGGTTACGCGCGACAAGGCCGGTACGATCGTCGAGGGCAATCCGGATAAGGTCACCGATATCACCGATGTTTGGACATTCGCTCGCGATACGACGTCACGCGATCCGAATTGGAAGCTGGTTGGCACGGGAAGCGCTCACTAAAGCAGGTGGTCGCCTACGGCTCGCCGCCGCCTTTTGTGTTGTGGCCGTTACCCTGTCGCTGGTTTCTTTTGTCGCGATTAACGCCAGCGCAAAGCATCCTGTCGGTGCAGGGCAAACGCCGGCCGCGCCTCGCCACCTGCCGTACCCTGAAGTCAAATGGCCGCTTCAGTTCAGCGGCGCCCAGTATGCTCCGGTCGCCTGGCACGATGTAGAGGGCTGGACCGAGGATGATCATCTGCAGGCCTACAAAGCCTTCCGAATAAGCTGCAAGCAGATCTCAACGCAACGAACCGCGGCGATCGGTCTCCAGCCGCTTGGCACCTCGTTGCGCGAACCCTGCGAGGCGGCGACCGCGGCGAGGATTGTCGATGATGCCAAGGCCAAGACTTTTTTCGAACAACATTTCAGGCCGTTGCGGATCTCACGGCTCGGGGAAGACGAAGGTTTTGTCACCGGCTACTATGAGCCGGTGATCGAGGGCTCCCGGATCCAGACCGAAACCTACACCGTGCCCGTCTATCGCCGTCCATCCAATCTGTTCGTCCGCGGGTTCAAACAGGACGCCGCCGGGTTACCGAACAAGGGGCAGGTGTTTCGGAAGATCGGCCGCCGCAAGCTCGTTCCCTACTACGATCGCGCCCAAATCGAGGATGGTGCGATCGCCGGCCGGGGACTCGAAATTTGCTGGCTGAAAAATCAGACGGATTTACTGTTCGCGCAAATTCAGGGCTCCGCCCGGGTCAAGCTCGAGGACGGTTCTACCATCCGAATCAACTATGATGCGCACAACGGTTACCCCTATACGGCGGTGGGCCGCATCCTGATCGATCGCGGCATCATCCCGAAAGAGCAGATGTCAATGCAGAAAATCAGGGAATGGATGGAGCAAAACCCTGACGGGGCCAACGAATTGCGCCGGCAGAACCGCTCCTACGTCTTCTTTCGCGAGGTGCAGCTATCCGAAAAGGACGAGCCGCTCGGGGCACAAGGTGTCCCACTCACTCCTGGTCGGTCGATTGCGGTGGACAAGGCGCTGCACGTCTACGGCACGCCATTTTTTATTGCGGGTGAGTTGCCGATCGAATCGGAGCTATCAAAGACGTCGTTTCGCCGCCTGATGATCGCCCAGGACACGGGATCCGCAATTGTCGGTCCGGCGCGCGCTGATCTGTATTTCGGCGCTGGCGCGGACGCAGGAAAGGTGTCCGGCCGCCTGCGGCACAACATGCATTTCCTGATGCTGGTGCCCAAGAGCCTCGATCCGGCGGCACGAGCCCGCAGGATGCCGCTGCCCGATGCAAGGCCGTCGGAAGCCATCGCAAAATTGTTGGATCAGGAAAAAGCAGAGAAGGAAAAAGCAGAGAAGGAGAAGTTGACGCCGGCTGATGCGACGACGGCGCCCGGTCCAGCTGATTCAGCGAACACCGCCAAGCCTGCAAACGACGGCACGTCGAAGCCGGTGGAAGCCGCGGCACCCGTAGCGCAGGCTTCGGCAACGCAAACAGCTGCGGCGGAGCCTGTGCCGCTTCCCGAGCCACGCCCGAATATCACAGCCGGCGGGGACGCGCGCCGTTCCCGCCACCACCATCCTCATCGTCTCCGGCGATGAAAGGTCCACCGACGCGGATTCCCGCAACACCGGCGCCTCCGCGCCGCAAGCGCGGCTTGAGCGAGGAAGAGCGCACCTTGTGGGAGAGCGTTGCCAAACAGACCAGGCCGCTGCGGAACAAGCCACGCTTGAAACCGCAGGACATCGCGACAACGTTGGACCCGTCCTCGACTCCAAAACCCGCGCCGTCATCGCCGCAGATTACTTCCGGCCAGCGATCCAGCATACCAGGCCCGCCGCCGCTCGCGCCGTTGCCCCGCCGCGAACGTTCGCAATTATCGCGAGGGAAAAAACAAATCGACGCTCGGCTCGATCTGCACGGCATGACGCAAAC
>NZ_DATEPI010000089.1:0-11808 GCF_035273305.1 Bradyrhizobium sp. | reverse complement strand
GACGCGATCCTGCGACCGAACAATCGTGCCAGCGTCGGCCCAGCGCGCGGCTTCTCGTCTTCGGAAAGCGTATGGCAGGCCACACACGCGCGGAATACCTCAGCGCCGTGATCGCCGGCGTAGCCAGCGAGCGGATCGGCCACCGTGCCTTTCAGCGTTGATCCCATCGGCTCGCCGGTCAGTGCATTCCAGCGACGGATCGCAGCATCGGCGCCACCCGTCAGCAGTGTGGTGTCCGGTAAAAACGCCAGTGACCAAACCGGCGCAGGGCCGACTAAAGTTCGCAACACCGCCCGCGCCTTGCGATCGATAATCGACACTGAGCCATTTATTCCGGCAGCGGCGATCAACGCTCCATCCGCGGCTATTGCAAGCCCCACAATCGGAGCCGGACTTGCTTGTATCTCGCCGGTCTGCTTTGCACCCCTCAGAAAGCGTACGTAGCCGTCAGCGCCACCTGTTGCGATCTCCCCATCCACCGCTACGGCGACGGCATTCAGCGGCGATGGCAGGGTGATGACATCGGGCGGCGCGTCGTGCAGTGGCCAGATCCTGAGCGTAAGGTCATAGCTGACGCTGACCAGCGATTTTCCGTCAGGCGTGAATGCAACCCCGTTGACGTTCTGCGAATGGCCTTGCAGCACGCGCTTTGCACCGGAACGAAGTGGCCAAAGCCGTACAGTCGAATCCCAGGATGCGGATGCGAGCGTCGAACCGTCAGGTGACACGGCAAGTCCCACAATCGGTCCGCGGTGACCTTCCAAAATCTCGTCCGGCTGCTGGTGGCCCGCCGTCCAGATCGCTATTCGCGCGTCCGCGCCGCCGGTCGCCATGCGCCCATCTTGCAGGAAGATGACCGCATTCACCGCATCGGAGTGAAACCGGAGGACCTGTTCTGCTGATTCCGTGGCGAGAGACCATCGGATCGCGGATGTATCGAAACTGCCGGACAGCAGATTCTCCCCGTCAACCGAAACCGCCAATGCTCTGACAGGACCGCCATGGCCGGACAACTGCGCCACGGCAGGTTCGATATCCAACCATAGCACCGCGGCGATTACCCAGAGATACAGTCGCCAATTCATAGCTACATCCACTGAGGCGATAGTCTCGGGCTACCGCCATGGCCTCTCACATTTTCAGTGGGTGCCTGGGGCGAAGTCAAATCTGCCGGGCGCGGCTATTACTGGGGCTTCACCACGGTCTTGGATGATCCGTCGGGAGCCGCCTGCATGCCGGGCGGGCTTTGTCCTTGAGGACTCTCCGGGGGTGCGCCGCCCGAAGAAGTGTCGATCGGTCCCGTCCATCCCTGCGGCTGCAGTTCGCCTTTGGCTTCCGGCGCCGTGCGGCCCGTGGTGGAATTGAGCGAATTTCCGTTTGGTTGAGCCGTTTGCGCCACGGCAAAACCAAAGGGCAGACCGACAGAAAGGAATATTGTGAGCGCAGCTAGCCGCATTGGAATTCTCCGCCCTCGTTTGCAAGAGGCCGAAGCTCGAACGAAGCAACCGCGTGTTCAGTTCCATGTTGCAGCGCGGCTCTTCTCAACTGGGCTGATTGGAGCTGCTGGTTGGCGCGCCGTTATGTGCTTGAACTGCAGGCGTGCGACGCCTATCGTGAACGCCTTGTGTTGGAAGGAATGCGAAATGCAAATACCTTCAAAAGCATACGAGCACTTCATTTCAATTTGTCGATCGCTGCAGGTTTGGGTCTCGCCGCACGATCAGAATATTGAAAAGCCGCTTTCTCCCTGGCTCGCCTACACCGCGCTGTCCTTGGCGATGCTCTTGACATTACTGGAGATCGATCTGCACCGGGCTGAACTTGGTCTTATGTGGCTGATCAATGACAAGGACAACGCTGATCCGATTCTTTTCGGACCTTAGATCCTGCGCTGCATCACCTTTGGTGCCCCTGCACTGTAAGTTCTTCGCAAATCGTTGCTGCCATCGCAAGAAGCGGGGGGCTAAAGGTTACGCGGCTCTCACAGTGTTCAGGAAATTGGCAACCTGAAGCTTGAGGCGATTGCTTTCTCCGGACAGGGATTGAGCGGAGGAAAGAACTTTCGCCGAAGCCGAGCCCGTCTCGCGCGCTCCTTTGTTTACATCCACGATGTTGGAAGCCACCTCGGTTGTACCTTGTGTTGCCTGCTCGACATTTCGGGCAATTTCCTCGGTCGCGCCACCTTGCTGCTCAACAGAGGTCGCGATCGCCGCAGCGATTTCCGATATCCGATTGATTGTCGTTCCAATCTGCTTGATGGCGCCCACCGAATCCCTGGTCGCGAGCTGCATCCCGGCGATCTGGCTACTGATTTCGTTGGTTGCGCTAGCGGTCTGCGCCGCGAGCGCTTTCACTTCTTGCGCGACGACCGCAAAGCCCCGTCCGGAATCACCTGCTCGCGCCGCTTCGATGGTGGCGTTGAGCGCCAGCAAATTGGTCTGCTCGGCGATCGTGGTGATAAGATTGACGACATCCCCGATCCGCAGCGCAGCCTTCGAAAGCTCGTTAATGCGCGCGTCAGTAGCTTCTGCTTGACTCACAGCTTCGGCGGCGATCCGGTTCGACTCCTGGACCTGCCGACTGATTTCTGCGATCGACGCCGTCATCTCTTCCGCCGCTGCGGCAACCGACCTGACATTTGAGGAGGCTTCTTCGGACACCGCTTCCACGCGCCCGGAGAGCTTCTGCGTGTCTTCCGCAGTCTTCGTCAAGCTGCTCGCTGAGGCTTCCAGCTCCGTTGAAGCAGAGGACACGGTCTGGACGATATCACCGACTGCGGCCTCAAATTCGTCAGCCAGTTTCTGCATCTCCATTCTTCGCTGGGCGCGCGTCTGTTTTTCCGCTTCGGAGCGTTCGGCGCGCAGCCTGTTGGATTCGAGCATATTGCTCTTGAAGATTTGCAGTGCTTCCGCCATGTCGGCAATTTCGTCCGAACCGCCGGTTGAAATGTCGGCGGTCAAATCGCCGGCGGCAATGGATTTCATGCTGTTCTGCAGACGCACCAGGCGACGGACGACACCACGTCCAACGTAATACCAGCCAACCACCAGTGCGGTGCCAAGGCTGAGGAGCGCGAGGGAAATCAGGATAACCCGGCCCTGCTGGATTTCGGCCTCGGAGTCTCGCACCGCTCTGGCCGCGGCCGCCTGGCTGCCCTTGCCCAGACTCGCAACTTCCTTCTCGAATTCCTGGGCGAGCATGCGATTCTCCGCCACCACATTGGCGGCG
Organism: Bradyrhizobium sp.; assembly: GCF_035273305.1. Taxonomy (GTDB): domain Bacteria; phylum Pseudomonadota; class Alphaproteobacteria; order Rhizobiales; family Xanthobacteraceae; genus Bradyrhizobium. The sequence continues at coordinate 8,580 of NZ_DATEPI010000089.1, read as the reverse complement.
GTCTTGGCGGCGACCAATTCCCTTTGTTTCAATTCGAAAATGTTGCCGGCGTCCCTGCCGGTTTTCACCAGTTCATCGACGAGCTTCGATGTCTCGGCTTCCTTGAGGGCAGCGGCAGCTTTGCCGAGATGCCTTGCCGCTGATGTGAAGCGGTCCTTGACGGGCGGCAGCAGGTCGGCGGACTTGAGGTCCGCCGCTTCAACAAGAATTCCCAGCATAAGGTTGGATTCGGCACGCATTTCGAGAATTGCTTGTAGCGCCCCCAATTCATCATCAACCAAGGCCCCGAGCATCTTCTGAACGTCCTCGAGGTTCTTTTTGTCCGCCGCGGTCTGGAGACCGATAGTCAAGGTGAAACCGGCATCGTCGGCCAGCGGCGCCAGCTTTTCGGCAAGCTGCTGATGCGATTTCCGAGCAGTGGCGATAAGCGCGTCACGCGCAGCGGCAATGGTCTGACGCTCGGTCACAGACTGCACCAGCCGATCCAAATTCGCCAGGATGCGATTAGCGGTGCTGTTGAGCTTTGCCGCATCGGCGCTGGCGAGTGAACCAATGCTTTCCGTGAGTTCCTTGCGTGCCGCAGCCAGAACCTTGAAAGCCTGCTCGCGCTCGGCGACATCCGTTGCGGCGAGCACGTGAGGCGCGGCGGCGGCGACTTCGCCCGCTGCCCTGACAACGTCCGATGCGCGAGTAATCTCCGGGAGGCTCCTTTCGGCAATCGCGCCAAGCGAGCGCCCAAGGCTGTCGTATGAAATGATCGCACTGCTGCTCGCGAGCACGGTGAGCGCAGCGACGACTCCAAAAGCCGTAAACAGCCGACCGCGAAGTCCAAAGTGGTACCACGAAATCGTAGTCTTCATCTTCACCCTCTGGCTAGCAATCTCAAATGCCGCGAACGGCTTGTACGATTTGCTCTGTGCTACGACCCGAACTTCTCAAGACGACTGACCGCCCTGAAGCTGCCGTTCGGCTGAATCACAGTCAGAAACACTTGATCAGAGCCGCGGTTGCTTGAGTCGCTGTAGGCGAGTTTGAAACCGCCAAGGTCAAAAGTGCCGGCCTTTTGCACAGCGTCGATCAGCGCTTTACGGGTAGGTTCGCCATCAATCCTCTCGAGCGCAGCGATGATTGCTCGCCCAACAAGATAGCCCTCGAGCGAGACGAAGCCCGGCTGAACGTCCGGAGCGGTCGCTTTCAGCGAGGCCTGGTAGCGCCCGACCACCGGGATTGCGGTGTCTTTCGGAAACGGAACGACCTGAGTGATCACGACGCCGGCGCCTGCGGGACCAAGCTCCTTTGCAAGCGCGTCGGAGCCAACAAAGGAGATGTTAACAAAGGTGGGATTGAAGTTGATCTGTTTGGCGACCTTGATGAACTCAGCCGCAGGCTTGTAGGGGCTGATCATGATGACCGCTTGAGGCTGGACTTTTCTGACGGCCAGCAGCGCGGCTTTGACCGCCACCGTGTTCCGCTCGAAGGTACCCTCGCCGGCGAGCTGCATCTGTCGCTTTTCGAGCGCTTTCTTTACGCCTGCAAGGCCGGCCTGACCGAAGGCATCGTCCTGGTACATGATTGCGATTTTGGATACGCCGAGATCCTTGGTCAGATGTTCGACCATGGCTTCCGTTTCCTGGAAGTAGCTGGCACGGATGTTCATCACCAGCGGCTTGTAAGGCTCACGCAGGAACTCGGCCCCCGTGAAGGCGCCGATGAACGGCGCCCCTGCAGCGGTTGCAATCGGCTGGGTGGCCGCTGCTGTTGGCGTGCCAACCGTGCCGGCGATAGCAAACACTTTATCTTCCTCGAGCAGTTTCTTGACGGCTTCGATCGACTTGGTCGGCTCGTAGCCGTCGTCGACGCTCTTGAGTTCAAGCTTCCTACCCTTGATCCCGCCGGCTTTGTTGATCTCGGCGAATGCTGCTTCGAGTCCCGCTTTCATGCCGCGGCCTAACGCTGAGGCCGGTCCTTCGAGAGCGGTTGCCTGACCAAACACGATCTTGGTTGCGGAAATTCCATCTTCAGCGGACGCAGGAATAGCTGCGGCGAGCAGGCTAGCTAACGCAAGATAGAGCGCTTTGGACCGCGAGGCTTCCATCTGGGCATCCTTGAGAGCGAAGTCGCCAAAAAGTGGGGCGGCGCTGGTTCGCCGGCGCAACATAAAATATTGGGTGATCTTGCTCGTAGAACCTTCACAAAGAATTACCTGAAGGCGGTGCCCGGGAGCTTATCGTCTGAAGGTTTCCTGGAATGCCCCTCATGCGACATCGCCCGGGCTCGTCATTTGAGCGGAAGAAATTCGCTGAGGTTGAACGTCCCTTGAGTTCTCTCAGAGATTGCACGGGATTTCGGGGCATCGGGTCGAAATTCAGCTTCTGGTGAAAGCAAGCGCAGATCGTGACGGCGTCCGTGGCGGGCCACCTCTTGCGGATGTCTTGGCGCGAAGGTCGTCACGTGAATCGTGAGCGGCCTGATCTCGCACTACCGTTCTTCTGCGGGCTCGTTTACGTGCACTGTATTGAGACTACTCACAATGGGAGCCGAAGCAGATCTCTTCCGACAATTACTTTGCCGCCGAATGTCTCCCGAACAGCGTCGCTCCATACGTCGGGTGTGAGGGTTCTATCATCCGGAGGCACGAAGTGATTGAGCACAAGCGTTTTGACGTTCGCCATTGTCGCGATGCGGCCCACGTCCTCGGCCCGGGTATGGTGGCTCAGGATGCTGGCCTTGAGCTTATCAGCATTCGGCCGACGGCTCACGAGCGCGTCCACACCTGGTGCGTACAAGACTTCGTGCACGAGATAATCGGCTCCTTTCGCGAACTCAGCCAGCGGCGGAAAGAACGCAGTGTCGCCTGAAAAGACCACCTTCTTGTCGCCTAGTTCGAATTTGAAAGCGTAGCTCTCGGTGACCGGCGGGTGAATGACCCGCAGCGCAGTAACCCGGACATCGTCATGGGAGAGCACGAGACCTTCCCTGAACTCGTGAGCGGCGACAAGCTTGCGCGGATCGGGTCTGCCTTCATCAGCAATCCGCGTGTCTATGTCGAAACGATTGGACTCCCAATAGGCCGACAGCATGGCGTGAAGGCCTATCGGCGCATAGACATCGACCGGCGTTCGCAATCCAGCCGCCCAAGCATTGTATAGCAGCGGGCCAAGTTCGAGGTTGTGATCGGAATGGTGGTGCGTGATGAAAATGTACCGCAGTAGGGGCAAGCGGAGCCCCGCATCGACCAACTTAAAGGTGACGCCGTAGCCAGTATCGATTACGTACGGAACGCCCTTGTAGACCAGCAGATTTGCCGAGGGGCTGGGGGCGTAACCTCCGATGAACGGGCCGCCTCGGGTCCCGAGCAATACGATGCGGTCGGGACCGGGATCAGTCGCGGGTTGTTGCGCAAGCACCGATTTGAAACCTGAGCCCAAGGCGCCAATTGTGAGACCGGATTTGATCAGAAAGCGCCGGCGCGTGAACGACATCGGCACGCTCCCGTATTCCCAAGCCAAATTGTCGAACGAGGTGGATGTTAGTCGACTCTCCCCGCCTGTAAAGTGTCGGGACCATCACCTTCGCGCCTGGCAGCGCATGTACACCAGCGTCTCGACGCGGCATTCTCGAAGCCAGAACCCGAGGATCATCATCGCCAACCTTGAGAGCGCTCTGGAGCGTCGCTTACGTCAACTGAATTTACTGTCAAACGAGAAACCAGATCGATATGGCCACTTAGGCTGATCGGTGAAGCAGCCGCCGGTTCAAATACCCGGGCTGGACAATGCGACTGCTGGCGGAGAGGGAGGGATTCGAACCCCCGATAGGCTTGCACCTATGCCGCATTTCGAGTGCGGTGCGATCGACCACTCTGCCACCTCTCCTGGCGCCATAGCGGGCGATTTCATTCGCCCGTGGTCGGGGCGAGTTCTAGGCGAGGACGGCGGGGCAGACAAGGCGTTGCGGGCTGAAATTGCCGGCGGGCAAAGCGAGCCGAAAAAGGTGGGACCGCCAGACGCGATAAAAACCGGCGGTCCCGTGTCGCATCATTGAAATTGTGGCCGGGAAGTGCGGCTTCGCCGGCCAGCCCGAGCGACGATCCGACGCTAGCAATCTCTCCGCAATCGGCAATGCGATCCCGACTTTAACCTAAGTGATCAAGGTTACCGCGCAGCCTAGTCCTTGTTCTTCTTCTCTTTTTTCTCGTCCTTTTCTTTGTCTTTTTCTTTGTCCTTTTCTTTCTCCTTTTCCTTGCGGCGGTTGGTAAAGCGCGCGTTGCCGAGACCGGTCCCGATGGTCAGCACACCCCAGCGCTCCACATCCTGCATGAAGGGAACCTCCGAAAGGCCCTGCACCACGCCGTCGTTGTGCATCAGTACCGTAGTGTCATGCTCGCCGATTGTCGGGATTGCTTCGATCAAACTGAGCGGCAAATTGAACTTGCTGCTCTCCCAATTGCCCGGCAGGTTCTGCGCGCCTTTCTCAATCGAGCCATCGGCGTTGATCACGCCTGGGCAGGCGATCCCGACGAATGGCGCGAGCTTTAGCCCTTCCGCCTCAGCCGTGGAGATCAGGCTTTTGAGCATCTTCACCAGGCGTTTTACCGCGCCTTCGCGGGTCGGCTCGTCATCGGCGTGGCGCCAGAGTTCGCTCTCCCGCACCGATGCCTTGGAGAGATCGGGCGCTTTTTTCGAGCGGGTCTCGACCACGCCGCAGCGGATGTTGGTGCCGCCAATATCGACGGCCAGGATACTATCGTGAGCTTCGAAAATCCACGACGGCGCGAGGTGAAGGCAGCCGATCAAGCCGGCTTCATCGGGATGAGACCGGATAGGCACCAGATCGACCTTGAAGCCTTCCGATTTGAGAATGATGTCGGTACGTGCGATCGCCAGTTCGCCTACCCTGCTCTCGCGAAAACCTCCCCCGACCACAATGCGCTCGGTATCATCCCAGGCTTTGGTCTTGAGAAAGCGTTGCGTCACATAAGCGAGTTCCTGCGCGAATTCCTCAATCGCGCCGATCACCAGGGCCGCTGCTGGTATGTCATCCCCAAGCAGCGCCTCATCCAGCACGCTTTTGCCGATCGCCTCCGCGGATTTATTGCCGAGCGGATCGTCTCCGTTCTTCTTCAGCGGCTTACGCTGCGCATCGAGGATCTTGCGAAACGCGCCCTTGCTGGCACGGTCGCCCAGAAAACCTTCATCGTCCTTCAACTCGACGTTGAAACTGTCGACGTCCACGGACGGCAGGCGGCTCGCGCCGTGGCGGGCGATGCCAGTACTCTTTCCGTTAGCTTCAGCCATTTTTCCCTTGCCCGATCGGACTCGCGAGACAACGGCGAGGGAACCCATTGGTTGCGTTGCAGCGCTGCAAATGAGCTTTTTCAGGCCAAAAATGACCCTGATAGCCCGGATCGGCCGACTTTAAGGGGTGTTTTCCTTGACTCTGCTCGATCTCCGGCTATAAGTCCCGCACCCGGCGCCGGGATTCCTCGCGCCGATTGTTTTTGCGCGGATTTCCAGGGGACCCGCTCCCCGAACGCGCGGAAATCGAATCCATAACGACTGAAGAAAAAGCCGGCCCGGACCCGTCCGAGGCCGGGATCGAACACGAAGGATTAAAACGATGTTCGCAGTCATCAAAACCGGCGGCCGGCAGTACCGCGTCGTTCCGGATGATGTGCTAGAGATAGGCAAGATCGCCGGCGATGTCGGAACGATCGTGCAGCTTGGCGAAGTTTTGCTGGTCGGAGGCGATCAGCCGGTGCTCGGCGCACCCACGGTGCCTGGCGCTACGGTTGCAGCCGAAGTGTTGCAGCACAAGCGTGGTCCAAAGGTGATCGCCTTCAAGAAGCGTCGTCGCAAGAATTCGCGCCGCAAGCGCGGCTATCGCGACGAGATCACGGTGCTGCGGATCACGGAGATCCTGACCGACAACAAGAAACCGACGGTCGGACCTCGGCCGAAGAAGGAAAAGCCGGTTGCGGCGGCACCCGCCGAAGGCGAGGATCAGGCGCCAAAGCCTGCGAAGAAAAAGGCGCCTGCAAAACCAGCGGCCGCCAAAAAGGCCGCGGCCAAACCTCGCGCCAAGCCCGTGGCCAAAAAAGCTGCCGCAAAGAAGCCCGCCGCGAAGGGAAAAAAGTGATAAAAAGTGACGCGCGACAAAAAGTGCAATGATTCCGTCACGGAATTGATCTAGAGATACGGCGAAGTTTGGAGACGAGCTATGGCTCACAAAAAAGCAGGCGGTTCATCGCGAAACGGTCGCGATTCAGCGGGCAAGCGGCTCGGGATCAAGGCGTACGGCGGCGAGCACGTGATTCCCGGCAACATCATCGCGCGTCAGCGCGGCACCACCTGGCATCCTGGCCTTAATGTCGGCATGGGTACCGACCATACCCTCTTCGCCAAGGTCGAAGGCCGAGTCGAGTTTCGCGCAAAAGCCAACGGCCGCACTTTCGTCTCGGTTGTTCCGATGACAGAAGCCGCGGCCGAATAGACGGTGGACAATATTACTCCGCCGGATCCTGTTGAACCGGTGGAGCTTGAGAAGGCTCCGAAAGGGGAGGCGGGAAACCGGCCTCCCTTTTTTATTGTGCGTGTTCTCTCAAAAGACACGGGGCTTGCTTCCCGAACCCCGAGTCATTTTTGGATTGCATTTTCAGGAGCCCGACATGCTGCAGGATCTCCCTACCCCGACATTGCGCGAGGCAAGTCCTTGCGTCCTCGAGACCGAACGGCTGCTGCTACGCAAGCCGACGCTCGCGGACGTTAAAGCAATCGCGCGCCTCGCCAACGATCGCCGCATTGCCGAGAATACGCGTCGGCTGCCGCATCCTTATTCCGAGCAGGACGCGATCGAGTTCGTGCGGGCGATCGCGGCCGACAATCGCGAGACCGTGTTCCTGATCGAAAGCGATTCTTCGCCGATCGGAATGGTCGGGATCGACTGGCGCCAGCATGACGCACCCGAACTCGGCTATTGGCTCGGCGTCAAGTATTGGGGCCAGGGCTTCGCAACCGAAGCCGCGCGCGCAGTGATCGATTTTAGCTTCGAGGAGTTCGATGCCGAACGCCTGATCGCAGGCGCGCGAGTCGCCAATCCGCCGTCGCGAAACATTCTCGAGAAGTGCGGGTTTCAGTGGAGCGGGGTCGAACTGCATCGGTTCGTGGCGTTGGGCTGCTCGACGCCGGTCGATTGTTTCCGCCTCTCGCGTGGCGTCTGGTCATCGCTGAAGAGCTGGCGCCGTTCGACGAGGCGCGCGCGCTAAGTGCCGTGCAATCGATTGTTCTCCAAGCAGAGTCCCCGTATTGGGGGACTCTGCGAACCGACGTGTCTGTTTCAGACCGGCGGGCTGACCACAGCTTCTTCAGACCGGCGGGCTGACCACAGCTTCGCCTCGCCCGAGGCGTCGCTCGCGCAGAAAAATATACAATCCAGCACCGATTATGATTGCCGCGCCAGCGATGGTCGAGATCGGCGGCACGTCACCGAAAACGAGATAGCCAAAAATTATCGCCCACATAATCATCGAGTATTGATACGGCACCACCACGCTCGCGGGAGCAAGCTTCAGCGAACGATTGACGCACAACAGCGCACTCACTGAAACACAGCCGGCTGCGGCAAACAGCCCGAGGCTGCCTAGACCTGGCGTAACCCATCCGAACGGCGACATCAACGCGCCGAGCGCGAAAGTGCCGGCGAACTGCGATGATGCAAGTATGATATCCGGCGTCGCGCGCAACGAGCGGGTGATCAGCATGAGCACCGCAAAACAGAGGCTGCCGCCGAGCGCGATCATAGCCGGCCAACTCACCGTCTGTGACGAGGGACGGAGCGCAATCAATACGCCGCAAAAGCCGATCAGGATCGCGCTCCAACGCCGCCAGCCGACCTGCTCCCGCAATACGATCGCGGACAACGCGGTGACGAAGATTGGACAAGCGAGATAGTACGTGGTGACGTCGGCAAGCGGCAGATACACGGTCGCCAGAAAGAACGCCGCCACTTCGAGAGTCGAGAGCGCTACCCGTAGCAATTGAAGCCATGGCCGCTCAAGCCTCACGAATGTCCCACGATCTCGCCAGATCATCGGCGATAACACAAGCAGCGCCGCCCCGGCGCGCAGCCACAGCAGCTGCCCGACCGAATAGGTGGCAACCATGTATTTCCCCAACGCGTCACCTAGCGAGAACAGGAATATCGACAACAGCATCAATCCGATGCCGGTGATGCGCGCAGAGTGATTATCGTTTGCAGTCGAGATTTTCGCGAGGATGCTCATTGAGATCGGCCCACGCCCATGTTTCGGCCCAACTTCTTGCAGCCATCCGCGCTTCTCACTCCGCGCGTTTTATAGGGCTGAGTGCATAGCGCAAGCCTGCACGGCTCCGACATGAGGGATTGACTGAACAGGTTGTCGCGGGCATCCCGCTGCGATACTTCTCACCCACAATTCGCGCAGGAAATCCCGATATGACGGAATTCGATCCCGCGGCGCATAGGATGGTGAGCGAACAACGCTGGTTCGAAGACTTTGTGGTTGGCGAGCGCTTTGTCATTCCCAGCCGCACCATGACGGCC
>NZ_DATEPI010000088.1:0-6391 GCF_035273305.1 Bradyrhizobium sp. | reverse complement strand
TGACCACCACCGGTTATGGCGATGCCGTCCCGGTCACACCGCTCGGCCGCCTGATCGCCGCCTTCGTCATGATCTGCGGCCTCGGCGTGTTCGGTCTCTGGACCGGCATTCTCGCCACCGGCTTTGCCGCCGAAACCCGCCGCGACAATTTCCTGAAAACGTGGGAGTCCGTGAGCAAGGTGCCGTTCTTTGCCGCGCTGGGCCCGGCGGCAATCGCCGACGTGACGCATATGCTGCGCATCATGGATCTGCCGTCCCGAACCATGATCATCCGCAAGGGCCAGGTTGGCGATTGCATGTATTTCATTGCCGCGGGAGAAGTCGAGGTGGATTTGCCCGGCAAGAAGGTGCGGCTCGGCGAAGGCGCGTTCTTCGGCGAGATGGCGCTGCTGGGCAACAATTTGCGCTCCGCCAGTATCACCACCACACGCGTGTCGCGGCTGCTGGTGCTCGATCTCGTGGACTTCCGCATGCTGATGGCGCGTCATCCCGATCTCGCCGCCACTATCGACGCGGAAGCCAAGCGGCGCGCTTCGGAGAATACATGATGCAGTCGGGCGTCTCCGGCTCCGCCGATCTCGCGAGCGCGCCGCTTCTTGAAGTTCACGGCGCCCGCGCCAACATTCGCCTCAACCGGCCGAAGCATTTGAACCGGCTGCAGCCCGATGACCTCGATGTGCTGATGGAGTTGTTCGATCGGATCGAGGCCGATCCGGCGATCCGGGTATTGGTGCTGACCGGAACGGGACGAGCCTTTAGCGCCGGATATGATCTCGGCTCGATCGCCGAACGCGCGGCCACCGCTCAGGAGCAGACCGCCGGCTCCGCCTTTGAGGTCATGGTCAACCGCCTTGAAGATATTGCAGTACCAACGATCTGCCGCCTGAATGGCGGTGTCTATGGCGGCTCGACCGATCTGGCGCTGGCGTGCGACTTCCGCATCGGTATCGACAACTGCGAGATGTTCATGCCGGCGGCGCGACTCGGCCTGCATTACTACAAGAGCGGGATCCAGCGTTATGTCTCGCGGCTCGGGCTGGATAACGCCAAGCGATTGTTCCTCACCGCCGAACGCGTCGGTGCGGCCGAAATGCTGCGGATCGGCTATCTCACGTCGATGGTGCCTGCCGAAGCGCTGGATGAAGAGGTCGATAGACTGGCGGCAATTCTCGCCGCCAACGCGCCGATTGCGATGCGGGGGATGAAGCGCGCTATCAACGAAATCGCTCGCGGCAGGCTAGACGAAGAAGCTGCCGACCACCGGCACCGTGAAAGCATGCGGAGCGCCGAGATCAAGGAAGGCATCAAGGCGTTTGCGGAAAAGCGTCCGCCAAAGTTCTAGTTTCAGATGTGCTAACCGAGATTTCGAACAGCGTGCACGCACGCCATCACAAAGACAGCTGTTAGGCCGACCAGCGAAGTTGCGATCGGCTTGATACCCCAATGACTACCAATAAGCGCGCCGATCGGAATGAGAAAAAAGCAGATGACTAGATCGGCTCTTGCGGCGAACTTGAGCGGGCCCCTGCGATTGCGCGAGCGAGTGTGCTGCTGCGGCTCGTTACCGTGTTCTTCAACGCGCAGCGAGGAGGCCCGTTTGATCCTGGCCGTCCCGCCGCGAATCTCGTAGGAGGACGCTGCAACAGCCATTATCGCTTTACCCAGACGCGGCCGCATGGTTCGAGGCGATGCACCGCGCCTGCTCAGAACGAAAGTCCACCCGTCCGTTTTTTTCAAAATACGATCCGCCCGCCCAGCTTGGCGGTGGTGCTGCGGTTCTGGTCGGACATCGCTACGCCTCGAGCGCGCCGAACGCCGCGGCCTTCCTGTTAATGTGATAGGTGCCGTGCGGGGCAACTCCGGCTGCGTACTCGAATGATATTAGGCCGGGGTTCAAAGCGACGCAGAGTTCGTATGACAAGTCGAAGAAGAAAAGCAGCATGGTCACGGGCACCCAAGGAACTGGTAGGGAGCCGATCTATAACAGCGCGCAGCGCGGCCGCTTCATCCGAACGGGGGACATTCGTACCGATAGCAAGTAATGACCGCAATGAGTGAGGCCGGAGTTTACCCGCACTCGTCAATATGCCGGGCCTCGGTGGTCTCAGCGCGATGGCCGTTGCGGTGATGGCCTCACGATCAAGAATATTTATGACGCCAAGCTGATGAAGAGCGAACAGAAGCTGTGGGCAGAGCGTCAGCACGTAAGATCGGTAAGTCTCGAATCCGACTGCCTGAAATCAGCGGACCAGCGCTAGATCGAACCTCCTGGATGTGCCGGCTTGAAAACAAATTTCCACTTCTCTCCTCCGATCGGAGGATGTCTCCATTAACCCATGGTTCATATTGCAACTGTCATCGCTCACTTCCCATCAACAAAGCATGGTGAAAGCCCTGCAAATAACTTCGGAGAATGGAATGACCAAGATTCTTGCTCTCGTATCTACAGTGGCCGCACTCGCCGTGCTCGGCACAAGCGGAATGGCGTCTGCCGCTGGTCGCGATCATCGCGATAGCGCCGCGCCATCAGCTGCTGCAGGCCCAGCAAAACAGGGACTGGCTGCTTATAACGACCAGTACCGCGACGTGAATGCCAGGTCGAAGAAGTCCAAGAGCAAAAAGAAGCATTGAGAGGACTCAACAAGAGCGTTCCTGTCGCTCTTGAGCCGCTCGAAATCCAAGCATGTTTTGGGCGCCCGGTGCGAATTCGCACTGGGCGTTTGTTTTTCGAGTCTCTTACACGATCCTAGGAAATGATGCGGCGGGATGATTGAGCAGATTCGCTCCATCGTCATCGCCGGGCTTGTCCGGACCTGCCCAGCCATGACGAAGGACGGCGTCGCTTGTATCCGCGCTGCTACTCGTCAATGAAGGTGACCGTATCGGCAATATTCGCGCGTGTTGTGCGATAGCTGTTGGCCCTGTGGCCGCGGTCCGGCAAGCCGAACGAAATTCCGCACACCACTCGCCGGTCGTCGCCGAGCCCGAAATGCTTGCGCACCACTTCGGAATGAAACGCCAGCGCGGCTTGCGGCACTGTCGCGATCCCGAGCGCCTGCGCCGCAAGCATAAAGCTGGTGACATAGCCGCCGCAATCAATCGCGCCGTATACGCCTAGCGCCTCATCGGTATGAACGATGGCGACGTGCGGTGCGCCGAAAAAATTGAAATTCTCAAGTGCCTGCCTTGCGTAGGCCGCCTTGTCGCCGCGCGGTATCCCCAGCGAGTTGTAAAGCTGGAAACCGCTTTCGCGCCGCCGTTCGAGATAGACGCCGCGATATTCCCGAGGGAATGGAAAATCGCCAGTGTTCGGCCTGCCGCTGGACGCGGCTGCGTACATAACATCGCGGAATATTGCGGTCCCCGCGCCGGAGGTGATCGCGAGCTGCCACGGCTGGCTATTGCACCAGGAGGCAGTCTTTTGCGCTGAAGCCAATATCCGCTCGATGGTCGAGCGCGGGACCGGCTCGGGCCGAAAGGCGCGGCAAGAAAATCGTTCGCTCAGCAACTCGTCCAGTATTTCGATGCGCTGCTCGGAGCTATGGCCGGTCGTCACCGGCTGATCGAAGGCATCCGGCATATTCACCTTCCCTTGGTTGGGATCTTGTTGAAGGGCACGTCCTTGTCGACGCGGATGTCGCCGGGCAACCCAAGCACGCGCTCGGCGATGATGTTGCGCAGGATCTCATCTGTCCCGCCGGCAATCCGGGTCGAAGGCGAGGACATCAGCATGGCCTGGAACTGGCCGGCCGCCTCGGCGGTCTCGGGATCGTTCAGGATGCCGCTCGCGCCCTGCAGGTCCATCGCGTACATCGCGATATCCTGAAGCATCGAGCCGGCCACCAGCTTGCCGATCGAGTTTTCCGGGCCGGGACGCTCGCCCTTGGATAATGCCGAGACTGCCCGGTAACTGGTGTATTTCAACCCGCTGTTCTTTACCGCCCAGTTGGCGAGTTTGGAGCGTGTGGCGCGGTCGTCGATCGCGAGGCCGTCCTCGGTCATCAGGCTGCAGCAGAACTCGAACAGTTCAGTGAAGCCGGTCGCCAGCCGCGAGCCGATCGATAGCCGCTCATTCATCAGTGTTGTCAACGAGACATTCCAGCCGTCGCCGACGGCCCCGAGCCGTTGCGAATCAGGCACGCGCAAATCGGTGAAAAACACTTCATTGAATTCCTGCATGCCGTTGGCCTGCTTGATCGGCTTGACCGACACGCCAGGGCTTTTCATATCGATGTAGAACATCGTCAGGCCCTTGTGCTTTGGCACATTCGGATCGGTGCGGGTGATCAGGATTCCGTAGTCCGAGTAATGCGCGCCCGACGTCCAGATTTTCTGGCCGTTGATGATCCAGTGATCGCCGTCGCGCTCGGCGCGGGTGCGCAACCCCGCGACATCGGAGCCGCCAGCCGGCTCCGAAAAGAGCTGGCACCAGATCTCCTCGCCCGAGGCGATTTTCGGCAAATAGCGCCGTTTGTCGGCTTCGCTGCCATAAGCCATGACGGTCGGACCGCACATGCCTTCGCCGATCTGGAATGGGCTGGTGAGCTTGGAATAGACGCCCTCCTCCTGCTGCCAGATCACCCGTTCAACGGGGCTCGCGCCGCGTCCGCCATACTCCTTTGGCCAGTGCAGGCAAACCCAGCCGCTCTGCGCCTTCTTTCTCTGCCAGGCCTTTGCGATCTCGACGATGTCGTGCTTCTGCAGCTTGATACGACCGAGCGATGTCTTCGAGAGTTCCGCCTCGAATTCCTTTGGCGCGTTGGCATCGATCCACTTGCGCGCCTCGGCGCGGAACGCGGCTTCCTGTGGCGTGTCATCGAAATTCATTGGCCAAGCCTCTCATCTGCAATCAACTCAACAGCTCACTCATGATGGTGAGGAGGCGCGCTTGCGCCGTCTCGAACCATCAGGCCGATCTTCCTCGAGACGCGACGCTTCGCGAGGCTCCCTGGGATGAGGTCGTCACTTCATGCCCGCCCCTTGGTCGGGATTTTGTTGAAGGGAACGTCCTTGTCGACCCGGATGTCGCCGGGCAATCCCAGCACGCGCTCCGCGATGATGTTGCGCATGATCTCGTCGGTGCCGCCTTCGACACGCGTCCCCGGCGCGCGCAACAGCATGGCCTGGAATTTCCCGCTCGCTTCCGCGTCTTCGATCCCGCTCAGCACGCCTGCCGCTCCCTGCAAATCGAGTGCGTAAGCGGCGACGTCCTGGATCATCGAACCGGCGACCAGCTTGCCGATCGAATTCTCCGGGCCCGGGCGCTCGCCCTTCGACAATGCCGAGATCGCCCGCATGCTGGTGTATTTCAGCCCGCTGGCGCGAACCGCCCAATTGGCGAGTTTAGAGCGGACATTGCGGTCATCGATCGCCAGCCCATCTTCAAGCATCAGGTTGCTGCAGAATTCGAACAGTTCCGGGAAGCCGGTTGCGACACCCGCGCCGATCGACATGCGCTCGTTCATCAGCGTGGTAAGCGAGACGTTCCAACCGTCATTGACCGCGCCGAGCCGCTGGGCGTCCGGGATCTTAACGTCCGTGAAAAACACTTCGTTGAAATCGGACTGGCCGCTGGCCTGCTTGATCGGTTTGACTTCGACGCCGGGACTTTTCATGTCCAGGAAGAACATCGTGAGCCCCTTATGCTTCGGCACGTTGGGATCGCTGCGCGTCAGCAGGATTCCGTAATCCGAGTAGTGCGCGCCTGACGTCCAGATCTTTTGGCCGTTGATGATCCAGTTGTCGCCATCGCGCTCCGCGCGGGTGCGCAGGCCGGCGACATCGGACCCGCCGGCCGGCTCGGAAAACAATTGGCACCAGATATTTTGGCCCGATGCCAGCGGCGGCAAATAGCGCCGCTTCTGTTCTTCGCTGGCAAACGCCATCATGGTCGGGCCACACATGCCGTGGCCGATGATGAACATCCCGCTGAGCTTTCCGAAAGGGCCTTCCTCCTGCTGCCAGATCACGCGCTCGATCGGGGTTGCGCCACGGCCGCCATATTCCTTGGGCCAGTGCAGGCAAGCCCAACCGGCATCCGCCTTCCTTTTCTGCCAGGCTTTCGCGACCTCGAGAATGTTGGCGCCCTTGAGCTGGGTGCGGCCGAGCGAAGACTTGCGCAACTCTTCTTCATATTGCTTTGGCGCGTTGGCCGCGATCCAGGCCCTTGCCTCGGCGCGGAACGCGGCCTCGTGCGGGGTGTCATCGAAGTTCATTTCGCTTTGTCCTTGCTCTCAGGAGCTACGCCGCATTTCTCTTGCGCATGCGATCGATCAGCGCGTCCTCCCAATAAGAAAGACTCCCGAGCGACAGCGCCGTCGCGTTTGAGCGGCGGTAATACAGGTGACAGTCGAATTCCCAGGTGAAGCCCATGCCGCCATGCACCTGGATG
>NZ_DATEPI010000087.1:0-3995 GCF_035273305.1 Bradyrhizobium sp. | reverse complement strand
CCGACGGTGCGCACGTTTGCCGGCGGCTCGACTGTTTCCTCCGATTTGCCGATCCGTTCGCGCACCCAGGCAAAATATTTGACTTTCATCCCTCATCCTCCTCGATGAGGTGGTGAATGCCGGCACGTAAATAGTCCCACCCCGTGTAGATCGTCACGATGGCCGAGATCCAGAGCAGCAACAGGCCGGTCTGGGTCACCACCGGCACGATCTGGTCGCCGGCCTCGCCCGCAAGCAAGAACCCGATCGCCACCAGTTGCACCGTGGTTTTCCATTTGGCGAGTTTGGTCACGGGCACGCTGACCCGCAGGGCTGCCAGGTATTCCCGCAAACCCGACACCAGGATCTCACGGCATAGGATCACGATCGCCGCCCACAGCGTCCAGCCGTGAATGATGCCGTCAGCGGCCAGCATCAACAGGCAGGACGCGACCAGGAGCTTGTCCGCGATCGGATCCAGCATGCGGCCGAACGCCGAATGCTGGTCCCAAATCCGTGCATAGTAGCCATCGAGGAAATCGGTAACGCCAGCGGCGATGAACACGGCCAGCGCCACCCAGCGCAGCCAGAGCGGGCCATCCATGATCGCTTGCGCGTAAATGCAGCCGACCACCACCGGAATGGCTGCAATTCGCGCGTAGGTCAGGACGTTCGGCAAGGAAAGCGAGTTCCTCGCCGCAGCTTTTGTCGTCGCGATGTTCATCCGTCTTACCAATACCGCCGAAGCTTCAAGGTCAACCGTCACGCGCACGGCATTTTGTTGCAGAGAACGCCGATGGAGCTGATCCGGCCTGGCCCGCGCACCATTGGACCATGATCCGATCAGCTTGAATCAAATCACGAACCCATCCCTTTGTTTGAGCATGATCTTTTCGAAAAACCGGTTCCAGCTTCTCTGGATTAAGCGTTAGCGCGGCTGCGCGTGGAAAAACTCGAAAATTTTCCGCGCGCTTTCGGCGCTGACACCCGGAACCTTGCCTAAATCGGCGATTGAGGCTCGCTCGATCTCCTTGAGCGTTCCAAAGTGGTGCAGCAGCGCCCGCTTTCGTGCGGGACCAATGCCGGGGATCTCCTGCAGGCCGGCTTCGCGAATGTCTTTTTTGCGCAGTTTGCGGTGCGAGCCGATCACGAACCGATGCGCCTCATCCCGCAGCCGCTGGATGAAATAGAGCACGGGGTCGCGAGGCTCGAGCTTGAGCGCTTCCTTGCCCGGCATGAACAAGGTTTCGCGGCCGGCATCGCGGTCCGGCCCCTTGGCGACGGCCATCAATGAGACCTGCGTCAGGCCCAGACCTTCGAAGATTTCCTTGACCGCGTTCAGCTGTCCCCGACCGCCATCGATGATGACGAGGTCGGGCCACTGCGGGAATGAATCATCGTCGGGTTTTGCTTTGACATCATCACCCTCGGGAGCCGGCGACACTAACCGCTTGAATCGTCGGTGCAGAACCTCCCGCATCATCGCATAGTCGTCGCCCGGGGTCAGGCCTTCGGACTTGATGTTGAATTTGCGATACTGGTTCTTGATGAAGCCGTCGGGGCCCGCCACGATCATCGCCCCGACGGCGTTGGTGCCTTGAATGTGGCTGTTGTCGTAAACCTCGATCCGCTTGGGCGGATGCGGCAGGCCCAATGTTGTGACGAGCGATTGCAACAGGCGACCCTGGGTCGCGGTATCGGCGAGCTTGCGTCCCAGCGCCTCGCGCGCGTTGGTGAGCGCGTGCGCGATAAGCTCCCTTTTCTCGCCGCGTCGCGGAGTGGTTACTTCCACTTTGGAGCCGGCTTTGATCGAGAGGGCGTCCGCCAGCAGCTCGGCTTCTTCCAGCTGATGAGAAAGCAGGATCAGTTTCGGCGGCGGCTTGTCGTCGTAAAACTGCGCAAGGAAGGAGGCCAGCACCTCTTCCGGTGTATAGGATTTCTCCGCGCGCGGAAAATAGGCGCGGTTGCCCCAATTTTGTCCGGTGCGAAAGAAGAACACCTCGACGCATGAATAGCCGCCTTCCTGATGAATCGCGAATACGTCAGCTTCCTCGACAGTGCGCGGATTGATGCCCTGCTGCGACTGGATTGCTGACAGCGCTGCGAGACGGTCGCGGTACAGCGCCGCGGTTTCGAATTCGAGTTCGGCCGAGGCTCTTTCCATTTCTGCCGCCAACTGCTGCTTGACCAGGCGGCTGCGCCCGGACAGGAAGTCCTTGGCCTCGCGGACCAGCTCGGTATAGCCGGGAAAATCGATCTCGCTGGTGCACGGCCCGGAACAGCGGCGAATTTGATAGAGCAGGCAGGGCCGAGTGCGACTTTCAAAGAACGAGTCCGTGCACGAGCGCACCAGAAACGCGCGCTGCAGCGCCGTGATGGTCCGGTTGACCGCGCCTGCCGAAGCGAAAGGCCCGAAATACTGTCCAGGCCGCGTTTGCGCACCGCGGTGTTTCAGTATCTGGGGCGCCCAGTGATCGCCGGTAATCAGAATGTAGGGAAACGACTTGTCGTCGCGCAATTGAACGTTGAAGCGTGGCCGCAACTGTTTGATCAGGTTTGCCTCGAGCAGCAGCGCCTCGGTCTCCGTCGGCGTCGAAACGATCTCGACGCTCACGGTTGCCGCGATCATCCGCAGAATTCGCGCCGGCTGAATCGCGTTTGCCCTCGCATACGACGCAAGCCGCTTGCGGACATTTTTCGCCTTTCCGACATAGAGCACGTCGTGGGCCGCATTCAGCATGCGATAGACGCCCGCCGAAGTAGGGGCGAGCCGCATGGCCTGCTCAATCGCGGCGTGGCCGACGGCGAGGGGACCTTCCGCTACCGCCTCATGAGGATCTTCCGAAGGCTCCGGCAACCGCGCGTCGTCCTCATCCTCCGCGGTGACCGTGGCGGGATCGATGTCGTCTGCGGCCAGCTCCTGTGGCGGAACGTCCGGTTGGGAACTTTGCTGCGGCAGCCCCGGCTTCGGCGCTTCTGAATTATCGGTGGAATCGTGATCCATGGCTCAAACTTAAGCGCCGGCATCGGCCATCACCAGAGTTGCGGCTCGATGCAACAGCGTCGAGCGGCGGGTTCGCGGTAACGGCTTATTAAGAATGCCGAACAGGCGCTAACGGGTCTTAACAACGCTTTAACTTAAAACTCTCGATAAATCTTACCGGTAAAAAGCGGAATTACTAACCATCCCGTCTGCATGGCGCGGTGCGTTCGCGCACATGAACCAGCGGTGATGGCCGGCGCGTTGGGAGAGTTCAATGAGCAGAATCGCTTTACGCCTGTTGGCGCTGATCGCCGTGGTTTGGACGACGTCGGCGCAGGCGGCGGACTTTTCCTATGGATCGCAGAGTCGTTATGCTCCTTCGTATGCTCCCTCCGTACAGTCGCTGGGTCCCGATAGCTGGGCCGGGCCGTACCTCGGCGGCAATCTCGGTTATGCTTGGGGCTCGGTCGATAACAATCCGACTAAGCCGTCGGGCTTTGTTGCCGGCGCGCAGGCGGGCTACAACTTCCGAAACGGTCCATGGGTATTCGGCGTGGAAGGCGACATCCAGGCTACCGGTGCCGACGATACGTTTGCGCCATGGAAATTCTCCAACCCATGGTTCGGTACGCTCCGCGGCCGCGCCGGCTATCTGCTGACTAATGTCATCATGTTTTACGGGACCGGCGGTCTGGCGTTCGGCGACTTGCGTGGCGAGACGTTCGGTCTGTCTGAATCACACACGACAGCGGGATGGACGGCGGGCTTGGGTGCCGAATACGGGTTCGCTCCCCATTGGAGCGCCAAGCTCGAATACCTTTATGTCGATCTCGCCAACAGTCCGTTCAGCATCACCGGAGTTTCGAACGGTTACCGCTTCGGCAGCGTGCGCTTCGGCGTGAACTATCATTTTTGGTAGTAGCACAAAGGTCCCGCCATATCGCGGAGCTTGAGTTCTCACGCACGTCGTCTGAGCAACGCCGTCCGAAAGCGTCACGGCATCGCGCTACGATGAAACCAACAGGTTGACCGC
>NZ_DATEPI010000086.1:0-11010 GCF_035273305.1 Bradyrhizobium sp. | reverse complement strand
TACAAGACCGTCTCGCGCCTGAAACTCTGCCAGATCGAGGTGAGTCAGCACCGACTCGCGCATCCCGTGTCGCGCGGCAAGTCGGGCGATCACCCCTATGTCAAAATTCTGTTCCAGACATACGGCGTATCTCATTTCGAGCAGGATGGTCGCCGGTTTGACCTCGCGCCCGGCGATTGCCTCGCCTACGATGTGTCCTGTCCACACACTATCGTCAGCCCGTCGCTGACGCGGCACGAAGTAGTGGTTGTGCCAAAGGAAGTGCTGATGGAGCGCGGGTTCCATTCGGCAAAGCTGCCAGCGTGCAAACTTTCCGCACGCAGCGGGACCGGCCGAATCGCGCATGATTTCATGCACGCCGCATTTGGCGAAGCTGCTTTATTGTCTCCGCAGACCGCGCTGGGCGTCGCCGATACGCTGATCGACCTGTTGCTGTTGCCGCTTCGCGAGGCCGGTACGACCTTCGACCGGGGCGGTCCGCTAGCGCTCTATGTGCGGGCCCAAGCCTTCATCAACGAGCATTTACGCGACCCGGATCTCAGCATCGACCAGATCTCCGCGGAATTGGGCTGCACCAAGCGCTACCTGCACATGTTGTTCAGCGAGAGGGGCATGACAGTCAGCGACTACATCTGGCAGGCAAGGCTGCAGCACTGCCGTCAGGAGCTGGAGGCCCACGGGGGCAAAACCATCACCGACGTCGCTTTTTCGTGGGGCTTTTCGAGCTCGTCGCATTTCAGTCGCGTGTTCAGAAAGTATTTCGGGATCGTTCCTTCCTCGATCCTCCACAAGTCATCGCCGGGCAGCATTTAGTTAGAGGATTCGAGCCTACGCGGCCCGAACCGTCGCGAGAAAACTTTCGACCTCCTGCTTGAGGCGCTGGGACTGCTTTGCGAGTTCGCCGGCCGAACCGAGAACCAGTTGGGCCGCCGTTCCCACCTGCCCCGATGCTTGCGTCACGCCGGCGATGTTTTGCATGATACCCTGAGTACCCAGCGCGGCCTGATGAACGCTGCGGGCAATCTCGTTGGTAGCTCCACTCTGCTCCTCCACCGCCGCGGCGATCGTCGTGGCAATCTCGTCGATCTGCCCGATCGTCGTGCCGATCTCGCGAATTGCGCCGGCCGTTGTCCCCGTTGCATCTCGAATCGCCTGAATCTGATCGGCGATCTCCTCCGTCGCTTTCGCGGTCTGGGTCGAGAGCACCTTCACTTCGCCTGCCACCACGGCAAAGCCCTTGCCGGCCTCCCCGGCCCGCGCGGCCTCGATCGTCGCGTTCAAGGCCAGGAGGTTGGTCTGCGCGGCGATGTTTTGAATGAGGCCCATCACCTCGCCGATCCTTTGTGTGGCTTCCAGCAACCCTTCCACCATTGAATTGGTCCGTTCGGCCTGCGCGACGGCGCTTTGCGCGATTGTTGCCGAATGAATGATTTGACGGGAGATTTCCTGGCCCGATGTCGAAAGTTCCTCCGCCGCGGCGGCCACGGTCTGCACATTGGTCGTGGTCTGTTGACCGGCTGCGGCAACCGACGTGCTCTGCCTGGTTGTTTCCGTCGCGATCGCCGACAGCGATTGCGCCGAGCGCTGCATCTCGGTCGCCGCTGAATCAGCGCCGGCGATAATGCCTCCCACGCTCTTCTCGAACTCGGCCGCGATCCGGTTCATGGCCGCTTTCCGTTCCGCCACGGCGCGAACCGTCGCCTCCTCGCGTTCTGCGCGAAGACGTTCGGCATCGATCAACCGATCCTTGAACACGGCCAGACTGCGCGAGATATGGCCGATCTCGTTACGAAGCTCCACAAACGGCACCTCGACGCCTAAATCACCCTTTGCCAGACCATCCATGGAGTCGCATATCGCACTGAGCGGACGGACCAGGCCGCGACCGAGAGCGAAAGCGACCAATCCCGCGATGAGCAACCCCGCCAGCCCGCCCGCCACGATCCGGATGGCGCGGTCGAAAACCACCGCGTCGATATCGTCGGTATAGACGCCCGCCTGGATCGCGAGCAGCTTCTCGCCCTCCCCATAGCCGCCCGCATAAGTAAGCTTCGGCAGCTCAGGACCGCCCGCCGATTTCGGCACCTGGTATTCGAGGAAGCCGCCGCCGCTACGGGCTTTGGCCACGATGTTTTGAATCAGCAGCTGGCCTTTGTGGTCTTTGTAATCCCAGCGGTTGACATTGATGTATTTCGGGTTGGCGTGCACGTAAGTGACGCCGGCATTGGTGCTGCCTGCACCGTACACTCCAAGATAATCGGCCGATTTGCCCCAGCGCATCGCGCCGATCGCATCAAACGCAAGCTGCCGTGCCTCCTCCGCCGAGATTTTTCCGGCTTTGGCTTTTTCCTCGTAGCTGGACAGGATCTTTTTGGCGGCTTCGACCAGATCGAAGACCTTGGTGCGACGCTCCTCGATGACGGTATCGCGAAGGATTATCACTTGAGCGGTGAGCGCGGCGACAAAGACGACGCTCAAAACCGCGATAATCAGTGCAAATCGATTGTAAACCGTCAGATGACGCATGGTGAGTGCCTTCCTGGCAAAAGGGATCGGCGACAGTATTGTCGTACCCGTTAAGCCTTTATTGAGAACGACCAGGTTTTCGCGGGCAGTGCGGGGCGCTTGCGCGCCTTCGACCAGAACCGGGCTCAATGCCGCTCACGGTAGATCTGGTCGCGCGCGCTTTTTCGCGTTGTCCCGAGGGAAAACTGACTCATCTTTCCGCATCATGCTTTAGCATCCGCCTTGACCAAGGGGGCAGCCGTGAGAAGACGCCACTTTATTGGGCTTGGGGTTGGCGGAGCGATGCTGCTGTCAGCCCCCGCACGCGCGCAGCCCGCGAAGACGTACCGCCTCGGTTATCTTGCGCTACTTCCTGGTGAGGATAAGAGTCTGGCGAAGCCGCTGCTGCAGCGCCTTGATGAGCTCGGTTACCATCGGGGCGTGAACATGATCCTGGACTACAGGTCGGCTGAAGGCCGGGCGGAACGGCTGCCGCAGCTCGCAGCAGAACTCGTGCGCACCGCTCCCGACCTCGTGATTGCCGGATTCGGGACACTTGCGCCCAAGGCGGCTATGGCGGCCAGCAGCAAGATCCCGGTTGTGTTCACGTCAGTTGGAGATCCAATCGGAGCCGGCCTGATCTCGAGTCTGAGTCAGCCGGGCGGAAACGCCACCGGCCTGAGCGGCCAGGCTAGCGACATCACGGCCAAGCGGCTGCAACTGCTGGAGGACCTCATACCGGGCAAAAACCTGATCGCCGTGCTCGGGAATCCCGACACCCCTTATACGGCGCTGGCGTTGCGACAGGTCAAGACGGCGGCAGCGACCATGGGTCAGCCCCTCGTTGTCTTCGAAGCCAGGACCGCCGAGCAACTGCCGACCGCTATCGAAGCAGTGATCAGCTCCGGAGCCACGAGTCTGCTGCTGCTGGAAGATCCAGTATTGTTGGGCGCCAAGCAGCAAACCATCCAGCTCGTCACCAAGGCAAGGCTCCCCGCAATTTATGGGGCACGCGATTACGTCGAAGCCGGCGGATTGATTTCGTATGGGCCGGATCAACGCCAGATGAGCCGTCGAGCCGCAGAGTATGTTGACAAGATTCTGAAGGGCGCGTCACCTGCCAACCTTCCAGTCGAGCAGCCCACGACATTCGAACTTATCGTCAACCTCAAGACTGCCAAGGATCTTGGCCTCGAAATTCCGGCAACGCTGCTCGCCCGCGCCGACGAAGTGATCGAATAAAGTAGCTTATTGATACACGCTCCCTCGGCATCGCGCTGGTGAATATCGGCCCTTGAGGGAATCTCAACAGCTAAGCAGGAGTAATCGATGACCAGAACTCCTTCCTCGATGATCCCAATGGTTGCGCTATTGCTTGCCATGCTGGGCGGCACGGCCGTTTGCGCGGACGACAAGTACTCGCTGAAATCCCCAAGCGGAATCGCGTTCTCCGACTTCAGGGGATACGAGGACTGGGCGGTGGTGTCTTCCGCCCGAACCGACGAAGTGCTCAAGGTGATCGTCGCCAATCCGACTATGATCAACGCGTACAAGGCAGGCATTCCCGGCAACGGGCAAGCTTTCCCGAATGGCTCCATGATCGCGAAGCTCCAGTGGAAGCCGAAGAAGAGCACGGAGGCGCCGTTCGTCGTGGATGTGCCAGACGTGTTCACGCAGGCATTTGTGATGGAAAAGGATAGCAACAAATTTCCGCAGAGCGGCGGATGGGGATATGCGCTGTTCAACTATGAAGCCGCATCTGACAAGTTCACGGCCGATCCCAGCCCGTCGGACTGCGGACACGCGTGCCATGTGGCCGTCAAATCAAAGGATCACATCTTCCACCCGTACCAGAAGCGTTGAGAGGCGCGCATGGCCGGATAGTGAAGCGGCGGCGGCAATAAAATGTCATCCGAACCAACGAGATTGACCATGAGCACTAGCAAAATCGCAGAAGAGATAGATTGGGCTCGTCGCTATTTCGTCGGCGCCGCTGCTGTCACCGCGGCCGCGCAGCTCGGCATTATCGCCCCGGCTGATGCGCAATCGAGCAAGATGGGCCAGGCAGAACTGCCTCCGATCAAACCTGGAACGAATACTTCATTCGCCCCACTGAAGCAGATCGATGCCGGCGTCCTGAATGTCGCATATGCCGAAGCAGGCGCGGCCGATGGCCCGCCAGTGATGCTTCTGCACGGCTGGCCGTATGACATTTACAGCTTTGTCGATGTCACGCCCTTATTGGCCTCGGCGGGTTATCGCGTCATCGTTCCGTTTCTGCGCGGTTATGGCGCGACGCGCTTTCTGTCGAGCGACACCGTCCGGAACGGCCAGCCGTCGGCGATCGCAGTGGACACGATCGCGTTGATGGACGCCCTCAAGATCGAGAAAGCTATTTTGGCCGGCTTCGATTGGGGCGCGCGGACCGTCAACATCGTCTCCGCGCTTTGGCCAGAGCGGTGCAAAGCGACCGTGTCCGTGAGCGGTTACCTGATCGGGAGCCAGGAAGCCGCCAAGATGCCGTTGCCCCCGAGCGCTGAACTGCAGTGGTGGTACCAATATTATTTTGCCACCGAACGGGGCAAGGCCGGTTACGACAAATACCGACGCGAATTTTCAAAGCTCATTTGGCAGCTGGCCTCGCCGAAATGGGCCTTCGATGATGCCACGTTTGAGCGCACCGCAGCCTCTTTTGATAATCCCGATCACGTTGCCATCGTGATCCACAATTATCGCTGGCGACTGGGCCTTGCAGAAGGCGAGCCGAAATATGACGAGCTCGAAAAGCGGCTTGCGCAAGGTCCGATTATCACGGTGCCGACCATTACCCTTGAAGGTGATGCCAATGGCGCGCCGCATTTGGACCCCAGCGCCTACGCGAAGAAATTCTCGGGTAGATACGAGCATCGCACGATCAAAGGTGGCATTGGACACAACTTGCCGCAGGAAGCGCCACAGGCCTTTGCGCAAGCCATCGTTGACATTGCCAAAGCTTGAACGGGTCGAACGCTCTACTGGACCCACAACTTCAGCGGCACCGCTTCTCGCCCCGTGCAGTTCATGGTGCCGCTGTAAAAATCGGCCCGTATTCCCCTATAGCTGCATTCGACGCCATCGACGCGCAGCGTCGCCTCGAGCTGCGACGAGGAGCTCGGCATCCGAATACTGATGTTGCCGCTCTTTTCCTCGGGTCCTTCCTGGGTGCAAAGCCCGACATGTTTCATCAGCAGCGCCCCTGAATATCGCCTCTCCGCGGATGAACCCTCTTCGGTGACGGTGGCGGTCAACTCCCATTCCCCGAGATGGCCCGAATACCCGACGATCTGCAGCGAGTCAGCATGAGCCGATATGACGACTACGCCGAGCGCAAACGGCGCAGTCAGCCACATCGCGCGCCGGTTATTCCGGGTACGCTTCCTAGTGCGCATCGAGATAAGCGCGCGCATCCGCGACCTCAGTGCGGGTGTTACCCTGATTGCCGGCTTGTTCGACCACCTTGCTGAAATATTGCCGCGCCTTGGCGGTGTCGCCGAGTTGCACCGCTGCCCTCGCCGCGCCGACATAGGCGCCGAGGCGATTCGGTTCCTTTTTCAGCGTCGCCTCGAAGGCCGTCAGCGCCTCCTTTGCATTGCCGCTGTCGATCAGCATCTCGCCATAGAGCTCGCGCGCCGGCTTTGGAACGCCTGGTGTCACCGGATGCTTCTCGGTGCGATCCTCCGCGTCGGCGGCATCGCTCATCGCCTTCAGCGCGTCATCCTTCTTACCTTCGGCATAGAGCACCCAGGCGGAGGCGACCTTGGCCTGAATGTTGACCTGTTCGGACCAATAGGCATCCTTTGCCTCGCGCAGCTTGTCATGGAGTTCACCGAGCTTTGCAACGTCGGGCTTGGCGGCTTCGGGATTGCCAGCCCTTGCAGCTCCGATCGCGCGAGCGAAATAAGTAATGGCCTGCACATTGGCGAGCGGGCTTGGTCGCACTGTCAGCTCCGCCGCCGCTTTCCAGTCGCCGCGCTCTAAAGCGTAGCGCGCCGGAGAGGCTGCCTCGGCGTAGGGCCCTGGGATGAAGGTCTCGCTGAAGCCGGTGACCGTGCTCATCTCATCGATCACCGACTTGGCGTTGTCGTCCCGACCGAGCTGCAAATAGGCGTAAACCAGATAGTCCATCGCATGCAGCTGTTCGGATAAGTCGTTCGATTCCTTTGCGGACCGCGCCGAGGCCACATTGGATGAGATCGAGTCGTTCCAGTAGCCGACCCGCGTGAAGATATGCGAGGGCATGTGCAGAGCATGTGGCGCATCCGGCGCAATTTTGGCGTACCGCCGCGCCGCCTCGATGCCTTTGTCCGCGATCGCTGGATAATCGTAGAGATGGATCAGGTAGTGTGCCACGCCCGGATGCAGCGGCTGACGCAGGGCGATGGGTTCGAGAATCGCCGCGCCCTTGAGCTGGCTGGCATAGGTCTTGTCGGCCGCGGAAGCTGAGGTGTTGAGCGCGAGCGCATAATGGATCTGTGCCTCGTCGTCATCGGGATAGCGTTGCGCGAGGGCTTCCATCTGCTTCGCATAGGCCACGATGCGGGTGCGATGATCCACCTTCTCGTAATCTTTATACATTGAGGCCAGCGCGTCGACGTAGGCTTGCTCGCGCTCGGTCTTGAAGCCAATTGCTCTCGCCTTCTCGATCGCCGCTGCGCCCTCCGCCAGATTCTTCACCGGCGGCACCGTATGTGGATTCCACAACAGGCTAAGCGCGATACCCCAATAGGCAATACTGCAGGCGGGATCAGCTTTCAGCGTGCCCTCAAACATTTTCTGCGACGCGCGGTACCAGAACGAGTGCTGATACAGCATGCCGCGATCAAATAATTTTTGGGCCTCAGGATTGCACGACGTCTCGAAATGCACCTTGCCGAGCTTGTCGTCTTCAGATTGGGCACGGACCGGAGAAGCCAATGATACGCTGATCAATACCGTCGCCAGTCCAAGGGATGCTCTCACCATAATCCGCCTCCCGTTACCGTAGTTGCGCTCGGGAAAGATTGGGCGGAGCTCTGAACCGGCCGCTATACTGTTTTCGCATCACTATGCAAATTTCGCCACGAAACCTGAAAACGGTGTATTGTCCCAATGCGACTGGTTGTCGAGGTTATGTCGGCATGTCGACACGCAACCTGGAATCGAAAGCAAGCATCGGCCTCACGCCAGAAGCGTCGGCCCTTCCAGCGGACCTGACACGGGCGCTCGACTGGCTTCGCAGTCACTTGTCCGAGCCCGTCGAACTCAGCGCGCTTGCCGCGGTCAGCGGCGTCCCTGCACGCACGCTCGAACGACATTTCAGAATGTTTCTCGGCACGACGCCGCTCGGCTGGACGCGCAGCATGCGGCTTGCTCGGGCGCGGCAGGCTCTGCAGCACGCCGGCCCGGAGGATACCGTCACTGATGTCGCTTTGACGAACGGCTTTGGTCAGTTTGGTCGGTTTGCGGCCGAGTACCGGCGCGCATTCGGCGAATTGCCGTCCACGACAATGCGGCGGGCCAAGAATCCGAGCATGGACGTTGGCGATCTCGACGAAGCCATGCGGCTAACGTTTGATGCGCTCCCCTTGGCGTTTGCGGTGGCGCCAGAACAATGCAACGCGGCCCTGGAAAAACTCGACGGTCCGCAGGAACTGGAGCCAAGCTATGGTCTGCCAAAGGCTGTGGCCGCCTGGTGCTGGGGACAGCGGGCATCGCACCGATTCAGTTCGACACCCGATCGCGATCGTGCCTTGTCGTTGCGGCTGGCCGACGAGTCCTGCCGACTCGCACCGAACGATGCCTTGGCACTCACTTTGAGCAGCGGCGCGCTGGTGCTGGCTCGTCGTCTCGAGGAAGCCGATCGGCGTCTTGAGCGCGCCTTGGCGCTCGATCCCGGGCTTGCTTATGCGTGGGTCCGCCGCGGCTGGATGTCGGCCTATTTGGGCGACAGCGAGACAGCGATCCGCGAACTCTCCACGGCACTGCACCTGATGCCATTCGAGCCGCTGCGCCATCTCAGCTTCATCGGCATGGGATGCGCGCATTTTGCCGCTGGACGCTACGACCGCGCGATACGCTGGGTCACCAGTGGTGTCGGGGCTTCTCCGGGATCTTTCTGGGCGCAACGTGTTGCGGTCGCTGCAGCGGCGATGACGGGGTCGCGCAGCGAAGCGCGGCGCATGGCTCGCCAACTCATGCGCAAGGATCCCGATCTTACCGCGGCGGAAGCGCGTCAGGCCTGGCCGTTCACTCCGATGTTCATGTCCCGCCTTGGCGACGGGCTGGAAATCGCAGGCGTCCCTCGGAGCTGAACGGGTTTCTCCAGGAGACGTCAACGCGATATGCGGGGAATAAGCGGACAGATGCCCCCGGCTTTCGCTGCGCTCATCCGGTTAACGATTTTTGCACTCGAATTTCAATGTTCTTCTCACTGCGGACTCTCTATGCTGCGCTTATGTCGCGCCTCGTCTGTCTGGCAATTGCTGCTGTCCTGTCGCTGCTCGCTTTTGCTGCGCCGGCTGCGCCGATTCATAAACGGCCAGCGCCACG
The DNA here is from genome assembly GCF_035273305.1 of Bradyrhizobium sp. Classification (GTDB taxonomy): domain Bacteria; phylum Pseudomonadota; class Alphaproteobacteria; order Rhizobiales; family Xanthobacteraceae; genus Bradyrhizobium. The sequence continues at coordinate 1,938 of NZ_DATEPI010000086.1, read as the reverse complement.
GTGGCATGGCTACGGTTTCCTGCCGGGCTATCAGCAACCGCTGAGCAACAGCGTCCCCCTCTATGCTCAGAAAGCCGCGGCGCTGCGTTTGGCGCGCCGCGACCGACGCCCCTGGTATATTGACCCGGTCCCTCGTTATTACGGGTATGATGGCAACTGGCACTATTTCGGCTGGCCCGGCTTTGACCGCGGGCGCTACAATGGCGGCAGCTTTGGTCCGTGCTGGACGCGAACGCCGATCGGGCCGATCTGGAATTGCGGCTGATCGGCACATCCTAAGCCATTCGTGAGCAGAAATCTTCGCTAGTGGAGCCGTAGCCCATCTACCTGCCTCGGAGCGAATGGCCGGTGCGATCGTTAAGCAACCTTCTTCTCGAGTTTCGCGAACACACTGAGCTTCAACCAGCTACGCAGATCGCTGGCTAGCTTGCTGTCGCCCGTCAAGACGAGGCGGCCATTCTCCGCTGCGGCGCCGATGGCCATATAGCCGAGCCAGACCTCGGTCATGCTGCGCAGATCGGTTGATACATAAAGATCGACGTCGAAGCCTGGATCGACCAGGCAAAGATCAACTTCGGTAGCCGGTTCCACAATGAGCCAAAAGTTGCGCTCCGAAGGCGGCCTATCGTTAAAAATGAACTGAACGGTGTTGCGGCGAGGCGGCAGGGGGTTTGGATTTATGGTTCGCCTGATATCCCACATCAGCAGATTAGCATCGAGATTCTGTAGTGTGGCTTCCGTCGTAACCCATCGATGTCCCCAGACGCCGATGGCCTCGATAATGGGACGCAGCTCATTTCCGGCTTCAGTGAGACGATATTCAAGCGCGCCCGGCTCACGCTCAGCGGCGACGTGCCTGACGATCCCGGCAGCTTCGAGATCCTTCAACCGCTTCGAGAGCAGGGCGGGCGACATGCTTGGCAGCCCACGCCGCAGTTCGTTGAAACGCCTTGAACCCACCACGAGTTCGCGCACAACGAGGAGCGTCCACCGGGAGCAGATGACCTCCGCTGCCATCGATACGGGACAGAACTGATTGTAGCTGGTATCCGACATTTCAAGCGTTCCTCGGGCCACTTCCTGCCCCACAAGGATGCTACCCCTTTTCTAATCGCGTTTTCCAATCGCGCCAGTTCAAAATCTGTACCGGGTAAATTCAGATCCTGAACTAGCTGCGTCGTCCCTGCCGTTAGATGCTCCTGCCAGTTCCGCAAGTCGCGGGGTCGCCCTCGGGCGATAGTTTTCGGCAAAAAGGAGATGTACTATGTCGGTTGCGACGCTAGCCCCTGATTACAGTGCCATCAAGCAACGCCAGCAGTCCGTCTGGTCGTCCGGTGACTATGCATTGATCGGATCGACTCTTCAGATCGTCGGCGAGCGACTGTGCGAGGCCGTTGATATGCGTGCCGGCAGCAACGTGCTCGATGTTGCGGCTGGCAACGGGAACGCGACGCTGGCGGCGGCCCGCCGCTTTGCTCGCGTCACGTCAACCGACTATGTCGGCGCACTTCTCGAGCGAGGCAGGGAGCGTGCGTCGGCCGAGCGCTTTTCCATCGATTTTCAGCAGGCTGACGCGGAGGCACTTCCATTTGTTGATGGCAGCTTCGACGTGGCGCTATCCACGTTCGGCGTCATGTTCACCCCGAACCAGACAAAGGCAGCCGCCGAACTCGTTCGCGTCGTGCGCAAGGGCGGGAAGATCGGACTGGCTAACTGGACGCCGGAGGGTTTTATAGGAAAGCTTCTGAAAATGGTCGGAAAGTACACACCACCCTCGCCCGGCATCAAACCACCCACTCTCTGGGGAACCGCCGCACACCTTGAAGAGCTGTTCCCAGGACATGAAATCCACAGCTCCGTTCAGACGTTCATGTTCAGGTACAACTCTCCGGAGCATTGGCTGGACGTTTTTCGACGTTACTATGGTCCCACGAACCG
>NZ_DATEPI010000085.1:0-27839 GCF_035273305.1 Bradyrhizobium sp. | reverse complement strand
AAACCATTGCGTGCGGGAATGCCGGGTGAATCCGGTGAACCTCGCGGTGACTACGCTCGTGTGGTTCTATTTTTTCCCACGCGAGGCTGCGGGTGCATCGAGCACCCGGCATTCCCCACGCCCTCTGATGTTTAGAAGGCTTTACACAATTCAAAACTCGCGCGCATCGCGCGGCGAGATCGGAGAGGTGTGTTTTGCGCGATGAAATTGGAGAGATATGCGGGAAGGCTGCGGCGCACTCCATCCCTCCCCCTTTTGTGGGGAGGGCGGGCACATCGTGAGCGGAGCGAGCGATGTGACGGGTGGGGGCTGCTTCGGCATGCGAGGAACCACCCCACCCGGCGCTTCGCGCCACCCTCCCCATAAAAGAAGGGGAGGGATAAGAAAGAGGGAGCTTCGCTCGCCACAATACACAGCACGCGCGGCGAGATCGGAGAGGTGTGGGTGTGAACTGTTCCGATGTCATTGCATGCAGTACCACCGCATCGGCGGTGTTCATCCCTCCTCCTTGTGGGGAGGGCGGGCACGTCGCGAACGAGGCGAGCGATGTGACTGGTGGGGGTGCTTCGGTGTGCGACGTAACAACCCCACCCGACTGGCCTTCGGCCAGCCACCCTCCCCATAAAGTAAAGGAGAGGGATAAAGAGGCAGCGGAGTTTGCTCTTTCCTATCCCTCCCACTTGTGAGGTCGAGACGAGCAAAGCTCGCTCTGGGGTGGCGCGAAGCGCCTGGTCGGGTTGCGTCATACACACGAACAGCCCCCACGTGCCATCGTTCGCTCCGCTCACGATCTGCTTTCCGTCCCCACAACTGGGAGGCACAACAAAAGCGAGCCGTCATTGCGAGGAGCGAACGGGACGAAGCAATCCAGCTTTCTTGTTTGATCGTCGGCTCCATGGATTGCTTCGATGCGCCATCTCGAAGCTTAAGGCCCAACTTGCCAGCCGCGCGATGAAAGGAACCGACGCAGAACTCCCGACCAAGCTTGCGCGACGCTTCCACGGACCATCTAGCCCAGTCCGCGGATGTGGGTTAGTCTTTTATCCAACCGGTTAATAAATCGGCAGACCAGGGTCAGGGAGAGTAATGTGAAAACAAAGGGAATTCGTGCGCTTGCATGTACGGTCAGCGCGGCGATCGGCCTGCTCTACGCGGCCGCGCCTGCGATGGCACAGCAGAAACTCACGGTCTGGTGGGTCAAGGGCTTCTACAAGTCAGAGGACGACGCGCTAAACGAAGCCATCAAGAAGTTCGAAGCCAAAAGCGGCGTCAAGGTGGAGCTGTCGCAGTATTCCGTGCAGGACATGATCCCTAAAACCGTGGCGGCGCTGGACTCCGGAACGCCGCCCGATGTCGCCTATTCCGACTCTTACGATGTCCAGGCGGCTGGTAAGTGGGCATTCGAAGGCAAGCTCGAGGATCTCTCGGACATCCTGACGCCGATGAAATCGGCCTTTGCGCCGAACACGGTCGAAACCGCACTGCTCTATAACGATCAGACCAAGAAGAAAGGCTATTACGGCTTCCCGCTGAAGCAGCAGAGCATGCACGTCCAGATCTGGAAGGACATGCTGGAGACCGCCGGCTTCAAGGAAAGCGACATCCCGACCAAATGGGCGGACTACTGGACGTTCTGGTGTGACAAGGTGCAGCCCGCCTATCGCAAGGCGACAAGCTCGCGCGTCTATGGCGTCGGCCAGCCGATGGGCGTGGAATCGACCGATTCGTTCCAGTCGTTCTATACCTTCATGGATGCCTACAACGTCAGGCTTGTCGATGATAACGGCAAGCTGCTGGTCGACGATCCCAAAGTCAGGGAAGGCCTGATCGGCGCGCTAAAAGATTACACCGACACGTATCTCAAGGGATGCACGCCGCCCTCTTCCACGACCTGGAAGGACCCGGACAACAACGTCGCCTTCCATAACAAGACGATCGTGATGACCCATAACTTCACGATCTCGATCGCGGCGAAATGGTACGAGGATTCGATCAATCCGGCGCTGACGCCGGAGCAGCGCGCGGCCGGCAAGAAGGCTTATGAGGAAACCATCATCACCGCGTCATTCCCAAACAAGCCAGATGGCTCGCCCATCAAGTATCGATCCGACGTCAAGACCGGCGTGATCTTCGCCGCCGCCAAGAACAAGCCGCAGGCGAAGGAGTTCGTCAAATTCCTGCTGCAGGAAGAGAACCTGCAGCCCTATGTCGAAGGCGCGCTCGGGCGCTGGTTTCCGGTCACCATCGCCGGGCAGAAGAGCCCGTTTTGGCAGGCGGATCGTCATCGCAAGGCGGTCTACACCCAGTTCACAGGCGGCACGACGCCGTTCGACTTCACCAAGAACTACAAGTTCACCATTCTCAACAACGAGAACGTCTGGGCGAAGGCGATGAATCGGGTGGTCAGCGAAAAGGTGCCGGTGGACAAGGCGGTGGACGAACTGATCGCCCGTATCAAGCAGGTCGCCGGTTAGGGCATGACGCAGAGTGCAAACTATTTTCCGCTTCGTGGTTGTCCCGGCGAACGCCGGGACACATAGCCACGATCCCGGGGGTGGCGCAAAAATTGTTAAACCAGCCTCTGCCAAAGCAAGCTACACGGCGTCGGTCTTCGCTTTCGCAGGGACGACAGCGTTCATTAAAATACGTCAGCCCTAGTCGACACGGGTTCATCGCATGGCCACGATGACAGTTTCCGCCGAACAAGCGGTCCCGAGCGGGCCACTGTCGGCGCGCCTGACAACCACCCAGATCTGGGGCTTCGCGCTGCTGGCCCCCTACTTTCTCGTCTTCCTCGCCTTTGTGCTGTATCCGGTCGGCTACGGCCTTTGGCTGGCGCGGCATCCAGCCAGCTACGTGACGCTGTACCACGATCCCGTATTCGCGCGCGCCGCGATCAACACGCTATTTTTCCTGCTGGTCGGCATCAACCTGAAAATGCTGGTGGCGCTGTTCCTGTCGGGCTTCTTCATTCAGGAGCGCTCATGGATCAAATGGCTGTCAGTGCTGTTCATCCTGCCATGGGCGGTGCCGTCGATCCCGACCATTCTGTCAGTGCGGTTCATGCTGAATCCCGAATGGGGTCTCATCAATCAGTTGATCTTCAAGTTTACCGCTGACGATGGTCCGAACTGGCTCAATGATCCGGTGCTGGCGCTGTCGATGGCGATCGTGGTCCACATCTGGAAATCGCTGCCGTTCTGGACACTGATCCTGATGACCGGACGACTTGCGATCGCGCGGGACCTGTTCGAGGCCGCCGATGTTGACGGCGCAAGCTGGTGGCAGAAATTCCGCTTCATTACCTGGCCTTCAATGCGGACGCTGTATCTGACCTGCACGCTGCTCTCGATGATCTGGACGCTCGGCGATTTCAATAGCGTCTATCTGTTGACCGGCGGTGGCCCCGCCGATCTCAGCCACGTGCTTTCAACCCTCGGCATCCGCTATCTGCGGCTCGATGAACTCGATCTTTCGATGGCGGCGATCGTATGCGCGCTGCCGCTGGTGCTGCCGCTTGTTTATTTCATGATGAAACGGTTGTCGCGATGAAGCTGCCCACGTTGCGCGAAGCGGGTATCGAGGCGCGGCTGCTGCTGATCGGCGTCCCCGTGTTTATCTGGACCATGCTGCCGATCTATCACATGTTCCTGTTTGCGATCTCGCCAAAGGAAGACGCGTTCGCCGGCAAGCTGTGGCCCGATCATCCGACGCTGAACAATTTTGCGATCGTCTTCAACGAGAGACATTATTTCCTCAGTCACTTTTGGCTGCAGCTTTGGAATTCGACTGTGATCGCGGTGGCAGTCGGCGCTTTCACCCTGCTGATCGCAACCGCTGCGGCGTTCGCCATTTCGCGCCTGCGCGTCCCAGGCGGGCGCTGGGTGATGAATCTGGCACTATTCACCTACTTCATCCCGGCCGCGTTCCTGGCCGTACCGATGTACCGGACCATGGGCAATTATGGCCTGCTCAACAATCACTGGGCGCTGATCCTGGCGATGGTAACCATCGCCTCGCCTTACGCGATCTGGGTGCTGAAGCAGGCATCGGACAAGCTGCCGGTCGAACTCGACGAGGCCGCCATCATGGATGGCGCGACCACGCTGCAATTGTTTCGTCTGGTTTACATCCCGCTGATGATGCCTTCGCTGGTTGCGATCGGCACTTATGCGCTGCTGCTTGCCTGGAACGAATATCTCTACGCGTTTTTGCTGTTGTCGAAGGACACCGACATCACGCTGCCGGTCGCGCTCGGTAATTTCCTCGCCGCCGACGATTCGCCCTGGGAGTTGCTGATGACGACCGGCTTCATCTATGCGCTTCCGCCGGCCGCGATCTATTACGTGTTCAAGCGCTACATGGTGGGAGGCCTGACCGCCGGCGCGGTGAAATCCTGAATGGCTACCATAAATGCAACGTGATGCGCGCCTACAACGGCGCGGCGTTCTCGCCGCGATCGCTCGACAATTTCGAAACAAGCGAGGCGATCACGATCACCACCGCGATCAGGGCGATCATCACCGTGCAGATTGCATTGATTTCGGGTTTGACCCCGAGCCGCACCTCCGAATAGATCCGGATTGGCAGCGTCGCCGAGCCGGGTCCGGTGGTGAAGCTCGCGATCACGAGATCGTCGAGCGAGAGCGTGAAAGCCAGCATCCAGCCGGCGGCAATCGCGGGCGCAATCAGCGGCAAGGTCACGGCGACGAATGCCCGTGTGGGAGCGCAGCCGAGATCCATCGCGGCTTCCTCGAGGCTGCGATCCAGCGAACCGAGCCGCGATTGCACCACAACGGCGACGAAGCACATCGTCAGCGTGGTGTGCGCGATGGTTACGGTCCAAAAGCCGCGTTCGGCGTTGATTGCGACGAACAACAGCAGCAGCGAAAGCCCGGTGATGACTTCGGGCATTACGAGCGGCGCATAGAGCATTCCGGAAAAGAGAGTGCGTCCTCTGAAACCTTCGCCACGCGACAGCGCCACGGCAGCCAGCGTGCCCAGCAGCGTCGCGATCGTGGCGGAAGTAGCCGCGACGCGAAAACTCATCAACGTCGCTTCCAGCATGGCGCGGTCGTGGAAGAATTCTCCGTACCAGCGCAGCGACCAGCCGCCCCACACCGTGACCAGCCGAGAAGCGTTGAACGAATAGATCACGAGGATAACGATCGGCACGTACAGAAACGCAAAACCAAGCGCGAGCGAAACCAAGTTGAACCGCGACAGCGCATGCACGGTGCGCGGCTTCATTGCGCCTGCTCGAATCGGCGTCGCTGCAACCGATCATATAATGCCAGCGGCACTACCAGCAGCAGCAGCAAGATCACGGCAGCCGCCGACGCCACCGGCCAATCTTTGTTGGTGAAGAATTCAAGCCACAGCGTCTGCCCGATCATCAGCGAATTGGAGCCGGCCAACAAATCGGGAATGACGAATTCGCCGACGATGGGAATGAAGCACAGCAGCACGCCGGCGGCTATCCCCGGCAAAGATAGCGGAAACGTCACCAGCCAAAACGCGTGCGCCCGCGAAGCGCCGAGGTCCTCCGCCGCCTCCAGCAGCGCCGGATCCATTTTGGCGAGGCTCGCGTAAAGCGGCAAGATCATGAATGGCAGATAAGAGTAGACGATGCCGAGATACATCGCGCTGTCGGTAGACAGCCACACCACGGGCGCCGAAACCAGATGCAGCGCCAGCAAGAATTTATTGAGGACACCATCGTGCTGCAGAATGTTGATCCAGGCGTAGATGCGAATCAGAAACGAGGTCCAGAATGGAATGATCACCAGCATCATCGCCAACGCCTGCCACTGCCGTGGCAGCCGAGCCATGCCATAGGCAAGGGGATAACCGATCACCAGCAGGATCGAGGTCGAAACCGCGGCGACAGCCAGGCTGCGCAGGTACGACAACACGTAGAGGTTATCCGAAACCAGGAGCTTGAAATTATCCAGCGACAGCTCGGCCAATCCGGCGATGGCGGAGAGGCCCTCGGTCGGATCGAACACGGGCACATAAGGCGGCTGCGCAATCGCGGTTTGCGAGAGGCTGATCTTGAGCACGAAACCGAACGGCAGGAGGAAGAACAGCAGCATCCACAGATAGGGCGCGATCGCCACCAGCCGCGCCGGACGCGTGAATGTAAAGCGCGTGCTCATTGCTCCAGCACCACGCAATCGTCTGGCGTGAACCAGGCCACCACCCGTTGGTTCGCATGATAGGCATCGATCTCGATTCGAGCCGTATTGGTCATGGACGAGCGCAAAACCGCGCCGCTATCGAGCTTGATCTTGTAGCTCGTGACGCTCCCGAGGTAATTTACCTCGGTTACCGTGCCCTCGATGCGGTTGATGGCATTTGCAGTGAGCGCGTCGGAAGCCGGGCCACGCCGCGACAGCTTGATCTTCTCGGGGCGGATCGCGACGCAGACGAGGTTATTGCTGGCCGGCTCGGATCGCTGGGCGACGACGAGGGTGCCGGCTTCCCTGGTCGAGATGGTCAGGCGGCCGGCTTCGTCCGATTGCGCCTGTCCCTCAAATATATTGACGTCGCCGATGAACTCCGCGACCCAGCGCGAACGGGGGGACTCGTAAAGCTGGCGCGGCGTCGCCACCTGCTCCAGGCGGCCCGCATCCATCACGCCGATTCGATCCGCGACTGTCATCGCTTCTTCCTGGTCGTGGGTGACAATGATGAAAGTCATGCCGAGCCGGCGCTGCACGTCCATCAATTCCAATTGGGTGCTTTCGCGCAGCTTCTTGTCGAGCGCGGCGAGCGGCTCATCGAGCAACAGTACCCGCGGGCGCCGCGCCAGCGAGCGCGCCAGTGCCACGCGCTGCTTCTGACCGCCGGAAAGTTGATCGGGTTTGCGGTTCTCGAGGCCGTCGAGCTTGACCAGGCTGACCATCTCGGCGACGCGTCGGTTGATCTCCGCGCGCGGCATCCCCATGCGCTTGAGTCCGAACGCGATGTTCTCCCGGACGCTGAGGTGCGAAAACAACGCGTAGTTCTGGAACATCATGTTGACCGGGCGCTGATGCGGCAGAACCGGCGCGATATCCTTGCCATCGAGCAGAATGCGTCCCTGGTCCGGCGTCTCGAATCCGGCGAGCATTCGCAACAGCGTGGTCTTGCCGCAACCGCTGGGACCGAGCAGCGCGAAGAACTCCCCTACCCTGATGTCGAGCGAAAGCCGGTCCACAGCGTGGACCGCTCCGAATTTCTTCACCACGGCGTCGATGCGCAGCAGCGGAATCCTCTCCGCGTCACCTTGCGGTTTTGCCTGTGACAATTCCTCAACCATATTCTGGTCAGCCCAACCCCGGCTGCACGCTAACGGCGGATCCGCATCGGCTCAAGAGAGCCAAGCGGGAGCTGACGATCGGATCGTGCTCACGAAGGGCTCGCCATGAACACCGCCAGGGCCTCGCGATCCGCAGGCGGAATGGTCAGGCCGAGCTTCGAACGCCGCCAGAGGATGTCGTCGGGAAAGCGTGCCCATTCGTTTGCCATGAGATAGCGAACCTCCGCACCGGTCAGCTCCGGGCCGAACGCCGGCCCCAAGTCCGCCCTGTTTTTGGCTTCACCAAGCACCGCGGCGAGGCGCGAACCGTAGGCGCCGACCAGCCGCTGCGCCTCGCGCTCGGTAAGAAATTGCCAACGCTCGCATGCGGCCTCTACCTGGGCGTCAAATCGTTGCCAGGCGAAATCCCCACCGGGCAACGGCGAGTTCGCGGTCCACGACCGCGACATCGGATAGAACGGCGTCAGCATCGAGACTGCCCGTTCCGCGCGCCGCCGGGCGGTCGTGATGTCGCCGCCGAACAGTGCCAGCAATGGCGCTTTGCGGCGTGTCGCGCGAAGGGTAATAGCTCCATCGAGCGGATGCGAACTTGTGGGGTTGACGGCCATGTTGGCGCCGGAGCGCGTCGCAATGACGTCGGAGGGTTCGACCCGCTCGCGAAAATAGCGATTCGCGGCTTCGCAGAGATAAGCGATGTCAGGGGCGGGCATCGACACCGCTGCGGGATCGCCCTTGAAGGGATGCCGGACCGTGCCGATCAGTGTGAAATCGCGCTCATAGGGCATTGCGAACACGAGCCGGCGGTCGCTGTTCTGGAAGACGTAGACATTGTCGTTGTCGAACAGGCGTCGGACGATGATTTGGCTGATCTGGACAGGCGTGGCGAGCCCTGGCGGCGGCACGCGCAGGACGGTTTCAGCAATCGAGGCGGTCCATGCCCCCGTGGCGTTGGCGAGAGCCCGCGCGGTGAAGACCTTGCGCTGGCCGCGATCTATCACCACCAGACGCCACACCTCAGTTTGCTCGGCACGAATGCAGCGTGCTCCTGTACAAATGGCGGCGCCGCGCTCTGCGGCGTCGAGAGCGTTGGCGATCACCAGTCGGGAATCGTCCGCTACGCAATCGGAATATTCGAAAGCCGTGCCGAAGGGACGCTTCAAGGCATCTCCGATCGGATGATGCGTGATGTCCACCGTGCTCGAAGCCGGAAGACCGGGGCGCGAGGAGAGTCGGTCGTAGAACCAAAGGCCCGCGCGCAACAGCCACAATGGCCGCTCGTCGGAATGCGCGGGAATCGCAAAGCGCATCGGGCGCACCAGATGCGGCGCGATCCGCAACCAAGTGTCTCGTTCCGCCAGCGCGGCGCGCACGCGCAGCAACGCGCGATGTTCGAGGAGCGCCAGGTCGCCGTGGATCAATCGCGGAGACGCCGAAGATGCCGCGGAACCGAGGTCCCCCTGCTCCAGCAGAATGACCCGCAGCCCGCGACCGGCGGCGTCGCGCGCAATGCAAACGCCGTTCAGGCCACCGCCAATAATCGCGAGATCGTAGTCCGCCATACGCTACCGTCTCTAGCCGGTCTTGCGCGCAGGCTCCATGGTGCTGGCGGCGGCCCGACCGACCATTGCAGCGTATTGTGCAATCGGCAAAGGCCTGCCTATGAAATAGCCTTGCACCGCATCGCAACCCTGGTCCGCAAGGAACCCGAGTTGTTCCTCGGTTTCTACGCCCTCCGCCACGATCGACATCTCAAGGCCGTGCCCGAGACTGATGACGGCGCGGATGATAGCCGCCGATTGCGGGTTGCGGCCAAGATTGATGACAAAGGCGCGATCGATCTTGATCTTGTCGAACGGGAATGCCTGCAGGTAACTCAGCGAGGAATAGCCGCTGCCGAAGTCATCCATGGATATGCGCACGCCGAGTGCCTTCAGTCGGCGCAGCAAGGCCAGACCGCGATCGAAATCCTCGATCAGCACGCCTTCGGTGATTTCAAGCTCGAGCCGGCCTGGCGCAAGGCCGGTTTCCAGCAGGATCGAGTGCACGACATTGACGACATCGCCATGCATGAACTGCGCCGGCGACAAATTGACGGCGACCTGCAGTGGCTTCGACCACGAGGCAGCTTCGCGGCAAGCCTCGCGGAGGATCCATTCGCCCATGGCAACGATGAGGCCACTTTCTTCGGCGAGCGGGATGAAATCACCGGGCGGCACAAAGCCGCGCACCGGATGCAGCCAGCGCGCCAGCGCCTCAAATCCGATGACTTCACCGCCGGCCACAGCATCGCGCGAGGTAGCCTGCGGTTGATAATGCAACGACAACTCACCGTTCTTGATCGCGACCGAGAGATCCTGGTGCAGTACGCGGCGATCGCGAATCTGCTGGTCCATTTCGGGCTCATAGATACTGATCGAGCCACGCGATTTGGCCTTGGCTCGGAACAAGGCTGCGCCGGCATTGGCGAGCAGCGAAGCGGCGTCGGCGCCATTGTGGGGAAATACCGAGATGCCGGTGGTGACACCGGTTCGAACCGTTTTGCCGTCGATCAGGAATTCGGTCGTCAGCGTTTCCGCGAGTTTCTCCGCCAGCAGCATGCCTGCGACGGGCTGCTTGCCATCGATGATCAACCCGAACTCGTCGCCCGAGAGTCGCGCCACGACTCCACCGCGCGCGGAAGCCTGGATACGGCGCGCCACTTCGATCAGAAGCTTGTCGCCGATTGCATGGCCGAACACATCGTTGACTTCCTTCAAGCCGTCGAGATCCAGGGACAGCACCGCGAACTCCTCATCGGTGCCCTCGCAGGCTTCGATCATTTGCGCCAATGCCTGCAGAAATGCGGCGCGGTTCGGCAAATCGGTCAGGCCATCATGGTAGGCCATGTGGGCCATTCGGGATTCAGTCTGGCGACGATCGGTAACATCCTCGTGCGTCTTGATCAGGTATTGCGGCTCACCAGCGTCGTCGAGCACCGTCATGCGGCGGGTCAGGAACAGCCGCAGCCCGTCCTTGGTGCTGATCGGATGTTCTTCGACAAGCAGGCTGCGTTTCTTGATCGCGGCCTCATCACGCGCGGTGATCAGTTTGGCTTCTCTCGGATTGAAGATGTCGGTCGCCCTCAGTCCGGTAGCGTCTTCGCGCCGCCGGTTCAGGATGGTTTCGGCGCTGCGATTGGCGAGCAGATATCGGCCATCGCTGACGCGCTCCACGATCAGCGACACCGGAATGTTGTCGACAACCAGCTCGAGAAACTTCTTGGTGTTCTCCAGCTCCTTGGACAGCGATTGGCGATCGGTGACGTCATCGAACAAGGCAATCAGAAATTCCGGCTGGCCGTTTTCGTTTCTCGCGACCACGCGCGTACTGGCCAGAACGCGCCGTTCCGGGCCGCGTTCTACCACCAATTCGGTGCGGGATTCTCCTGTAGCCGAGTTCAAGGCATTGCGGTCCGCCTCTTCCACGCTGGCGGTCGTCTCGGGACTGAAGATTTCATCGGCGCGCTTGCCGACGATGTGGTCGCGGGAAAACCGTGAGAACCGCTCGAAGGCACGATTGGCAAAAATATATCGTCCGCTCTCGATGTTCTTGGCGGCCACGCATACCGGCACATTGTCGAGCATCGATTCAAGGAATTGCTTGGTTGAGGCCAGCTGCCTTGAGAGCATGCGCTGCTCGGTGCAATCCTCATGAGTTGCGACTGCCCCGCCGTTCGGCAATGCGAAGAATTTCACAAGAATGAACCGTCCATCAGGCAATTCGTTGATCACACCTTCCGGAGCGCTGGCGTGTTTGAAATATTCCTCGGCAGTCACATCGATGAGGCCGCGATTACGCCGCAGTTCCAGCAGCTCCCGACCGCTCATGTTCCGAGAGATATCAGAACGCGACACCCCATAGATCTCGAGGTAGCGATCATTGCAAAATACGATTCGCTGCTGTGCATCGCTCATCACGACGCCCTGGCTGAGATTGTTCAAGGCCGAACTGATGAAAGCATTTCGGCGCACCTGCGCGCGCTTGACCCGACGAAGCGACGAATGGATCCCAAGCGCGACCGCAACCAGAAGGGAGCAGAGCACCATTCCGCCGATCAGCAATTCCCAGACGGTGTTGGGATCGGCAGATCCGACGTAGCTGGTCGGCGAAAATTTCTCGGGCAGCGCGACGGCCGGTCGCAGCGCCGCAAAGCTGGCAAGCAGGCACGCAAGCGTGGCAAGCAGGCACAAGACGGCCCGCGGAGGAATCAGATTCTTCCCGCCTGCCTCCCAATTCTTGTCAACCATCAGTCACCCGCGCATTTCGGGCTGGAGTGTCTGACTTTCCCCGTTTGGATCGGGTAAACACGTACCCTTGCAACGCGTTAATGCGACGCGAATTACGGCAATTGCCCGGACATGATTAATGCTTGGCTAATTGGTTTCGCTTTGGGTAAGCGCTGCTCAACGCTCTTGGGCAGATTTCGCGCGGTTTGAACGTGGAGCGCCAATTGAAGACGCATGGGCAGAGCGGCCCATCAATCCCGGATCTGAAGGCGAATGGATAAGGTTGAGTGCGTCGTCATCGGAGCCGGCGTAATAGGTCTTGCTGTCGCCCGGCGACTGGCACTGGCAGGCCGCGAGGTGATCATTCTGGAGGCGGCAGAGGCGATCGGCACGGTGACCTCGTCCCGTAACAGCGAGGTGATCCACGCCGGCATTTATTATCCCGCAGGCAGCCTGATGGCGCGCATGTGCGTCGCCGGCAAACAGGCGCTCTATCATTACTGCCGGGATCATGGGATTCCGCACCGGAATTGCGGCAAGCTGATCGTGGCGACAACTGCGAAGGAAACCGAGAAACTGAGCGCGATCAGCGCGCACGCCGAAACCAACGGCGTTTGCGATCTGCAGACACTCTCTGCTGTCGAAGCTCGCGCGCGGGAGCCGGCGTTGAATTGTGATGCGGCGCTGCTTTCGCCTTCCACCGGCATCATCGATAGTCACGCCTACATGCTGGCGCTGCGCGGTGATGCCGAAGCCGCGGGCGCAGCATGTGCTTTTCACACGCCGCTATTGCACGCCCGCGCGACAGACGAGGGCATCGAAATTGACGCCGGCGGCGCGGCGCCGATTTCGCTTCGATGCCGGCTGCTCGTCAACGCCGCGGGACTTGATGCGCCAGCAATCGCGCGCCGCATTGACGGGATGCCCATCGAGTCGATACCGCCGGCATACTTTGCGAAGGGCAATTATTTCAGCTGCAGTTCGCGAGCGCCGTTTTCTCATCTGATTTACCCGGTGCCCGAACCCGGCGGGCTCGGCGTCCACCTCACACTCGATATGGCTGGACAGGCTCGGTTCGGACCCGACGTCGAGTGGGTGGAGAGGATCGACTACACCGTCGATCCGGCGCGAGCGGACCGGTTTTATCCCGCGATTCGCCGCTATTGGCCGGCGCTGCCGGATGGCGCGTTGATGCCGAGCTATTCAGGGATTCGTCCGAAGATCGTCCCGCCCGCGGTGGCCGCGCAGGACTTCCTTATCCAGGGACCGCGGGATCATGGCGTCAATGGACTGATCAACCTGTTCGGCATTGAATCGCCGGGACTGACATCATCCCTCGCGATCGCCGACCACGTTAAAGAAATAGCGGAAACGTGAAGGAGGGCCGAGGGATGAGCGCCGTTACGTTCATCCCGGCTAACCAGCAGGGCCGTCTGAGGAGTGCCGTCTGAGGAGTATTGTCTAGTGCATCGTTTCCGCGGCGGTATGCCTTAACCGCTCGATTGCGTCCTTAACCATCAATTTTCGGCGCTTCAATTCGACAATCTGCAGATCATCTGTTGAGAGGTGGATGAGAGCTTCATGCAATTCGTTTTCAAGAACTTTGTGTTTGCGTTCCAGTTCAACGAGATGCGCCTCAATTGCCATACCAAGCCTCCTCGGTTGAAACAGACCTCAGATTCGATCCGGACAATCAAGTGTACACCACGTTGCGAATCTGTCGATGGGTATCGCAAAGCGCGTCATCATATTTGATATCAAATGTAGCGAATTGCGAGCATGGAACCGAGGGCGGCTTGGTGTAAGCTAAACAAAATATAAGCCGCGTCCGGAACCTTTTCGGGTCGCGTTTTTCAGCTAACGTAGATCATGACCGAGGAAGATCAGCGCGAACTCGAAACCGAGCTCGCACGGCTGCAACAGGAGCACCGGGATCTCGATGCGGCGATCGACGCGTTGCATCAATCTCCCGCTCCGGATCTGCTGCGGCTGCAAAGATTGAAAAAACGCAAGCTGCAGCTTCGGGACCGCATCGCCTTCATCGAAGACCAGATCACGCCCGATATCATCGCCTAGCCTTGTGAGCGGTCCGGGCCGCCAATCGCAAATGTGGACGTCGGTCAGAGAAAATTTCAGGGATGAAGCGTGGCTCCTTCGCTCTTGACTCCGCGAGAACAAAAGAGGAACATGATTTCAGTCTCCCACTTAATGGAAGGCTCCTCATGTCCGAAGCTGCTTCATTTTCTCAGTACGATCGTTACGAGCAGGCCTGCGACCAGGCGATCGCGATGTGCAACGGAAATCTGCGCAGCACGATCAAGGCGCTGATCATGGTCAATGAATATCTCGAGGCGGAATTGCAGGAAATGCAGGGCGGGGATTGCAGGCAGCCGGGAATGATGCTGCCTGACTAAATGGAGCTGAGAACATGGCTGATCTCACCTATTATGTCGCGATGCCATTCCTGCAGGACGAGACCGGCTCGCCAATGGCCGGCGCAGCGGAAGAATGCCAGAGCTCTTCATCGGCGTTAAGGCGCGCCGAGATTTTGTCCAGAGCCGCGGGCAGCATCGGTGCAGTTGCTTTCAGCCGCACCGGCGACCCCATGTCAGGCGAATTCGCCGAAGCCAAGCTGCTCAGGAAATTCGGCAACGTGCCGGACGATCTGAGCGGTCTTTGATAAGCTTCGCGTGATCATCAAAACCGGCTTCAGCTAGTCAACCAGCTTCGTGCCCTGCTCCCGTCATGTGCTGACGGAATGACCCACACGAGCCGAGTCTGGTCTAGGCTTTGCCGGCGCTACGGTTTGCCTCCTGCCGTCTTTGCAGTTTGCGCACATACATCGCGCTATCGGCTTCTTCCAGCGCCCTTCCCGAATCCGCATGGGCACCGAGAATGGCCACGCCGGCGGATGCACCCGCGGCAACGGTCTGCCCATCGAACGTGAAGACCAGCCGGTCAACGGCTTGCTCTAGCGATACGGCTTTCGCGCGCGCATCCGTCTCGGTCAGATTCCACAACAGAAGCGCAAATTCATCGCCGCCTAGCCGACCGATTACATCTGAAGAGCGGACCTCTGCGCACAGGGCCTCCGCCACGGCCTTTAAAACCTGATCTCCCGCCGCATGACCAAAGGCATCGTTGATCGGCTTCAAACGATCCACATCGAGCACGATCAGAGCGCCGGTCGCATGATAGCGCTTGATATACGCGATCGAGCGGTCGAGCTCGCGTTCGAAGCCGCGCCGGTTCGGAATATCGAGCAGGAAATCGGTATCGGCAGAGGCTTCCAATTCCTCGATTCTGGCCAGCGCCTGGGCCAACTGGGTCCTGAGTCGGCGGATCGTCCGTTTCGGATCATTTGAGACGGGCGACAACCGGGGTGTCGGAGCCGGCCTTTTCGCCGGTTTTGCGCCAGGCCGGGCGGTCCGGCTTTTTGCGGCGGCTTTAGTGCGGATTTTTGCAAGCCGTCCGCCACCTGGTTTCTTCTTCATGGGCTTCCTCAAGGCGCTGACCAGGTTTCCCTAAATCGGACCCTCCCGCGTGATTTGCTGCGTTTCGGTTTCGTAAAACCGAATTCCATATGCTGCGCGAAGAAGGCTTGCCGGAATTCACCAAGACAGGATAGTCCATTCCGAACCCCTCGCCACGTCTTGCCGAACCTTGGGCCGATCTTATACTCCGGCCTATGTTTTTGGATTCCCGAAAGAATTAACGAATGCCCGCCCCAGTCGCCATCATCATGGGAAGCCAGTCGGACTGGGAAACCATGCGCCATGCCGCCGACACGCTGAATGCGCTTGGCATTTCCAGCGAGAAACACATCGTCTCGGCGCATCGCACCCCGGATCGACTGTTCGCCTTTGCCAAGGGAGCCAAGGCGGCCGGCTTCATGATTGTTATCGCAGGCGCCGGAGGCGCCGCGCATCTGCCGGGGATGACGGCATCGCTGACCGAACTTCCGGTATTCGGGGTTCCGATCGAATCCAAGACGTTGTCCGGCGTTGATTCGCTTTATTCGATCGTCCAAATGCCGGCAGGCGTTCCGGTCGGGACGCTCGCTATCGGCAAGGCCGGCGCCATCAACGCCGCGCTGCTCGCGGCGAGCGTGCTCGCGCTGAGTGATTCGGCGGTGGCAAACCGTCTTGCCGCCTGGCGCAAGGCTCAGACCGAAGCGGTAAGCGAGCGGCCGGAGGGCTCTGCGTGACCGCTCTCCCCCACGTCAAGCTGAAGCCTGGCGATACCATCGGAATTCTCGGCGGCGGGCAACTGGGGCGAATGCTGGCAACAGCGGCATCGCGGCTCGGATTGCGATGCCAGGTGTTCTCACCAGACCCGGATTCGCCGGCGTTCGATGTGGTGTTGAATGCCACCTGCGCCGAATATGCCGATGTCGAAGCGCTGGAGCTGTTCGCCAACGACGTCGACGTCATCACCTATGAATTCGAGAACGTGCCAGCTGCGGCCGCGATGATCCTTGGGGCGCGCCGACCGGTGCTGCCGGACCGGAAAGTCCTGGAAACCACGCAAGATCGCCTCGCGGAAAAAGACTTTGTAAAAGCATTGGGCATCGGCACCGCTGATTATGCCGACGTGTCCTCGGCAGCGAGCCTGCGTGCCGCGATCGCGCGCATCGGATTGCCGGCCGTACTCAAGACCCGCCGCTTTGGCTATGATGGCAAAGGCCAGGTGCTACTACGAGATGAGGCCGATCTCGACCATATTTGGGAAGAGCTCGAGACCAGATCCGCAATTCTCGAAACCTTCGTTGCGTTCGAGCGCGAGATCTCGGTGATCGTGGCGCGCTCCGCTGACGGCCAAGTCGAATGCTTCGACGTGACCGAAAACGAGCATCGTGATCACATCCTGAAAATTTCACGGGCTCCCGCCGAAATCTCCGATGCACTCGCGGAACAGGCGCGGGGCATTGCTGAAAAGATCGCCAACGCCCTCAACTATGTCGGCGTGCTCGCGGTCGAGATGTTCGTGGTTCCAGGCGAGCGGGGTCCGCAGCTCCTGGTCAACGAGATCGCGCCGCGGGTGCACAACTCCGGACATTGGACGCTCGACGGGGCATCGATTTCACAATTCGAGCAGCACATCCGCGCCATTGCCGGCTGGCAGCTAGGCAAGCCGATCCGCCATGCCCCCGTCACCATGACCAACCTGATCGGCGATGACATCCATACTTACGAAGAATGGCTGACTGTCCCTGGCGCGACCGTCCACCTCTATGGCAAGGGCGCACCGCGACCCGGCCGCAAGATGGGGCATGTGACGCAGGTGTTCCCGCCAAACC
The DNA here is from genome assembly GCF_035273305.1 of Bradyrhizobium sp. Lineage (GTDB taxonomy): Bacteria > Pseudomonadota > Alphaproteobacteria > Rhizobiales > Xanthobacteraceae > Bradyrhizobium. The sequence continues at coordinate 10,972 of NZ_DATEPI010000085.1, read as the reverse complement.
GGCCCGATCCCGAGCAAAAGCCTTGATCTTGCCGGGCCTGGCGCGACCAATTGCTATCGCGCAGGTGGACATTACCGGGTTTCTCTGATACATCCGCGCGCTCAGGGTTAAGGGCCAGGCCTTTCGCCGGCCCTTTGCTTTACCTAATCCGATCAATTGAAGAGGATGCCGCGTGCAGGTTCTCGTTCGCGATAACAATGTCGACCAGGCCCTCAAGGCGCTGAAGAAGAAGATGCAGCGCGAGGGTATTTTCCGCGAGATGAAGCTCCGCGGCCACTATGAAAAGCCTTCTGAAAAGAAGGCCCGTGAAAAGGCCGAAGCCGTGCGCCGCGCGCGCAAGCTGGCCCGCAAGAAGCTGCAGCGCGAAGGCCTGCTGCCGATGAAACCGAAGCCGGTATTCGGCGCCGGGCCCGGCGCGGAGCGCGGTGGCGCCGGTGGTCGCGGCGGTCCCGGGGCTGGTCCACGCGGGCCACGCTAAACGAAATCCGAGCGTATCAATCCGACAACGCGGGCTTTGGAGCCCGCTTTTTTTGCGTTGTTTTTTCGTGTTTTGTTTTGGGTTGTTCGTTTTTGATCAATGCAATTTGCCGCGCGGCACGCTACCAAGAAGCTCTCCGCCGCGTGAGTGATTCAGCAGCATGTCAACTCCAGGTCCTCATCGCTCCGGACCTTCGGTTCGCAGTCAGCGCGCGCTAACTGCGCTGGCAACCTTGCTCGCATTGGCGCTCTGCGGCTGCTCGTTCGACCTGGGATCCCTGTCAGCCATTGCTGAGAGATCGGACTCTCCCAAGCCTGCTCCAGCCGCAATCGCCGTGACGGAGGCTCAGGCCGTCACCGTGCGCGCTCAGACGCTGGCCCGATCCGGCAAAACAGAAGAGGCGCTCGCCGCATTCAATAACGCCATCGAGATCGATCCGAACAATGCGGATGCCTTGTATGGCCGCGGCCTTCTGTACCAAGGCGAAAAGCAGCACCAATTGGCGGTCGATGATTTTACGGCGGCGAATGGCCTGAGGCCGCAGCAGGCCGAGCCGCTGCTTGGTCGCGCAATCAGTTACCTCGCGCTAAACAAGACCAAGGAAGCCGGCGCCGATCTCGACGAGGCGGCGCAGGACGACCCGCAGAACGTTCAAATCTGGACCACGCGCGGTCTCGCTTATGAACGCCTCGGCGATAAGGCCAAGGCCGCCGAGTCATATACGCGCGCAATCAATCTTCATCCCAAGGACGAAACTGCGCGAACCGGCTTTGCCCGGGTCGCCGGCAGATCCTGATAGATGCCAAGCCGGCGTTCGGAGCTATTTCGGCAGCACCGCATGGAATACCGATTTCGCCGCCAGCAGCATCTCTTCCGCCACGTTGGGGTGCTCTCGCCTTGGCGGCTGCGCGGCTTCAGCCCGTAGATCAAGCGGTCCCGCTGGAACCGAAGCCGTCGGGATCTCAGCTGGCGGAGTGGGCCGATTGGGGTTGTCGACTTCAACCGGCGCCGGTGAAGTCTCGGTTGGCGGCGTAGAGACCATGATCGCAGGCGGAAGCGGCGGCGGTGAGGACGCGACAGGAGCCGGGATGGGTGGGGCCGCTACGAGGTGAGCCGCCTCCGGGACCCGCGGCGGATCGGGAAGCCGGCTGGCTTCCTGCGCGCGCGGCGATCCATCATTCGAGCCACGCAGCCGCTCGATCGCTGCACGTGCCAGCTCGTTGGCATCGCGATGCTCCTCGGGCGCAACCGCCGGCTCAATCGGCGGCGCGGAAGCAGATTTGAACGGCCCCTTTTCCCGCGCACCCGCCTGACGGCGCCGTGTCTCTATCGGGATGCTCGCGGTCTCGGCCGGCTTCTCGGCGGATTTCTCGGAAGACTTCTCGACGAGCGCAGGCTTATCGGCGGCGGGCTTCTCGCCGGCCGTCTTCTCGAACATCGCCTTTTCGGAAATGCCCTTGGCCGTCACCCCCGGCCCGGGCAGATTGGCGTGGTCTGTGGAAGCGCTTGAGGGCTTCCCATCGCCTTTCGCATCGGCCTTGTTCGAACTCGCGGCGGACACCGCGGCCGGGGCATCGGCGGCGGGTTTGGCGGTGATGTAATGGTTGACGATATAGGCCCCGATAATGGTCGCAGCGACCGAGGGCAGTATGTCCATCGCGAATTTGGAGACGTATTTCAGCATTCCGGCCACTCCCCGGCTGTTCTGATGCTGAAACTTTGAGGCGCATTCAGGGATCAACTGAGACGGATCGATGGCAAGCGGCTCGAGGGCGGCGTTATGGTTTCAATTCGACTTCCAAAAACACGATCTCTTCGGCTGACTCATTGAGCACATCGTGCTCGACGCCGGCCTTGCGGAAGTAGGATTTCCCGGCCCCAAGCTGCGCCTTTGAGCGTTCGCCGCCGGGCGCCACGATGGTCATTTCGCCTGAAGTCACCGGCACGATCACATAGTCCATCTCGTGAATGTGATGTCCGGTGGAGCTGCCCGGCGACAGCCGCCACCGGGTAACCCGAACCTCCGGGGTATCGACCTGAACCTCCGATTCGGCGCTGATCATTCTCGCTAACTCCCGCCCGCTTAGGGCACGAAAACCATGAATAGAAAGACAGCAAATACCACGAGGTGGACCAGCCCGAACAGGATGTTGGTACGGCCGGTCCCGAAAGTCAGCATGCTCACGACGAAGGTCATGAGAAGGAGGACCATGCCTTGCGCGTCGACCCCAAGGATGAGTTGCTTGTCCAACACGTAGGCCGCAATCGCAACGGCCGGAATCGTCAGCCCGATAGTTGCCAGCGATGAGCCAAGCGCGAGATTGATGCTCTTCTGCAGATCGTTCTTGTGTGCCGCGGCAACCGCAGCGACGCTCTCGGGCAAAAGGATTAGCAGCGCCACTACTACCCCCGCGAAGGCGGGTGGTGCGCCGATCGATGCGCTGACGAAGTCCATAACCAGCGAGAACTTTTTCGCGAGCAGTACGACCACGACGAGCGACAGCACCAGCAGCAAGAGGTTCAAGCCGAGCATCCGGCTAGACGTGACCGCACCGTCATGCGCAAAGCCTGCTGATTTACCGACGAAATAGTCGCGGTGTCGAACCGTCTGGGTATAGAGAAATACCGCGTAGAGAATGAGAGTAACGACGCTGACGAAACCAAGCTGTCCGGCCGAATAGACCGGTCCCGGCGACGTGAGCGTGTAGTTCGGCAAGATCAGGGTAATCGTGGCCAGCACGACGAGGACACTCAGATAAAGAGTCGATCCCGAGACCTGGACATCCTGCTCGCGATAGCGCAGTCCGCCGGCCAGGATGCAAATTCCGACCAGGCCATTGCGACGATCATCACCACCGCAAAGACGGTGTCGCGCGCCAATGTGGGCACAGGCTTTTCGCCCAGCATAATGGTGGCGATCAGCGCGACCTCAATGATCGTGACCGAAAGCGTCAACAACAGCGTGCCGTAGGGTTCCCCGATTCGCTCCGCGATCACCTCCGCATGATGCACAGCTGCAAATACCGTTCCGAACAGGATCACGAGCAGCACCGCCGCGAACAGCATTCCGACAAGTGACGGGGTGAATGTGAAGCCGAGCGCGGTGGCGCCAGTGAAAAGCAGCGCGCCTAGTGCCGGGAAGATCCATGCCGATCGCGGCGTCGGGCCGTGCGCGCTCATCTGACTGGACCCTCAAAGCCGTTTAGAACACGAGTTCCGAAAACAATCGGCTGCTTACGCAGAGCTACAACAAGCTCGGAAGCACGACTTCACGAATGACCCGGATCGCCGGCAGCCATTGCTCGGACGCAGTGTAACGAACAGGGCGCTGCGCGCACAAAGCCCTATTTCTCGTCACTCAATGGCGCGGCTGCGAGCGGCCGAATCATTGCGCTTCCGACGGCAGCAGCGGCGCCCAATATGATTTGACGCCGCGCCACCACAACTCACCTCCACTACATCGCCTTGACGATGTTCTCGGTCATCTTCTTGGCGTCACCAAGCAGCATCATGGTGTTGTCGCGGTAGAACAGGGGATTGTCGATACCTGCATAGCCGGAAGCGAGTGATCGCTTGATGAACATCACGGTGCCGGCTTTCCATACCTGCAGTACCGGCATGCCGTAGATCGGCGATTTCGGATCGTCCTCCGCCGCTGGATTGGTGACGTCGTTGGCGCCGATCACGAAGGCCACGTCAGCCTGGGCAAATTCCGAATTGATATCTTCCAGCTCGAAGACCTCGTCATAGGGCACATTGGCTTCCGCGAGCAGCACGTTCATGTGGCCGGGCATCCTGCCAGCTACGGGATGAATCGCGTACTTCACCTCGACGCCTTCTTTCTTCAGAGTGTCGGCCATCTCGCGAAGCGCGTGCTGCGCCTGCGCCACCGCCATGCCGTAGCCGGGCACGATAATGACCTTCTGCGCGTTCTTCATGATAAACGCCGCATCGTCTGCGGAGCCTAATTTTACCGGACGTGCTTCGGCCGCTGCCCCGCCTGCCGCCGCCGTCTCACCGCCGAACCCGCCGAGGATCACCGAAATAAACGAGCGGTTCATGGCGTGGCACATGATGTAGGACAAGATCGCACCGGATGAGCCGACCAGCGCGCCAGTGATGATCAGCGCTGAATTTCCAAGCGTGAATCCGATGCCCGCGGCTGCCCAGCCGGAATAGGAATTCAGCATCGAGATCACGACCGGCATGTCGGCGCCGCCGATCGGGATGATCAGCAGCGCGCCCAGCGCCAGAGCCAGGACCGTAATCAGCCAAAAATCCAGCGCGCCGCCGGTGAGCACGAGGCGGACGATGAACAACAGTAACGCCAGGCCCAAAACAATATTGATGATATGCCGCGCCGGAAGGATGATTGGCGCGCCGCTCATGCGTCCTGAAAGTTTCGCGAATGCGATCACCGAGCCGGTGAAGGTCAGTGCGCCGATGGCGACGCCGAGCGACATTTCAACCAGGCTCTGCGGATGGATGTGGCCGGGCGTGCCGATGTCGAACGCTTCCGGCGCGTAGAACGCACCGGCCGCAACCAGCACGGCGGCCATGCCGACTAGCGAATGGAACGCCGCCACCAATTCCGGCATCGAGGTCATCGGTACTCGACGGGCGATCACAGCACCGATCGAGCCGCCGATCGCGACCCCGAGCACCACCAGCAACCAGCCAACGCCATCGGCCGGCGGATGGGCGGCGAGCGTTGTCGCCACCGCGATCGCCATTCCCGTCATGCCGAACAAGTTGCCCTGCCGGGAAGACGCCGGGCTCGAAAGCCCGCGCAGCGACAGAATGAACAGCACCCCGGCGATAAGGTATAGAACCGCGGCAAGATTAGCGTTCATCTCAGGCCCCTATAATCTTTGTCACCGCGAGATGCATCCGTTTCACTTGGCTTTCTTCTTGTACATTGCGAGCATCCGCTGCGTGACCAGGAAGCCGCCGAAGATGTTGACGCAGGCAAACACCAGCGCCACGAAGCCGAAGCCGCGCGCCCAGACACCGCCATTGCCGACCAGTGCGACGCCAACCGCGAGCAACGCACCGACCACGATCACGGAGGAGATGGCATTGGTCACGGACATCAACGGCGTATGCAGCGCAGGGGTCACCGACCAGACCACGAAATAACCGACGAACACGGCCAGCACAAAAATCGAAAGCCGGAACACGAAGGGATCGACGGCTTGCGCAATATGATCCATAGGCGGCTCTCCTTTAGGTCGTGGGCTGGAAATTCGGATGAATGACGGCGCCATCCTTGGTCAGGGCGGTGGCCTTGACCAGTTCGTCGTCCCACTTCACCGCAAGCGACTTGGTCGACTTATCGATCAGGGTTTCGATAAAGGAAAACAGATTGCGCGCGTAAAGGCTGGAGGCCGAGGCAGCGACGCGGCCGGCGACATTGGTAAACCCGACGATCTTGATGCCGCCAACATCGGCGACTTCGCCGGCTCTGGCACCCTCGACGTTGCCGCCACGCTCGACGGCGAGATCGACCAGGACCGATCCCGGCTTCATCGACTTCACCATGTCAGCGGTGACGAGGCGAGGCGCGGGCCGACCGGGAATGAGCGCAGTAGTAATGATGATGTCCTGCTTTTTGATGTGCTCGGCGGTGAGCGCGGCCTGCTTGGCTTGATACTCCTTTGACATTTCCTTGGCGTATCCGCCGGCCGTTTCCGCCTGCTTGAATTCTTCATCCTCGACCGCGAGGAATTTGGCCCCGAGACTTTCGACCTGCTCCTTGACGGCCGGACGCACGTCGGTGGCCGTGACTACGGCGCCCAGCCGCCGCGCGGTCGCGATCGCCTGCAGGCCGGCGACACCGACGCCCATCACGAACACCTTGGCCGCCGGAATCGTGCCCGCCGCCGTCATCATCATCGGAAAGGCACGACCGAACGATTCCGCCGCCTCGATCACCGCGCGGTAGCCGGCGAGATTGGCCTGGCTCGATAACACGTCCATGACCTGGGCGCGGGTGATGCGCGGCATCAATTCCATTGCAAAGGCCGATATACCGGCGTCTGCCATCGCCTTGAGCGCGGCATCGTTGCCGTAGGGATCCATGATGGCGATGACCAGCGCGCCACGCTTGTAGTTGGCAAGTTCGGAAGGCTCGGGGCGCTTCACCTTGATCACAATATCAGCGTCTTTCAGCGCATCGGCGCTGACGCTGGCTCCCGCAGCGGCAAATTCCGAATCCGGCAGGCCGGATTTGATGCCGGCACCCGGCTGGACGGCGACATCGACCCCCAGCGCCTTGAATTTCTTTACCGTGTCGGGCGAGGCCGCCACCCGCGGCTCGGAGGAATCGACTTCCTTGGCAACCGCAATCTTCATAAGACCTCCGGCGCGAGGTGCACACGCGCGAACAAGCTAACGCTAATTCTGCAGGCGTGGATACCGGATTGTATGCGGCCGCGTGCAGTTGTTTGAGTTGCGCGGCCGAGCGGCGGCGCAATCTGAAGGTCGATCAGGTCAGGAAGATCGCCATCATGGCTAAGATAAAGACGACAGCGGCCGTGCCGTATTTCACGAGCATGATGAAACCTTCATAGGTCTGCTCATGGGCCGCATAATCATTCCCGTCGGCCGTCGTGTAGGCCACCTCATTGTGCTCAGCCATCAGTGTCTCCGGTTCGTGTTCGGGTCTGCCGTGGAATTACCGCAATCCATTGGACAGGGCAACGTCGGCCGGACTTTTCTGCACCCGCTGCGTTGCCGAGGCATCGGGTCCGCGGACGCCTATCCAGGGCTGTTTGGGGTTGGAAGGCGGCCGACACGCAGCCTGCCTCAGGACATCTCTTCCAACTCGTCGATCATGCCCGCGATGACCGACAGGCCGCCCTCCCAGAACTTAGGGTCTTTGGCGTCGAGCCCGAACGGCTTGAGCAATTCGGAATAATGCTTGGTGCCGCCGGCCGCGAGCATCGCGAGATAGCGCTCGGCAAAGCCCGCCTGGGCGTGTTCGTAAACGGCATACAGCGAATTCACCAGGCAATCGCCGAACGCATAAGCGTAAACGTAGAACGGCGAATGTATGAAATGCGGGATATACATCCAGAAATTCTCGTAGCCGGGGCGGATATCGATTGCCGGCCCGAGGCTCTCACCCTGAACGCTGAGCCAGATTTCGCCAATCCGCTCCGCGGTCAATTCGCCATTGCGCCTCTCGGTGTGAATGGCGCGCTCGAACGTGTAGAACGCGATCTGCCGCACCACCGTGTTGATCATGTCCTCGACCTTACCGGCAAGCAGCGCCTGGCGTTGCTTCGCCCTCGTGGTCTCTGCTAATAGCCGCTTGAACGTCAGCATTTCGCCAAACACGCTCGCAGTTTCTGCAAGCGTCAGGGGCGTCGGAGCCATCAGTGCGCCGTTTTTCGCGGCCAGCACCTGATGCACGCCGTGCCCGAGTTCATGAGCGAGAGTCATCACATCGCGCGGCTTGCCCTGATAGTTCATCAGCACGTATGGATGCGCCGATGGCGTGGTAGGATGCGAGAACGCACCGGGCGCCTTCCCCGGCCGCACCGGCGCATCGATCCAGCAATCGGTGAAAAATCGTTCGGCGATGCTCGCCATCTCGGGCGAGAATCCGCGATAGGCCGTCAGGACCATGTTCCGAGCGTCCGGCCAGCCGATGCTCCCGGTCGCGGCGAATGGCAGCGGCGCATTGCGATCCCAATGCGCCAGTTTCTTCTTTTTGAACCAGCGCGCCTTGAGTTGATAGTACCTGTGCGAGAGCCGAGGATAGGCTGCGCGAACCGAAGCCACCAGCGCATCGACAACCTCGGGCTCCACGCGGTTATTAAGGTGGCGCGAATCCGCCACGTCCTGGAATCCGCGCCATCTATCCGAAATTTCCTTGTCCTTGGCGAGCGTATTGGTGATGAGCGCGAAGGTCCGTTCATTTGCCTTGAAGGTCTTCGCCAGCGCCTGCCCTGCCGCCCTTCGCTTTCCGGCGGCGCGATCCTGCAGCAGACTGAGCGTCGGCTCGATCGCCAGATCCCTGCTGCCGACCTTAAACCGCAGACCGGAAATAGTCTGGTCGAAGAGCCGATTCCAGGCGGAATAGCCGCTCTGCGACTTCTCGTGGAATAGCTGCTCGACCCGATCTTCAAGCTGATACGGCTTGTCCTTGCGCAGATCTTCGATCCAGGGACGGTAGTGCGCCAGCTCTGGCGCCTGCATCGCGCGTTCGATCACGGCATCATCGACGCGGTTAAGCTCGAGCGCGAAGAACAACAGATGTACCGAGGCATTCGTCAGCCGCTCCGAAACATCCCCGTAAAACTTGGTTAGCACCGGATTGACGCTGTCGCCGGCGTGAACCAAACCTGCATACGAGCCGAGGCGCCCGGCGAGATCGTCAATCGCCTCATAGCGCCTTACCGCTTCGGCGAGCCATTCGCCGCCTCGTTCACGGGCGGTCTGTTCGGCGAGCTTGCCTTTATAGTCGGTCTCAAACGCAACGCATTCCTTGTCCAGCTTCTCAAGGTCGCGTGTGATTTCCGGTGCGTTGATGCCGGAATAGAGATCAGCCAGATTCCATTCAGGCAGCTTTCCGGATTTGGATTTGGCTAACGCTTTCTTGCTGGCGGGCTTGCGTTGAGTGGACGGTTTGCGAAGAGCGGGGGTCGAGCGCGAGTTCATCTTGTTCGAAACCTGGGTTCAATCGGAATGCGAGAAGTGGGAGGGGAAGGCGGGAGGGCAACGTTTAAGAGCGCGTTAATCGGCATCGGCGAGAGTGCCCCGATTCGAGACAGATAGTTGTAGTGCGCGGGGAAAGCCATGGCTGCCAGCATTTTGATTGCCGACGACGACCCGGTTCAGCGCCGCCTGGTCGAAAACATGGTGCAGAAATGCGGCTATGAGACCATGGTCGTCGATAGCGGCGACGCAGTCATGACGCTGCTGACCAGCGCCGATGCTCCTGTGATCGATGCCGTGGTGCTGGATCTGGTCATGCCCGGTCTCGATGGCATGGGCGTGCTGGCCAAAATGCGAGAGGCCGGCCTCAATATTCCGGTCGTCGTGCAAACCGCCCACGGCGGTATCGATAATGTGGTGTCGGCGATGCGCGCGGGCGCGCAGGATTTCGTGGTGAAGCCCGTCGGCGTCGAACGGTTGCAGGTCTCATTGCGCAACGCGCTCAACACCAGCGCGCTAAAGGGCGAGCTGCAGCGCATCCGTCACAGTCGTGAAGGCCGCTTGACCTTTGCCGATATCATCACCCGTAGCGAGGCGATGACCAGCGTGCTGCGGATCGCGCAAAAGGCAGCCGCCTCCACAATACCTGTGTTGATCGAAGGCGAATCCGGCGTCGGCAAGGAGCTGTTCGCGCGCGCGATCCACGGCACCGGAGAACGCAAATCGAAGCCGTTCGTCGCTGTCAATTGCGGCGCAATTCCCGACAATCTGGTGGAATCGATCCTGTTCGGTCATGAGAAGGGCGCCTTCACCGGCGCCACCGACCGCCACACGGGCAAATTCGTCGAGGCGTCCGGCGGCACGCTGTTCCTGGACGAGATCAGCGAATTGCCGCTCGCAGCGCAGGTCAAACTGCTGCGGGCGCTGCAGGAGGGCACCGTCGAGGCGGTCGGCGGACGCAAGCCGGTGAAGGTCGATGTCCGCATTATCTCGGCAACCAACCGCAAGCTGCTCGAGCGCGTCAAAGAAGGCCAATTTCGAGAAGACCTGTTCTATCGCCTGCATGTGCTGCCGCTGACGATTCCGCCGCTGCGGATGCGCCGCGAAGACATCCCGCACCTGTTGCGGCACTTCCTCGCAAGGTTCTGCGCGGAAGAAAACCGGCACATCAGCGGCATCAGCGGTGAGGCGATGGCTCACCTGTCGCAGCTTGAATGGCCGGGAAATATCCGGCAGCTCGAAAACGCGGTGTACCGCGCCGTGGTGATGAGCGATCATGACGAGCTTGGGGTCGCGGATTTTCCGCAGGCTGCCGCGCACTCAGCCGCCAGCATCGATACCAACAGTTCTGATGGCGAGCCTCTGATCCTCGTGGCATCTCATCCCAATGAACCAGCCATGATTTCCGGTACTGAGATACCGATCGCGCCGATAGCGACCGCAGCCGGGATGCTGGGCATGTTGACCGATGCCGGAGAGATGCGGCCCCTCGAAGAACTGGAGAGCGAGATCATTCGGTTCGCGATCTCGCACTACCGCGGCCAGATGTCCGAGGTTGCGCGTCGGCTGAAGATCGGGCGCTCCACACTTTATCGAAAACTCGATGAGACCGTCGACAATCATTCTGTGCGGGGCGGCACAGACGATGCCGATTAGCTTTCACTCGCTGCACGGTTTTTCCAATCCCGGGGACCGTCGAACCGTTGCCTGGCGGTGACAGACACAGGTGAAAGCGCGTGGCAAAACCGTGCGATCCGTTGCAAAACGGGTGCTTTGAAGTCAGTTTGTCGTGAGTTGTCCCCCTTGCGCTGGCCGCATGAGGGGCACCCA
>NZ_DATEPI010000084.1:0-11986 GCF_035273305.1 Bradyrhizobium sp. | reverse complement strand
ACCAGAAAACCGGACGGCACGCGCCTGCCCGGCAGCGAAAAGGCCGTTGCAAAGAGGCAAGCCATCAGCGCTCGCGCTTTGGCCGATCTCGATCGGTGGATCGCCGACAACCTGAACATCGCTGCGGCGGCATGAGCGGCTGATGAAATTGCCAAAAGACGACGCCGCTGTCTTGTCGGAGCGATGGACCGAGGGCGTGCTGCTGAAGCGGGACGTGTTCTCCACGGTCGAGCGCGGCCGGTTTCGCAGCGGTGAGGCGCAAGTCGCCGAGGTCAGTGCGGTACTGCGGCGTCTCGATTACGTACCCTGGTGGTCCTATATCCCCGCGCGCCATCTGTTCGGGCGCGAGCGTCGTGCCCTTGCCAAAGCGCGGGGTCTGAACGTCGGGCCGGAATTGCTTTGGGCCGGACGCTCGGCTTTGGTGCGCGGATTCATCGACGGCGTGGCGCTGCATCTCGCAAAACCTTCGGACGATGTCAGTTATTTCCGTTCCGCGAAGAAAGCGCTCCGGACGCTGCACCGCGCGGGCATCTGCCATAACGATCTTGCAAAGGAACAGAACTGGTTGCGCGGCAGCGATGGTCAGGCGTACCTCACTGATTTCCAACTCGCCGCCTGCTTCGAGACGCGCGGCCGACTGTTCCGGATTGCGGCTTATGAGGATCTCAGGCATCTGCTCAAGCATAAGCGCACCTACGCGCCGAATGCGTTGACGCCGAGCGAGCGCAAGATATTGGCGCGCAAATCGTTGGTCGCGCGGGTCTGGCTGAAAACCGGAAAAAAGGTTTACCGCGCTGTCACTCGCGGGCTGTTCAACTTCACCGATCGAGAAGGCGGCGGCCGTCGATTGGTCAACGACGCGCCGGTATTGATTGACCTGATCAGAAAGAATCCCGATGTCCGGGACGCCGCGATCGTCGCCTTCGCCGATCGGCGCAGCGGCGTCGGGTTGTACGCATTTGTCGAGGCAGATCGCGTCACATTGGAAATGCAATTGCGCAGCGAACTCACCGCCTCAAATGGCCCGAAACCGCCCGAACATATCCAGGTGGTTCAAGCCCTGCCACGCGACGCGGCTGGCACGCCTCGGATCGAGATCCTCTAACTTGTCGCGATGAATCAGATCGACCTGATCGAGCCGATGATGAGAAGCGACACTGACCGGGCGTTCCTGAAGGACATTCTTGAAGCCCGCAAGAATCTACGCGACCGCTTTAATTTCGAGACCGCCGATTTGGCGAGGCGCTCGACCTGATACGCGAGCCAGAGCACGATTGTGATGGCCCCGTGCGGCGTTATGCGAACAATTCCGACCGCGACGCGCGCCACAATGTCCACAGCGTCCGAAGCCGCGAGGTGGTCGACGGCGTGAACAGATTGGCATCCGCGCGTGACATCCGCCGCAGGTCGCGCGCGACCAGCGCCAGCGGCAGGAACGCCGGCCTCACTTCCGGCGGCATGCTCTCAAGCAGCGTCAATGCCGCGTCGAGGTGAACCCGGGCATTGCCGAGCAAATCATCCAGTGCCGCTCTGACCTTCGGGTTTTCCTTTCCGGAAAACGCATCCTCCATGCTGCTGGCTTGCCGCTCCAACAGCTGCAGCGGCAGGAATAACTGACGCCGCGAGCTATCCAGCGGGAACACGCTTACGACACGCGCCATGCCTTGGGCTAAGCCAGCGTGCCTTGCAAGGTGCTCAATTTCGGGGATTTGCCACCCGGTGATTTCCGCGGCAAGCGCGAACAACGTGCAGACGGTATCGTTGAGATAGCTTTCGAGCGCCGCCATGGTGGGCATCGGATCGTTGTAGAGGTCGAACTGGTGCTCATCGACCAGGCGGGACAGCCGCTCGACCGGCAACTCCCACTGCTGAATGACAAAATTGAGTTCGGCCGCGACCGGATTGCCTTCAATTCCGCCATGGCTAGTGCCAGCAAGCATGTCCGTCCACCATTGCAGCCGTATCTCGCCGGGCAGCGGCTGGCTTACCATTTCCCTCACACGCGAAATCTCGACATTGAACGCATAGAGCGCCAGCACGGCGCGGCGCTGCCGAGCCGGTAGAAACAAGCTCGACGCGTAACGGCCAAAATCGTGATTGCGCACCAAATCGGCGCAAAATTCGGCAGCCTCGCTGGCCGCGTCGGCGCGACTCATGGCACTGCGATCAGCGCTGCGGCGACGCGACGCCGCTCGCCGATCATGATGTTGTAGGTACGAATCGCAGGTCCGGTTTGCATGGCGTCGACCACGATGCTGACCGCGCGCAAGGCTTGACGAAGATCGGACGGCGGCCGCCACACACCGGTGCCGCTGCCAACTATTAACGTATCGATGCTGTTGGCCGCGTCGAATACGCGTTCCAATGAGCGCTTATCGATGTCCTCGGGCCGCGTGACCGGCCATGCCCACATCGCATCCGGGAGACACAGCAAAGAGCCGCGATGGGACATCTCGGCAAACGCGAAACCGCCATTGCCGTAGGCCTCGATCGGGGCGGACCTCGGAAGATGCGGCGCGTCCGAGCGGCTCGCCATGATTATTTCTTCGACGGTTTTTCCGGCGCGTCGGCCCGATGGATGCCGACGCCGAGATAGATCAGGATTGGGGCCGCGATGAAGATCGAAGTATACGTGCCCACCAGCACGACACCGAACATCATGACCGCGGTAAAGCTGTGGATCGCGTTGCCGCCAAACAACAACAGCGCCAATAGCGCCAGCGTCACCGTCACGTGAGTAATGATCGAGCGGGACAGTGTTGAGTTGATGGATTCATTGAGCAATTGCGGCATCGGCATTTTCTTGTAACGACGCAGCATTTCGCGGATACGATCGTAAATCACGACGGTGTCGTTGAGCGAATATCCCAGAATCGTCAATAGCGCGGCAATACTGGTGAGGTCGAAATCAACTTGCGAAATCGACATAAAGCCGATCGTCAGCACGATGTCGTGAACGTTCGCGATCATCGCACCGAGCGCGAACTGCCATTCGAACCGGAACCAGAGATAGATCAGGATCGCAAAGATCGCGAGCATCAGTCCGAGCATGCCTTAGGCCAGCAATTCACCGGAAACTCGAGGACCGACCACTTCTACCCGCCGGTACTCAACAGCGTCACCGAGAGCGCCACGCACTTTCTGCACGGCTTCCTGTTGCGCGGCATCGCCTCCCGGCTGCTCGGCAACCCTGATCAGCACTTCGTCCGGCCCGCCGAATTGCTGCAGCTGGATGTCACCCAATCCGAGGCCGCCGAGCGTGGCGCGCATCTTCGCGATGTCGACCGCACCCGATTTGGACCGGACCTCCATCAGCGTACCGCCCTTGAAGTCGATACCGAAGTTCAGCCCATGCGTGAAGAACAGCGTGATCGCGAAGATCGAGAGCGCCGCTGAAATCGGAAAGCTGATACGGCGGAAACGAGTAAAGTCAAAGTGCGTGTTATCCGGCACGATCCGAAGTGATGGCAACCAGCCGAAGCAACTGACGACCGTCAACGCGACAATAAGAACGCCCAGTCCGATCAGAACCCAATGTGTCACGGCGCGCTCCGCACTTCTCGCGCGAAGCCGATCCAGCTACGGCGGATCATGTTCGTCGCTGCTTTTTCATGGGGAGGCATGATCTGCTACTCCGAAACCGGTATCCACTTTCGGGCCCATGCTAGATCGGCACGCCTTGCGGCCGTTTCCAGCGTACCCAGCCCGCCACTATCAGACGGGTAAGCGTAAACGCGGTGAAAACCGTGGTGATGATGCCGATGCCGAGCGTCACGGCGAAGCCGCGCACCGGGCCGGTGCCAATATAGAATAGCACCGCGGCAGCGATGAAGGTGGTGATGTTGGAGTCCAGGATGGTCGAGAGAGCGCGTTTGAAGCCTGCATCAATAGCCGAAATCGCGTTGCGACCACCGCGCAACTCTTCGCGGATGCGCTCGTAAATCAAAACGTTGGAATCGACCGCGATACCCACAGTCAGCACGATTCCGGCGATTCCCGGCAACGTCAGCGTCGCATTCAGCAGCGACAGCAGGCCGAAAATCATCGCGACGTTGATGGCGACCGCGACGTTGGCGAAGACACCGAACAACCGATAGGTGACGAGCATGAATACGATCACCATGATCGAACCCACATAGGCGGCGAGTTCACCTTTTTCGATGGAGTCCTGGCCGAGCCCGGGGCCGACAGTGCGCTCCTCGATCACCGTCAGCGGTGCCGGCAGAGCGCCGGCCCGCAACAGGATCGCCAGATCGTTGGCTTGCTGCACCGTAAAGTTCCCGGATATCTGTCCGGAGCCGCCGGTGATGGGTTCGCGAATGACAGGAGCGGAAATGACTTCGTTGTCCAGCACGATCGCGAAGGGCTGCCCGACATTTTCTGAAGTTGCCTGCGCGAATTTGCGCGCGCCGGAGGTGTTGAAACGGAAGCTGACGATCGGCTCGCCCGAGCGTTGGTCGAACCCAGGCTGGGCGTCAGTCAAATCACCACCGGAGACGAGGACCTGCTTCTTGATAACATAGGGAATCTTCGGTGAGGTCGAACTCATCAGCACTTCGGAATCCGGCGGTATCTTGCCCTGTTGCGCCTGATCCGGCGGCACAGTCGTATCGACCATGCGGAATTCCATCTTAGCGGTCTTGCCCAACAATTCCTTCAGGCGGCTCGGGTCCTGCAGTCCCGGAACCTGCACCAGAATGCGGTCCGTGCCCTGACGCTGGATCAGCGGTTCAACCGTGCCGAGCTGGTTCACCCGGCGCTCGACGATCTGAATCGATTGCTCGATGGTCTGCCGTATCCGCTCGGTGATGGCCGCCTGAGTGACCGTCAGCCTGATCAGGCCGCCGCCGGCATCGGTAATCTGGAGGCTCCGTTGTCCGCTGGATCCGAGCAATCCTCCGAGCGGCTGCGATAGCTCGCGCAATTTTGTCAGCGCGTTTTGCAGATCGCTATCCTTGACCCGGACCTCGACACTGTCCGGACGGGTGACGAGGCCGGTGTAGCCGATCCTGGCTTCGCGCAACGTCCGGCGCACATCATCGCGCACCTGGTCGAGTTTCTCTTTCTTGACGTAATTGGAATCGACTTCAAGCAGAAGGTAGGAGCCGCCCTGCAGATCGAGCCCCAGCACCATTCGCCGCTGCGCCCAGGCCGGCCAACCCTTGACCGTTGCCTCGGGGAAGAAATTCGGAACGGCGCAAAGGCACACCACCAGCGCCGTCAATATGATCGCCAGCGCCTTCCACCGCGTGAAATACAACATCGACTTGACCCGTCATCCAGGGAAATGCGGCGCTTCGGCTAGCTCGCGGACGTCTCGTCCTTTGCAATTTCAGCCTTTTCCTTCGCCGGCTCGCCCTTGGCGCGCACCCCTGAAATCATCTGGCGCATTTGCCGCACCCGGACGCCGTCCGAGATTTCGAACTCGATCTGATCGTCGTCGACAACCTTTGTCACCTTGCCGACCAGGCCGCCTGAGGTCACCACCGTGTCGCCTCGGCGAATGTTCTTCACGAGTTCGGCGTGGTCCTTCACCTTTTTTTGCTGCGGCCGCAAAATCAGGAAATACATGATCACGAAGATCAGCGCGAACGGCAGCAGCGACATCAACATGCTGTTGGTATCGCCGCCTGCCGCAGCCTGGGCAAACGCAGGTGTAGTCAGCATTCGAACAATCCTCGTGAAACGGGAATCGACCGCCAACACGTCACGCGTCGGTCGGTCGGGCAAATTCGCGCGGACTATAGCGGCCACGGTCCCAATTGCAACGCCGCCACACCCTCATTTGCGCCGCTTGCGGCGTCTTTCAAGGCCCGATATGGGTGCTTCGTCAGGAAGTCCCGAAATGTCAAAAAAGCCCCGGCATACAGGCATTCGCGCGAAGTCGAGCGCGGCCTCCACCAAATTAGCCCCGGCTGCGGCGAAACGTCCGTCTTCCCGACGAAACAACAACACCGACGAGCGGATCGCGCAGGCTCTGGAGAAAATAGCTGCCCATCTGTCGGCGGCCTCGCCCGTCCCGGAAATCGATTCACTTCGCGACGCCGATGCCTTCGTCTGGCACCCCAATGGGCGGCTGGCGCCGGTGCCACGCGTCAGCCGCGTCGATCTCGACCTGCTCAAGGGAATCGACCGAATGCGCGACATCCTGATCGAGAACACCCAACGGTTCGCAGAGGGCCTGCCCGCCAACAACGCCTTGCTCTGGGGCGCGCGGGGAATGGGGAAGTCATCGCTGGTCAAGGCAGCGCATGCGAGCATCAATCTCAGCCGCAAGTCGGCAGAGCGATTGAAATTGATCGAGATTCATCGCGAGGACATTGAGAGCCTGCCTGCACTGATGGACCTGCTGCGCTCATCCGATTTCCATTTCATAGTGTTTTGCGATGACCTGTCGTTTGACGGCGACGACGCCTCATACAAATCGCTCAAGGCGGTGCTGGAGGGCGGGATCGAGGGTCGGCCCGATAACGTAATTCTGTACGCGACTTCCAATCGCCGGCATCTGCTGGCGCGCGACATGATCGAAAACGAGCGCTCGACGGCTATCAACCCCGGTGACGCCGTGGAGGAGAAGGTTTCACTGTCGGACCGCTTCGGTCTCTGGCTCGGCTTTCACCGCTGCAGCCAGGACGAATATCTCGCCATGGTGAAAGGATATTGCGGTCACTTCGGCATCAAGATCGCCGAGGAGGAACTTGAGCGCGAGGCCCTGGAGTGGTCGACCACACGCGGCTCGCGTTCTGGCCGCGTAGCCTGGCAATTCACGCAGGAGCTGGCCGGACGGCTGGGCGTAAGGCTCGCGGCGAAGTAGCTACGGTTTTCTTAGACGTTTCACGGCGGGGAGAACCCGAAACGCAGGTTTGAAGCTGAGCCTAGCCGGCAGATCAAAGGTTCATTGCTAGTTTAGGCAACATCCTTCCCGGCACCGAGCCAGAGGGCGCTTGGCCGACATCGTAAGCTCCCATTTTGCGATAAAAGGGAGCCGCATCGGGATCGGCATCGATTGTTAGTCGGGTGGCACCCAGTTTTTTGGCAACGTCGGTGGCCCAAACAAGCAACGCTTTGCCAGCGCCCCTGTGAAGCGCGCCCGGCTCGACGAATAGTTTCATTAAATTAGCTTCGTCGTTGATGATATTTACCTGCGCAACGCCGATTGGCTTGCCGTCGCGTTCGGCAACTCCGATGCTTGTCAACTCCAATTCGCGCGGTTCAAACGATAACTCTCGGCGACACGCTTCCATGAATTCCTCGTCATAGCCCCAAACGGCTTTAGATCTGAAACACAGATCGGAGAGGCCGGATAAATCCTCAATCGTTGCCACACGGATTGTCAGAGGCAACCTGACCTCCTCGGACGTGAGAGGAGGAGGGTGCAGCAGGGACGAGACCGGTGGCAGCGAAAGCGTAAACCGGCGTGGCAAGTCAAAGCATCCACCTCAGGTCAGCCGTTTGGGTTCGAAGCCCGGGACCCACTTTTCATGCTTTGGCAGATCGTCGGCAATATCCCACCAAGTAGCCTTCGAGCTGGTGAACACGTGCACCAGAGGGCGAACTCCGGGATCATCATCGAGTAAACCGGCAGGGATGCTCACAGTCGGAAGATAAGGAGCTTTACCCGGTGCACTTGAGCCGCAGACTCTGCAGAAATTACGGAAACTGCCGGCGGCGGATTCGAACTTTTCCGTCAACTCTTCGCCAGAAATGAGCCGGAACTTATCGGAATCGACATGGGCATAGGTCGCAAATGCCGCGCCGGTCAACTTTCGACAAATTACGCAATGGCAATGGGTCAAAGATCGGACTTCGTCGATTTCGAAGCGGATGCCACCGCAAGCGCAACCTCCCCTGATCATCTTTACACCTCCACGACGCGGCGAAATCGCCGCTCAAAGTGTATCCGGAGCTTTATAGGGTGCGACTGATCAGTCCATTTGGCGCGTCCGCACTTTACACACAGGAAAGCTGGCGCGAATGGAGCGAAGAACCAAAATACCTGCCTCTCTGCAAATGCAGGAAGAACGGGCCTATCTCAGCTGAAAGTTGGCCGGTCAAGGGCGATAACTGATCGACCATCGAAGGGGCGAGATGCCCGATCGGCGCAGCTCACGCGCCGTTGAGGAATTGAAGCGGGTCCACTGGGTTCGATCCCTTGCGGATCTCGAAGTGAAGCTGCGGCGAACCCACCTCGCCCGACTGGCCTGATTTGGCAATGACCTGGCCGCGCTTGATGGTGTCGCCGCGCTTCACCAGCAGTTCACTCGCATGGGCATATGCGGTGACGTAACCATTGGCGTGCCGGATCAGGACGAGGTTGCCGTAACCCTTGAGCTCGTTTCCTGAATAGGCCACGACGCCATCTTCCGCCGCTTTCACGGGCGTTCCCTCTGGTACCGCCAGATTGATGCCGTCATTCGACTTGCCGTTGGTCTTTGCGCCATAGCTGGTAATCACTTTGCCGCGCACTGGCCATCGGAACGTCGGCAATGCCCCCGTCGCTTCAGCCACTTTGCCGGGCGCCTCCACCGAAGGCTCATCCACCTTGGTTGTCGCCTGAGCCAGTCGCACGCTTTGGGCGGGTACCGGTGAAAGTGCGGCCATTTTCGTAGCCGGGGCCGCCAAGGTCTGGACCGGTTGAGCAACGGCGACCGGAACCGGTGCGGGCGCAGCAGCCGCCGCATTCCGCGCACCGGGCACGGTCAGTCTGGTGCCCACTTTGAGTTTCGCGTGGGGATCGAGACCGTTCAGCCTCGCAAGCTCGGAAAGTGAGACATGATTGCGATGGGCGATGCTGAGCAAGCCTTCGCCCGGGTTGACGACGTGAACCGAGGATGCCGCGCTGGCAACCGGCGGAGCTGCTACGGGAGCGGCAACGGTTGATCGCGGGATGATCAGCTGCTGGCCCGGCGACAGCGCGCGCGGACCCCTGTAGCCGTTGGCCTGCAGGATTGCGGCCGTCGAAACATTATAGCGGCGCGCCAAAATATCGATTGTGTCGGTGGTACCGACGATGACCCTGATGTCGCCGTGCGGCGCAACGTGCGCGGCCACGACCGGGCGGGCCGGCACAGTGCTGGTCGTCTCAATCCGATGCGCGGGCGGAGCATAGGATGCGAGCCCGTGCCCTCCTCCCGACACGCCGCCGCTGACAATGGGACTGGATTGCGGTGCTGCGATCGGCGGTTGCAACGCGCGCGCCTGATATTGCGGTTGCGGCCGGGAATATTGCGGAAGTTCGCGCCGTTCGACTGCTGGCGCTGGCACCGAGCCGGTGGCTTCAGATTGCGAGGCGAAGGGATTCGAAAACCCATTTTGCGACATGCGCGTCGACATGTCGGCGCTGCAGCCCGCGAAGGCAAACGAGGTCAGCGCCAGTAACGCGACGTGCGGTACGCGGCGCGAGCGCAGCAACTCGATGGTCCGGGACATGGTTACTCACTCGTACGCAACTAACTGGCTTTTGAGTAAACACCTCCCCAGTAAACAAGCACTTAACCCTGCGAAGTCCCTGCAATTCGTCGCTTCTCGGTCAATGCACTGAGCTGTCGAGGCCGATCAAGACAGGCCCCAAAAGCTCTTTAGAGCGGGTCGTCAAAGCTCGCGGGCAATACCGGGCAGCGCGGGCACGAACCGTACGTCGACCAGCTCCTTGCGATCCAATCCGACATCAGTCCTGGTCAGGCGAACCAGTCTCTGGATACCGTGACGCGGACCGACCGGAGCGATCAGGATGCCCGCGGGCTCAAGCCGCTGCGCGAGCGTCTCGGGGATCTGCTCCATCGCGGCGGTAATGAGGACGCGGTCGAAAGTCCCGGCGCTCGCCGGCACGTCGAAGCCATCTCCGAGCAACACCTCGACGTTATCGCAGCCCAGTTCCGTAAGCCGTGCCCGGGCACTATCGGCGAGGGTACGGTAACGCTCGATCGTCAGCACATGACTGCAAAGCCGCGACAGTATCGCGGCCTGGTAACCTGAACCGGTGCCGATCTCGAGCACCCGATGATGCCTACGAAGCTGCAACTGCTCTGTCATGTACGCGACCACGAACGGCTGGCTGATGGTTTGCCCGCAATCAATGCTCAAGGCACTGTCGCGGTACGCGTCGGCGCGATCAGCCGGCTGGACGAAGGCCTCGCGCGGGACCTCCTCCATGGCGCGAAGCACCGCCTGATCGCTGATCCCGCGACGCCGAAGCGTAAGCTGAAACATCATCTTTTCTGGCGGATCTTGAACTGCGGGCATGTCGCTCCCTCTAATCGTACCTTCCAAGGAGGGTCTAGCGTGACACGAAGCGGCCTCGAGCGCGGAGAAAACATTTTCGCGAATCGAGGTTCCCGGCGCGGAACCTGCCTTGATACCTTGGCGTTGTGAGCCGGGCAATTAATCCTGCTTTGCGCCGCGCAATAGAGCGTGCTGCTTTATACGTTCACATTGCGCGGGCTCTCGTTTTTTGCGATCCTCCGATCCGGGACGGGCAAGGACATCATCATGACTGCAGCGCGGCCGCCGGGCGGTTCGGTCTTCCTAGTAGAAGACGAGGTCATGATCAGGATGATGGTCGCCGACATGCTGGAGGAACTCGGCTACAGCATCGCGGCCGAGGCCGGCGAGATCAACGAAGCCATCCGGCTCGCCCAAAATACCGAGTTCGATCTGGCCATTCTCGACGTCAACGTCAATGGAAAGGTGATCTCACCCGTTGCCGAGTTGATCCAGGCGCGCAACCGGCCGTTTATTTTCGCCACCGGCTATGGCTCGTCCGGTCTTCCAGAGGAATATCGCGATCGTCCCGCGCTTCAGAAGCCATTCCAACTCGAAACGCTAGCGCGACTGATCGACAGCACGTTGAAGGGTGCGACGGTCTAGCGCGGCTTCGTTGTTACTTCAGCGTGGAAGTCAGCGCTTCCGAAAACTCATCATCGGTTCGGTCGAGCCGTAGCGGAGTCACCGAGACATAACGCGCGGCGAGCGCCCAGAGGTCGGTGCCCTCGGCCGGCGCATCGGCTTGAGCCAGCCGCTCAAACCCGATCCAGAAATACGGATTGCCGCGACCGTCCCGACGCTGGTCGACCTTGAGAAATCCGAGATTGCGCTTGCCCTGCCGGGTCACGCGTACACCGGCAACTTCCTCGGGTGCGCAGGCCGGAAAATTGACGTTGATGACAGTGTTCTTCGGGACGCCGGCGTCGAGGACCTTGCGCAAGATCGTCGGCCCGAATTTCAGCGCCGTGTCCCACAGCGGTGCATTGCGGGTCTCTACGCTGAACTCCTGCGAGAGCGCAAACGACGGCAATCCCAAGATCGTGCCTTCCAAGGCGCCGGCGATGGTGCCGGAATAGACCACGTCCTCTGCGACGTTGCGACCTTTGTTGACGCCTGAGAGCACCAGGTCCGGCATGGTGTCGCCAAGGATGTGACGGGCTCCCATGATCACGCAATCGGTCGGAGTCCCACGGATCGCAAAATGGCGCGGGCCGACTTCGCGCAAACGCAAGGGGTCGTTCAGCGACAGCGAATGCGAAACGCCGGACTGGTCAAGCTCCGGCGCTACTACCCACACATCGTCGGACAGCGCACGCGCGATCTGCTCGACAATCTTGAGACCGGGGGCGTGGATGCCGTCGTCATTCGTGCAGAGAATTCGCATCCTTAAAATTCGTATCCCTTGATTGCTCCGTTCGATTCCGGAGCGGCCAGCGTCTCTTAGCCCTCTCGCGTCGTTGAAGCAAACCTCCCGGAGCTATCGGAGCGCGGGTCGCTTGGACGCTCACCGTCGGATGCGAATACGCCAGGGTCGAATGAATTTTGCCGGCCAGCTTTCGACGTGCAGTTCGAACTTTTGGGTCGCAGGCGCCGCGATTTCGCCGACGGGTTGCTGTTCCAAAATTTCGTTTGAACTCGTTTCAGCCAACGACGGAACGCTCTGCTCAAAAGCTGCGGCTTGCGGGGAAGACTCCGAAAAATGCTTACGGGCGATCGCCAATGC
>NZ_DATEPI010000083.1:0-3984 GCF_035273305.1 Bradyrhizobium sp. | reverse complement strand
TGGGATAGTAAATCGCGCGCGGGATTTCCGCCATGGATGTGGGCTGGCGCAATCCCACCCAGAACGGGCCTTCGTTGAACGCTTTACCGAGAGGGACGAGGGCCGTGATACCGGCCATCTGCACGCCGGGAATTTGGCTGATCCGCTCGACCAGCTGCTGATACGCGATCCTCACCCGCGATGGACTCGTCGTTACTGAGCGCGAAAGTCCGACCTGGAAGGTGATGACGTTGCGCGCATCGAAACCGGGATTCACCGCCCAAAGATTCCGGATGGTACGCAAGAGCAAACTGCCACCCGTCAGCAGAACCAGAGCCACCGCGATCTGCACAATGACGAGAACACCTTGCGTGCGTTGGTGGGCGGACGTGGAGCCACGCCCTCCTTCTTTGAGTGCCGCGTTTATGTCCGTCTTGGAACTCTTTATGGCGGGGAACGCGCCAAACACGACGCCGACAATGATCGAAACGCCGAACGCGAAGAGGAGGACAGGAATATTCAACGCGATGTTCTCACTCCGCGGCAAGCCTCCAGGTACGGCGGCGATTACGGCGTGAACCGCCCATTTCGCAACAGCGAGGCCCAGTGCGCCGCCGGCCAGCGAAAGCATCAGGCTTTCGGTGACCAACTGCCGGACAATTTGCGTTCGGCTCGCGCCCATGGCCAACCGGACCGCGAACTCCCGGCTGCGAGCGGCGGAGCGGGCAAGAACAAGATTCGCGACGTTCGCGCACGCGATTAACAAAACGAACCCAGCCGCTCCCAGCAGCAGCAGTAGACTCCCGGCTACGTCCCCGACCATGAAGTGCGCCAACGAGTCAACATAACCATCCAAGCCACGCTCCTGGGCGGGATGAAGCCGATCGATACGCGCCTGTACCACGTTCATCTCGGCGCGCGCCTGAGCGATGCCGACACCCGGCCTTAGGCGTGCGATGCAGACGATGTCGTGTACAGTGCGATCGTTCTGATACAGCGGATCGCCGCGCCCCAGAGGTGTGTACACGTCGGCCTGCTGGTTGTCGAAACGAAATGCGGGCTGCAACACGCCGATGATGGTGTAGTCAGCGCCGTTCAATGTTATAGTTCTGCCGAGCGCCGCCGGATTACCGGCAAAGCGCTCCTCGAAGAGATGGTGGCTGACGATGGCGGCCGGCGTCCCACCGATCTTGTCTTCCTGGGGCAGGAAATCACGGCCGAGGGCCAGTTTCACGCCGAGAGTGCCGAAAAACGACGACGAAACTTCCTTGCCGTTGACGTGCGCGGGCATACCGGGGCTCGCGACATCGAAGTTCTG
This sequence comes from Bradyrhizobium sp., assembly GCF_035273305.1. Lineage (GTDB taxonomy): Bacteria > Pseudomonadota > Alphaproteobacteria > Rhizobiales > Xanthobacteraceae > Bradyrhizobium. Next base: position 2,687 of record NZ_DATEPI010000083.1, on the reverse strand, counting down.
CGTGCGGAAGGCCGCGATTTTCTCAAAGGAACGGGCGTCGCGCTGCCAATCGAGGAAGTCCGGATACGAGAGCTCTGTCTCATGTTTCAGGCTTCGATTGTAGATGAGCAAGGCCACCAGGCGTTCGGATTGAGGATAGGGCAGCGGATCCAAAACGACGCCTTCGAGGACGCTGAAAATGGCAGTGTTCGCTCCGATGCCGAGGGCCAAAACGAGAATCGCGGCGGCGGTGAAACCGGGGGTTTTCCGTAGCGAGCGAGAGCCGTAGCGAATGTCCTGGGCGAGGCGATCGAGCAATTCCATAACGCTCCCGCCGGTATTGGACATCATGCGGCGACGGGTTCAACGAACGGCGGCGTTAGTGGGACGGATGCGGATGGGGGCACGGTTACGGGCGCAAGTTTTGCGTTTTGCGAAACGAACTGGTGTTGCTCGCAAGCCTCTGAAATGACTTGGGCTTCGGCACGGACGGCCGCGATTTCGTTGAGCACCTTGAGAGCGCGGTAATAGGCGCGCTGGGCGGCGGTGGCGTAGCGGTGGGCCTTGGCGAGGGCGTCGCCGGGTTTGGAGAGCATATAGGCGGCGATGCGCTGGTCGGGGGTGCTGGGTTTGGCGTCTTCGCCGGCGGCGATGAGCGTCATCAACGCGGCTTCGAGACGCGCGGCGCGCAGGATGAGCCACTGCGATTCGGCGAGATGGCGGATCAGGAGGATTTCGTCTTCGCCCTGTGGACAAAACGAACTGGTGAGATCGGCAAGGAGACGGTCGAATTGGGATGCGTCTTCGTGGGGGAGGACGACGGCCTCTCGCTCACGCTCGGGGTTCGGTAGGACGGTGTTTGCCGTCGGGGTGGTTGCGGCCGGGACGGCAGCAGCAGCGGGGCGGCTAGTCAGCCAGGGGTTCTTGTTGCGATTGCGCTTGCTCATGACGATTTGACGGTATCAGGCGAGGGGGCGAAAACGAGCGCGGTTTTTGAGAAAGCGCTGTAAGTTAATGACGGAGTTGAACAAAAAGGGCGCCCCGGGTTGTGACCGGCCGGCAGGTTACAATCGGTTTGGGTGCCGCAGAAACACAGCCCCACGCTGTGGTCGTGACACGCTGATTCATGGCTTCTGCGTCACCCTTTGACCTGCCTCGCTTTTCTCAACCACTCAAACCTGAGGATCTCAGCGCATCGGCAAACTCATTCGGCGTGCGGTAACCCAGACTGCTGTGCGGCCGCTCGCCGTTATACTCCTGCCGCCATCGGCTCACTTTTTCCCTGGCATCAGCCAGGCTGCGGAACCAGTTGGCGTTCAAACACTCATCTCTCAAGCGTCCGTTAAAGCTCTCCACATGCCCGTTCTGCATGGGCTTTCCTGGTTGTATGTGAATGAGCTGTATGCGCTGTTCTTCGCACCAGCTCAGAAAGTGCCGCGAAGTGAGTTCCGGTCCGTTGTCGCAGCGCAGCGCAGCCGGCGTGCCGCGCTGCTCAACGACGCGCTCCAACGCACGCGTTACGCGCTGGCTCGATAAGCTCGTATCCGTTTCCAAAGCCAGGCATTCCCGCGTAAAAGCGTCCACCACCGCTAATACACGAATGGCACGGCCGGTGGCCAGCGCGTCGCAGGCGAAGTCTAACGCCCATTCCTGGTTCGATCGGATCAGCAGCGGCGTGCTGGCCGCCGGCCGTGCCATTCGTTTGCGCTTCAGTCGGCGCACCGCCAAGCCCTCCTGCCGATACACGCGATATACTCGCTGCGCGCTGGCGCCGTGGCCTCGGCGACCCACCAGTGCATGCAGACGGCGATACCCATACCGGGGCTTCTGTCGCGCCAACTGCACCAGTTCCTCCCGCAGTGCCGCGTTGTGGTCCGGCCGCGGCTCATACCGGTAACTGCTGCGGTTCACTCCTACGAGCTTGCAGGCCCGCCGCTCGCTCATGCCGAACTGCTCCATGGCGAAACTGGCGTCCGCTCTTATACCGGCAAGCTCCATCCGTTTTTTCGGACGATCGCTTTCAGCGCTTCCCGGTCCAGGCTCAGATCGGCAACCAGTTGCTTAAGCCGGCGGTTCTCGTCTTCCAGGCTGCGCAGGTGCTGCGCATCGCTCACCTCCATGCCGCCATACTTGCCTTTCCAGGTGTACAGTGACGCTTCGCTGACACCGTACTCGCGCGCGATGTCGGCCATCTTCTTGCCGGCCTCGTGCTCCTTCAGCATGCCGATGATCTGCTCTTCGGTGAATCGGCTTTTCTTCATGTCTGTGGTTCTCCTGTGTTCATTCGGTTCTGCTGCGCACAGCCGATGCGGAGTTCCTCAAATATAGCTGGATCAGATTAGCGGGAGCAGGTCAGCAATCGACCACACTTTTATCGGATCATGCGCCGTGGACTCGTTGAAAACGTTGTACGTGCGCTGGGGGCTGCGGATGTGGTGCTGAGGAGCAGGGCGGAGCCAAAGCAAATGATCGAATACAGCCGTTCAGTTTAGATTATCGGAAGCGCTGGCGGGGGTTGAGTCTCGACAGGCGAAAAAGGGTTGACTAACGTGGGGAGTTTCCCCGGCTTTCGTGGAACAGAAATTCGTGAAGAATTCAAAATAACGATCGGTCAGGGACGCGGTCCTGGGGCCCGTACAAAGCAAAAAGCCCCGGCCAGGAAACCCGACCGGGGCTTTTGTGTTTAATCGGGCGATGTCCTACTCTCC
>NZ_DATEPI010000082.1:0-9065 GCF_035273305.1 Bradyrhizobium sp. | reverse complement strand
GATCCTCACACCGGTCTCGGCCGCGGGCGAAGTCGACATAAATTTCGCGACCGGCGTTGTCACAAAAAGCCGTTATCGTCGTAACACGTTGTGTCTTGACAAAAAGAGGGCGCCTAACCAGTTTTGGATTCTGTCCTCATGCTGGACAGAGCAGGGTCGCTTACCTAAGCCGACCCGTTGTTCACAGACGGAGGTCTTTGGATGACGCCACCGGGTAGAGCTGCCGCGTAGTGCTGCTGCATAGTTCGGGCTTCAGCATAGCGGCAAATCACGAACGCGACGGCGGGAGGGGCCTATGGGCCAAATCAGTGAGGCATGGACCAACCTGGCCCTCCCGGCCGTTGATGAATTGAAATAGGCGGAACGCAGGTAGCGTTCTGCGTTGCGCGGCTTGCTTCGCTTGGCTTGTTTGCCTCCGCCCTCCCGGCTTATCCTTTCACTCGCATTGTGTCTGTCCACTCGAAGGCTTGCGCTGCATGTTCACGCGCGGCCCGGTGCTGATGCTGCGTTTCCAAGATATCCAGCACGCGCTCGTGCGCGGTCGCCGCATGCGAATGATCTTCTTTCGGCCTCGCTCGTGGATTGGACCGACTAAGGCGCTCTGGAATGATTTCAACACTTCTCCAGCTCGAAATCCTGGCTTCTGCAGCGCAGTTGAGCCGCGCATATGCTACTCGAGCCCAGCGCTTGACTTGTGGCTTGTGCTGACGTGATCCTGTCGCGCAGCCGCCGGATTGGCATGCAGCCGGCGGCATTTACGCGCGTGTGACCCATCCGAGGAGGAGCCAATGAAGGCGCTGATGATGACCGTGGCTGCGCTTGCCAGCATCGTTACCACCCTGGCAAACGCCGCGCCGTTACCAGAGGCAAAGCCGGACGAAGTCGGATTTTCGAAACAGGGTCTGGCCCGGCTCGACGATTTCTTTGACCGCGAGATCTCCGCCAAACGCGTGCCCGGCGCGGTCGTCGCAATAGCTCGCGATGGTAAGCTCGTCCACTACAAGGCTTACGGGCAGCTTGACCCGACCAGTGGCACGCCAATGCAGCTCGACGCGGTCTTCGCGCTTGCCTCCATGACTAAGCCGATGGCAGCGGTCGCTGGACTGACGCTGATGGAACAAGGCCGCTTGCCTCTTCAGGCCAAACTCGCGGACTATTATCCGGCGTTCGCCACGATGCAGGTGGGAGTGCCGCAGGCGGACGGTTCGCTGAAGATGGAAGCGCAGGCTTCACCGATCTACATTCACGATCTGTATCGCCACACATCAGGCCTGATGTATGGAGGACGGCCGGACAGCTCGAGCCCGCTTGTGCGTCTCTACCCCGATGGCACGGCGCCGGCTATCGAGGGCGATACACAAGCCTTCATTGATCGCATCACCAAGCTGCCGCTGGCGCATCAGCCATCGACGGAATTCGAATACGGCTTCTCGATTGACGTGCTGGGCGCGGTTATTGAAAAAGTCAGCGGTCAGCGGCTCGGCGAATATCTGGCTGCCAAGGTGTGGCGGCCACTCGGCATGAAAGACGCCACTTTCCATCCGGCGGAGGGGCAGCGCGAGCGTCTTGCACATCCGTTTCCGCATGACCCGCTAACCGGCAAGGCGCAGGCAATAAAGCTCCTCGATACGCCAACCAAGTTTGACTGCGCCGGCGCTTGCGCGTTCGCCACCGTTGGTGACTACGTCCGTTTTGGACAGATGCTGCTCGATGGTGGCGAGCTGGATGGCCAGCGCGTCCTTGGTCCCAAGACGGTCCATCACATGATCTCGAACCATCTTGGGCCGGAGATCAGGAATAACGTGGCGAACGTAGAGCCTCATCGCGGTGGCTTTGCTTTCGGCCTCGGCGTGGCGGTACGTACGAGCGAGGGTCTGTCGTCGGTTCCCGGCAACCCCGGCGAGTTCACCTGGAACGGCGCCTATGGGACGCAATTCTTCTGCGACCCAAAAGAGCGTCTCGTCGTGGTGGTCGGAACGGCAGCGCCAGGCGAACTGCGGAAGTTTTACCGCGAGCAGGTCCAGGACATCGTCTATGGCGCGATGGTGCGCTGAGGTTGATCGTCAGGCACGACCAAACCTTATCAGCTGAGATCAGGCGTTGGGGTGGAGGGTCTATTGGTCCGCCCAACACTCTCCATTGTGTCGCCTTGCTTTGGTCAAACCGGAATGAAGGCTGGGGGACTTCTCGCCAGATAGTCCAAGAGTCGCCTTCGATGTGGTGATATCGGACTGAGTACGGAGCGCCAATGCATTCCACATTGCCCTCAAAGCCAAGCGATGATCCCTGCGATTTCGTTGTGGTCGAACCCGATGCCGTTCGGGTTGCGCCCTCGGATGAAGAGCTTTCGGAATTGCTGCATCAAGCCGCGCGGCATCGTTCGGATAACAAAACCGGCACTCGGTCGGACTTCGCGGCCAACCCGACGGCTCCGCCTGTGGACACGACATTTCGCCCGACCGCGGTTTCGGGGCAACGTAGTCCGCTGGCCAGGCGGATGGTACGCGCCTTCATTACATTGCTGTTGGCCGCTTGCATGGGTGTTACCGCGCTCGCCTGGAAATCGTACGGCGATGTAGCCAAAAAGAAGATCGCCAAATTGACGACGCAGTTCGTGCTGACTACCTCGATGCCATCAGAACAATCGGAGCCGGCAGCGCAACCTGCTCAGGCTGCCGTTCAGACGAGCGAGGCGAATACGCCATCACCGCAAGCGGCGCCCGAGAACCAGACGGCGCCCGAAGCCATTGCGAAAGCCGATGACTCGTCTGCTCGGTCAGCGCAGCTGCTGGAGTCGATGGCACGCGATCTCGCAAGCCTGGGCCAGGAAGTCCAGCAGCTCAAGTCCGGCATGGAGCAGCTCAAGGCGAGCCAGCAACAAATTTCCCACCACATTGCCGATCGCCCTGAGCCGAACTTGCGGGCGAGGTCAGCGCCGCCTCCACCACGATCATATGCTGCGCGGCCGCGCAGGCCTGTGAGTTCATCTGCGCCGCCGCCCATCGCGGCAGCCCCAGCGTTGCCGCCACCGGCGCCTTATTACGCGCCACCACCATCTCGGCCGCAACAACAGACCACGACGGCATTTCCCGCCGAGGCGGAGTTGTCATCGGTGCCGCGGCCGCCGATGCCGGTGCGCTAGAGAGCGGATTCTCTTTGCGTAATCGGCCGGCACGCTATGGGCGAGCACCGAAGGGCGGTGCTCGCCCAGGGCTCAGCGTGCGCTCGGCGGAGGAAGCCGGCCGAAGATCTTTTCGAACGCCATTCCGATCGCGAGCAGGCGGCGGTCACTGCCCGGTGGCCCGTCAATCTCGAATCCGACCGGCAATTTGGAGGAAGCGCCGAGCGCGGCCGGAATCTGGAGGCCGGGAATGCCAGCGTCGCTGTCCGGATCGGTGTTCTGAATAAAGAGCAGGAAATTGGCGAGGCTGCTCGCGTCAGGATTGGAGAGGATTGCAACCTTTGGCGCGGTAGGAAATGCGATCGCGTCAAGCTTGTTGTTCGCGAATGTGTCTCGGTAAAGCGCCTGCAGCGCCGGTCTTGAGTTCTTTATAGCATCGTCATATGCCGGTTTCGCGTCGACAACGCTGTTGTTGGGACCGGGCAATTTCCGCGGAATGACCAGGCCGTCATAGGTGCCTTTCACGTCGGGGCTGGCGATACTTTTCGCGAGATCGTCGATGCTGATTCCGGTGCCGCTGGTTCGCAGGTACGCAACCATATCGTCGTAGGCTTCATAGAGCGCGACCGGAAATCCAATCTTGCTGTTGAGTTCGGCCAGGTTTGGCATCTCGACTTCTACGACCGTCACGCCGGCCTTCTTGAGCTTATCGAGCGCGGTGCGGAAAGCTGTCTCGGTATCGCTATCGGCATTGGCGAGCATTGCGTTGACGATGCCGACGCGCAGGCGCTTCGGATCAGCCGGAGCAAGCGCCTCGCCACCGGCAATCGCACGGTCCAGAATGGCGACGTCACCGACGGTCACCGCCATTGGGCCGGCGGTGTCGCGGGTATGGGAGATCGGTGCGATGCCCTGCTGCGGATAGCGCCCGACCGTCGGACGCAGCGCCGCGCAGCCGTTGAGCGCGCAGGGGACTCGAACCGAACCGCCGGTGTCGGTCCCAAGCCCCGCCGTGACAATGCGCGCTCCGATTGCCGCGCCCGTTCCCGACGACGAGCCCCCGGCAATCCTGGTCTGATCGTAGGCGTTGCGTACGCCGGGCTCACTTCCGGTTTTGAAGGCCGGGTTGTAGCCGGAAATGCCGAACGCGAGCTCGTGCATGTTGGTCTTGCCGATAATGATGGCACCGGCGGCTCGCAGCTTCTGCACGACGGGCGCATCCTTTTTCGGCACGAAATTCTTTAACGCCGGGGTGCCGGCGGTAGCGGGCAAGCCTGCCACCTCGATGTTATCCTTGATGACGACGGGAACACCGCCGAGCAGCTGGCACTTGCCTTTCCGGCGCCTGGAGTCAAACGCGGACGCGCTCTTCATAGCGCCGGCCTCATCAAGCGTGATGAACGCATTGAGCTCCGGCTTCGCCTTGGCGCGATCGAGCGCGGCTTTCACCAGTGCCTTGCTCGAGAGTTTCCCAGAGCAGACGTCAGCCGCCGCGCGTTGCGTCGTCAATGCCGTGAGATCAGGCGCGCCCTGCGCAAAACCCGCCGAACTGATCGAAAGGGTGAGACATGATACCGCGCCAGCCACGGCTACCTGAAAACCCGATCGCGCCATAGTCTCCCTCCCGATCGCAGTGCTACCGGGCGCAATCATGATCGCTTGGTGTCCGCAAGTATAGAGCCTGCGGCCAGAACATGTGTCGGGTCGTCAAGCCGCGCTCTGGATGACCAACCTGTTCTGGAGGTTTGGATCGCCCGACTTTCTGCTACTTTCAGCCCGGCTGGCGATCAACTACTATACTTTGCAAGAGCAGAGAGCGGCCGCAGCAATCATCGCGACCGCAACAATAATGCTCGCGATGAGGGGGAGCGCTTGGACGGACACGCGAGCTGTCGCTTGGAGACCACGCGCGGCGGCCTTGAAGGTCCTCGCCGGCGCCTGTGGGCGCCGATGTGGGTCACGCTGCTGTTCGCGATATTGGTATTTCTAGTTGTCTATCCCTTGCTCACGCTGTTGCTTGGCGCGCTCACCGATACAAATCCGGTGGTCGACGGCTTCAGCCTGCGGCATCTCTCGATCGCGAACTTCCTGCTCGTATCAGCCAATCCAAATGTCGTCGAGGCTTTGGTCAACACGCTGATTGCATGTGGCGGAGGAACGCTGATCGCGGTGGTCATCGGGCTGACGTTTTCGTGGATTGTGGTACGCACCAACACGCCGCTGAAGGGCTTTATCGCCGCCGCGAGCATCCTGCCGCTGTTCGCTCCGCCACTGGTCGCCGGCGTGGCCTGGAGCATTCTGGGCTCACCGAAGACCGGCCTCATCAATACGATGTTCAAGTGGGCGCATCTCGACTGGCATGTCGATTTCTATTCGATGTGGGGATTGGTGTTCGTCTTCGGCATCTATTACGCGCCTTATGTTTACATGTTCACCTCTTCGGCGCTGCGCAACATGGACCCGAGCCTCGAAGAAGCCGCCGAAATCTCCGGCGCCAGCGCCTTCGCAACATTGTTTTCTGTCACGTTTCCGCTGATCATGCCGGCAATTGTCTCGGGCATGCTGCTGTCGTTCATCGTAATGCTGGGCATCTACGGCATTCCCGCCGTTCTGGGCGCACCGGCCAATCTCAACGTGCTGACAACCTATATATTCAAGCTCACCAACTGGTCGCCGCCACTTTACAACACCGCCGCCGCGGTCGCGATTATCCTGATGCTGGTCACGGGCGCGCTGGTTTTTGTACAGCAAAAAGTCCTAAGCGGGCGCAGTTACACGACCGTCGCCGGCAAGGCCTTCCGACCCCGCAGCCTCGATCTTGGCCCGTGGCGCTGGTTCACGCTTGCGCTCGGCCTCGCCTACTTGCTGCTGGTCGTGATCCTGCCGAGCCTGGCGCTCATCGTCGCTGCGTTCCGGAAATTCATGTTCATCCGCGATGCCGCCAGTCTGTTCGATATGCGGCAATACTCGCTGATGCATTTCTACAGCATCTTCGATAATCCGCTGACGATGAGATCGATCTACAATGCTGTCGAGGTGGGAATCATCACCGCCGTCGTCGGCGGCTCACTTGCGTTTGCGATTGGCTACACCATCCATCGCACCAACGTGGCCGGCCGGCGCGGGATAGATCTGATCTCGACTCTCCCGGTAGCGATTCCGGGCCTCGTCATCGGGGTTGCCTATCTCTGGGCGTGGATCGGCATTCCCGGAGGGCTCTACGGCACCATCTGGATTCTTGCGCTGGCCTTCATCGCGCGTTTCATGCCGGACACCGTCAAAGCGCTGTCGACGTCGTTCCTGCAGATTCACCGCGAGCTTGAGGAAGCGGCATGGGTCTGTGGCAAGGGAATGCTCGGCACCATCAGAAGCATCGTGCTGCCGCTGGCGCGACCGGGCGTGATCGCCGCCATGACACTATTGTTCGTTCTGGCGATCCGCGAGCTCGGATCATCGCTGTTTCTCTACACCAGCAACACCATGGTAATGTCGGTGCTGCTGCTCGACTATTATGAAGGTGGCAATCTCGGAAAGACCGCCGCATTCAGTCTGGTGCAGACGGTGTTGCTCGGTGTGCTGATCGGCGGGGCGAACTGGCTGTCGAGAGGGCAGGCGCAGGGCGCCGTGACGCAAGGCATCAAATGATCACAAGGGAGCATTGAGTATGAGCCGGAACATCGTCTCCAGGATCGCAACCATCGCTGGAATTGCCTTCATCGCAATGGCACTGACGGGCGCGCCGGCATCGGCTCAGCAGGAGTTCGGCTCACCCGAATTGATTGCAGCGGCCAAGGCGGAAGGCAAGCTGGTCTACTACACGGCAAACTTTGCGGAGGTCGAGCAACAAGTCATCAAGGAGTTCAACAAGCGCTTTCCGGAGATCAAGGTCGAGATGGTGCGCGCCCCCGGAGGCCAGCTCATCACGCGTGTCAAAACCGAGGCGGCGGCAGGCAAGTTGATCGCCGACGTGATCGACCATTCCGATCGCGCACTGATGTTGCCGTTGGCCGACCTGTTCCAGGATTATGCACCGCCGAATGCTGCCGACTATAATCCAGATGCGCAAATTTCGCCGAAGCTGTGGCCACGCGCTACGCTGGTGTGGTCGATCGCCTACAACACCGAGCTCGTCAAGAACCCGCCCAAATCCTGGATGGATCTGACCAAGCCCGAATACGACAAGATGATCGGGCAGGTGTTCGCCCAATCCGGCGGCACCACATGGACCCGGATCATGTTCGAGCGCCGCGTATTGGGTGAGGATTATTGGGCCAAGCAGGCTGCCACCCACCCGATCCTTTATCCGTCCGGCGCGCCGATGTCGGACGCGCTGGTGAGAGGCGAGATCGCCATCGGTCCGTTGCTGTACAATGCGATCTATCCGAAGCAGAAGGACGGCGCGCCGATCAAGATTTTTTTCCCGCCCGAGGGCGCACCGGTCAATCCCTATGCTACCGGCATTCCGAAAACCGCGACCCATCCTAACGCGGCGAAGCTTTTCCTCAACTGGTGCCTGTCCAAGGAAGGTCAGACCTTCATGATCAAGGAGCTTGGCAATCTCACCTCGTTGAAGGTGCCGCCAGTGTATCCCGAAGGCTTCGATCCCAAGATCGTCAAAGCCTGGTACCCAAATTTCGACGAGTACGTAAAGCTGCACGGTCCTTGGGTCGCCGAATGGGACAAGACGTTCGGTTACCGGCAGTGATCGCAGCGATCACCGCAATGCCGAAACAATCCAGATCATGACGGCAACACTCGAGGTGAGGGAGCTGCGCAAGCAGTTCTCGGTCGGCCGTCCGGCCATCGACGGCGTCAGCTTTTCCGTTCCGGCCGGCGAGATCGTGGTGCTGCTCGGTCCTTCCGGTTGCGGCAAGACGACGACTTTGCGCTGCGTCGCCGGCCTCGAACATCCGACGTCCGGTCAAATCAGCATCGGCGGACAACTGGTATCCTCGCCCGAGCGCGGCATCATGGTGCCGCCACGGCTGCGCGATCTCGGAATGGTGTTTCAGTCGTATGCGGTGTGGCCGCACATGACCGTTCGGCAGAACGTGGTCTATCCCCTGAGACACCGCAGGATCACCCGCGCCGAGGCCGACCGCAAGGTGGACGAAGTTCTGGAACTGGTCGGGTTGTCGGAATATGCGGCGCGGCCGGTCGTGGCGTTATCCGGAGGCCAGATGCAACGTGTCGCGCTGGCGCGGAGCATTGTCTATCGGCCGCAGTTGTTGCTGCTTGATGAACCATTGTCGAATCTCGACGCCAAATTGCGCTTGCGATTGCGCGACGATCTGAGGAGCATTCTCAAGCAGACCGGCATGACCGCGCTTTACGTTACCCACGATCAAGCCGAAGCCGTTGTGCTCGGTGATCGCATCGGTGTCATGCGCGATGGCAAGCTGCTGCAGATGGGCACGCCGGACGAAATCTATAACCGACCGGCCGATTTATTCGTCGCGAACTTTACGGGCGCTACCAACGAACTCACCGGCATTCTGGTTGAACACGGCGGCGAGTTCGGCGTCATCGATTTTGGCGGTGGACGGCGAGGCGAGGCGGCATTGCTGCAAAAGCTTAATCTCGGAGAAAAGGTGCGTATTGCATTGCGGCCGGAAAATATTGGCATCGGCAAGCAGGACGATCGCAACCTGTTTCCGGGCCGGGTGATCGCGCGCCGGTATCAGGGCACACAGACGGTCTACGACATCGAGTTGTTCGGGGTCCGGTTGGAGGCGCTCGAACTCGGCACCGCAGCGCGCCATCAGATCGGGGTCGAGACCTCGGTTGCGCTTCCGCGCGAAGGTTGCTGGGCTTATCGTGACACCGGACCAGCCTCCCACAATTAGAAAGCATGGCACGAACGGATAAAACCGGCTCTGCGCGGACAGACGCAAAGCGCTTGCCGAACATGACGCCACACCAGAAAATAGCGACAGGAAATCAG
>NZ_DATEPI010000081.1:0-16367 GCF_035273305.1 Bradyrhizobium sp. | reverse complement strand
GATCGTTCCGAGCGCCATCGATATGTCAGCCCGCGCGCCACGCCGTCGCGGTCAATCGGCTATAGACGTATCGCGAGCGCGCGACAAATGCGGGCATGCGATCCGCGAGTGGATGCAGCGTCGAAGTTTAATGAAGATCGGAGCGCCGCGTTCTATGGGCGCGCTGGGGAGAGCAATGAGACCGTCACCTTTGGCTATCCGCGCGAGCGCTTGTTTTGAACAGCGGGTTTAGAAAAACCTTTGGCTATCCGCGACAGGCGCCGTATTGAACGGCGGGTGACGGCCCGCCAGTGAAACGTGCCCCGCTGCATTCGGTTCCCCCAAAACGGGCTCCTCGGCACATCAGTTACGTTTCCGGAGTTTCGCGCGTGAGTGAGAGTTTCCAGGCAGACCTGCGGCGGATCGCGGTACTCGGCGTTCCCGTGGAAATTGGCGCGTCGCAACGTGGAACCATCATGGGACCCGCGGCGCTGCGAACGGCTGGTCTGTTGAATCTGCTCGGCACTCTCGGTTTCGACGTAACAGACCATGGCGATCTTTCGATCAGCAATATGCGCGATCTTGCCGATGCGCCGCCTGAAAACGCGCGGCACTATCGCGAGATCCAGCGCTGGACGCGCGCCTTGACCAAGCAAGCCTACGAACTGGCGCGATCCGGTGCGGTCCCGATTTTTCTGGGCGGCGATCATACGCTGTCGATGGGGTCGGTGAACGGTCTTGCCCGCCATTGGCGTGAGGTCGGCCGCGAGCTCTTCGTGATCTGGTTCGATGCGCATGCGGACTACAACACCCCCGCGACCACGCTCACCGGCAACATGCACGGCATGTCGGCCGCTTTCCTTTGCGGCGAGCCGGGTCTCGAGGGTCTATTGGGAGGAGAGCCGCGCGCGTCCATCGATCCCGATCGGTTCGAACTGTTCGGCGTGCGGTCGATGGACCAACCGGAAAAGGATTTGCTGCGCGCGCGCCGCATCAGCCTCGCGGATATGCGTGAGATCGACGAGTTCGGGGTCGGCGTCCTGATCCGCCGCGTGATCGACAAGGTGAAGGCGCAAAATGGCGTGCTGCATGTCAGTTTCGACCTCGATTTTCTCGATCCGCAAGTCGCGCCCGGCGTCGGCACCACCGTTCCGGGCGGCGCAACTTATCGCGAGGCGCATCTGGCCATGGAGATGCTGCATGATTCTCGCCTGGTGCGATCGGCCGATATCGTCGAGCTGAACCCGTTCCTCGATGAGCGGGGCCGGACAGCACGTACCGGCGTCGAACTGATCGGGAGTCTGTTCGGCCAGCAGATCACCGATCGACCCACGCCGAGCAATGCCATCGAGCCGGGTGAATGAGACCCGCAATCCACAATATGGTTGCGTAAAAGAAGGCCCGCTGTGCGGCGGGCCTTTGAAGTGCATCCGAAAGCTCGGATGCGGATGCTAACGACAATTACGGCATCGGAACGCCATAGTAGTCGTTCACGGCGCGAGTTCGCGCCGGGTCGTTCCAATTCCAGGCATTGTCGTTGCTGTATTTCGGCGCGCCCTTGAGCTGCGTTTCGGTGATTCCCGTGCGATAGCCGCCGAGGTTGGTATCATATTTGAGCGACTGCCAGGGCAGCGGATAGTGATCGTTACCGATCCCAAGGAATCCGCCAAAGCTCAGGACGGCGTAGGACACCCTGCCGCTGACCTTATCGATCATCACTCGTTCAATCGATCCGATCTTGGCGTCATTCGCACCATATACGGCGGTGCCTTCCACCTTGTCGCTGCCGATCAGCGAACTGGTCTCTCTTGCTTCGGTTTCTCGTGCTTGCATGGCCATTGTTATTTCTCCCGTGCTGGAGAACGGGCAACAGGCCGCGCGCCAAATCGTTCCTGCTCGTGAATGCGAAGAGTCTGCTGGAACATCCACAGTTCCGTTTGCGGTCATTCAAGGCTCGGTGATGGAACGACATGTCGCCAGGAACCCGGGCGCGACCGAAGATTTGTCTTGTGGAAGGAGCAGACCTGGAGGTCGCGATGCAGCAGCATGGTTCAGCCAACTCTTTGAAGGCGATGATGGCTCGTCCTTTGGCAATAGCGATCACGGTGGCAATCGCTGGGGTGCTCGGAATGGTGGTTGTCGACCATGGGCCGTGGACCCGCCCTCAGGTTCAGACCGCTGATATCGCCAACTACAAAACGACAGGGGAGGCCGCCCGCGCCGTCGGCGCCACGGTTACGCCAACCGAGCCGAAGCGCGCCATCGAGCCGGTTGTGCCGGGACCAAAGCCGGCGGACCCGCCAGCCCCGGTCACGCAGTAGGTCAGTTGCGCGGCTACGTGCATTTTTTCAGAGCGGAAACAGCTCGGCTGACCTCAGCGTATGCTGACGAAGGTAGCCCACACCGCGGCGAGCCCCGCGCCCACCAGAACGTAGAAGGGATTATCGCAAAACGCGCCGCCGTATCGACAGACGGCGGCGCTGTAGCTGCCGAGTTCGTGTTGGCCGGCCGCATAAAACACGCCGGACAAGACGACTAGCACCGCGGCTACGAAGTACATCCGGCACCCCTTCAGAACGGACTGACCTCAGGCGCGATGCGCAGCCGAGGCAATTAGCCGCAACGATCGCAACAACCTGCGAACTCAGCCCTCTGATGCCCAGCCCGCGCTGAATTCGTGAGCCTTGTTGGCGCGCCATTTTCCGACAAGTTCATGAAGAAATCGCAAATTCCTCTTGCGAGCGTCCTGGGTCGGTCTGGCTTCTTCGCGAACTAGCGGCGAACTCTTCGCCGCATCAAAGGCCAGCTGCGCCTGTTCCGTAGAGAGGAACCTGCGGACCCCATGCGAGTTGCCAACCGTCGTTCCCTGCACGCTGGAGGCACCTTGAATCGTCGGCATTTTTTGCAGGCTGCAGCTTCCTTGCCGCTGGTCTCATCCGGCGCGTCCGGGGTGATTTCGGCCGCGCGAGCGGAGGCGACGCCGTTCGACCGATCGATTGTTCGCCAGCTCGCCCGCGATGCCGCCAGCAAACCATACAAGGCGCCCGACACCAAGCTGCCCGATAACTTCAAGAACCTCGATTACGATCATTATCGGCAGATACGTTTCCTGCCTGAGCACGCGCTGTGGCGAGACGAGAAGCTGCCATTTCAGGTGCAGTTCTTCCACCGCGGTTTCTTTTACGCGCCGCGCGTCGACATCTACGAAGTCGCGAACGGTCAAGCGACAAGGATTCCGTATCGTCCCGAAGATTTTTCGTTTGGCAGCAACACACCGCCGCCTCCCAACACCGATTTGGGCTTCGCCGGGTTTCGAATTCACGCCCCGATCAACCGCCCCGACTATTATGACGAAGTTTGCGTGTTCCTCGGCGCCAGCTACTTCCGCGCGGTCGCCAAGGGAGAGATCTACGGATTGTCGGCGCGGGGACTCGCGATCAATACCGGCGAAACCAAAGGCGAAGAATTCCCGCTGTTCAAGACGTTCTGGATCGAGAAACCGGCCCCGAATGCCAATTCGATCGTGGTGCACGCCTTGCTCGACAGCGAGAGCACGACGGCCGCCTATCGTTTCACAATACGGCCGGGCGAGACCACGGTGTTTGATGTTGAAATGGCGATCTATCCGCGCGTCGCTCTCGATCATGCCGGGCTGGCGCCAATGACCAGCATGTTCTTCTTCGGACCGAACGACCGCGTCGGCGTAGATGACTTCCGTCCCTCGGTGCACGATTCAGACGGGATCGCGATCTATAACGGTCGCGGCGAGGAACTATGGCGCCCGCTGAACAACCCGCGTGATCTGCAGATCAGCACGTTCGCCGATCTCAATCCCCGTGGCTTCGGCCTGATGCAGCGGGAAAAAAGATTCATCGAGTATGAAGACCTTGAATCGAGTTTCGAGAAGCGGCCCAGCCTGTGGATCGAGCCGATCGGAGACTGGGGCGAGGGATCGGTCCAGCTGGTTGAAATTCCGACCAAGGAAGAAATCCACGACAATATTGCCGCGTTTTGGCGGCCCAAGGATCCGTTGCAGGCAAAGGGTGAGCACACTTTCACTTACCGACTGCATTGGGGTCCCGATACGCCCAAGTCTTCCGCGCTGGCCCGGTTCTCAAGAACGGCCGTCGGCGCAAAAGGTGACGACAACAGGATTTTCGTGCTCGACCTGGTCGGCGACCGCCTCAAATCGGTCGATCCCAACAGCATACGAGGCAATGTCAGCGCGGAGAAAATCGAAATCAAGAACATCGTCACCCAACCAAATCCGGCGATCGGCGGCTGGCGTCTGAACTTCGAGGTGTCTGTCAAGGAAAAGGCGCCAATCGAACTACGCGCGTCGCTGATGCAAGGCAAGGACGCCATATCGGAGGTGTGGGTTTATCGATGGACACCCTGACGCAACAGTCCGACTCGCAGGGTCGCGCGCGCGAGCAATTCCTTCCGCCGGAAGCGCCGCTGCCGATGTCGACGCAGCAATTGAGGAGCTTCGAGGCAGGCAAGCGCGAGACCAATGGCGCGCTGGCTTCGATGCGGTTTCGACGCGCCTGCATCTTTGCGGGCACGGGTGCGCTGACCGCGGGCGGCTGCTATGAAATGTACGAAGTGCTCCAGGTTGGCGGCGTTACGTTTCTCGAATGGATGGTGCTGGCTCTGTTCGTGCCGCTCTTCGCGTGGGTGGCGTTCTCGTTCATGTCCGCGCTGGCCGGATTTGCGGTGCTGCTGTTTCGAGTCCGGGATGCTCTCGGTATCAATCCCGATGCGCCGCTATCGGAAATAGCCAGCCGAAACGCCATGTTGTTGCCGACGTACAACGAAGATCCCTGCCGCATCATGGCCCGCCTGCGGGCGATGCACGAATCCGTCGACCAATCCGGATACGGCTCCCGGTTTGACTGGTATGTGCTGAGCGACACCACCAATCCGGCGATCTGGGTCGCGGAAGAGCAATGCTTCCTGCGGCTTCGCCGCGAGCTTGGGGCAGACAATATTTTCTACCGGCACCGGCCGCAAAACGTCGCGCGAAAATCCGGTAATATTGAAGACTGGGTCAAACGCTTCGGCGCCGGCTATGACCACATGATCGTACTGGACGCGGACAGCCTGATGACCGGCGATACGCTCGTCCGGCTCGTTGGGGCAATGGAGAGCCATCCGGGTGTGGCGCTGATCCAGACGCTGCCGATCGTGGTCAACGCACGAACCGTCTTTGCCAGGCTGCAGCAGTTTTCAGGCCGGTTGTACGGACCGCTGATTGCCGAGGGAATCGCGTGGTGGCATGGCCCGGAAGGAAACTATTGGGGGCACAACGCCATCATCCGCGTTCGCGCATTTGCGCAAGATGCGGGATTGCCCGACCTGCGGGGCCGCAAACCGTTCGGCGGGCACATTCTGAGCCATGACTTCGTCGAAGCGGCATTGATGCGCCGCGGAGGCTGGGCGATCAGAATGGCGCCGCGTCTCGGCGGCAGCTTCGAGGAGTGCCCGCCGTCGCTTCTGGATTTTGCCGCCCGCGATCGACGTTGGTGCCAGGGCAACCTTCAACATCTGGCGGTGCTGCCGGCGCGAGGCCTCAATTGGGTGTCGCGCCTTCATCTGTTGACCGGCATCGGGACCTATCTCACCGCGCCGCTGTGGCTGTTGTTTCTGGTGCTGGGGATCTTGATCTCGCTGCAGGCGCAATTCGTCCGGCCGGAATATTTCCCGAAAGGATTTTCACTGTTTCCGAAATGGCCGGCTCAGGACCCCATTCTGGCGGCCTGGGTTTTTGTCGGCACCATGGGATTATTGGTGGTGCCGAAACTTCTCGCCTGCATTGTGCTTGCGACGCAAACGCCAATCCGGAAAAAATTCGGTGGAGCGCTGCTGGTGTTCGTGGGCCTGGTGATCGAGACATTGCTGTCGGGCCTGATCGCGCCGGTGATGATGATATTTCAATCCACGGCCGTGGGCGAAATCCTGCTGGGCCGCGACGCCGGCTGGCAAGTTCAACGCCGCGACGACGGGCAACTTCCGAGCGGGGAATTGATCCGGAAATACGCGCTGCCGACGGTGTTCGGTGTCGTCATGGCGGCAAGCGCCTATGCAGTGTCGTTGCCGCTGTTGCTCTGGATGACGCCGGTCGTTGTCGGGCTGGTCCTTTCGATTCCAATCGCCATGCTGTCGTCACGGCTATCCCGCCCGAACTCAAGATTGTTCCGTACCCCTGAGGAGAGCGCGCCGCCACAGGTGCTGGTGCGCGCCAATGAATTGGCAGGGGCTGCCGACGAACTCATTGCGGCGCCGCCGTTGCAGGCCCTGAGAGATGATCGCCAATTGCTTGACAAGCATCTGGCGAATTTGCCGGCGGATCAACGCCGCAACCGCGGGCAGGTCGATCCGCATTTGGCGATCGCACGGGCGAAAATCGAGGACGCGCAAACTTTCGAGGAGGCGGTCAGCTATCTAACGCCGCGTGAGACATTCGCCGTTCTCAACTCGCCGAATTTGCTCAAGCTGGTGAACGCCATGCCGCGCGCGCTGGAGCACCAACATTCCCCGGAACGATAGTGGCGGGTCTTACTGAACTGGCTTGCAATACCCCCCGGCAGCTATGGTGTACGGCCGTAGTTCAGCAGGCCACCGGAGCGCTTCGGCGGACGGGCGCGCACCACCTCTTCATTGGGCTCCGTGCCCCAGCCCGGCCGGTCCGGCATGACGAGATAACCATCCTCGAATTGAGGCGCATGGGTGAACACTTCGTCGTCCCAGCTAAGCCGGTCGATGTCGGTCTCCATGATCCGCAGATTCGGCACCGCCGCGGAGAAGTGGGCGTTCATCATGGTGCAGAGGTGCCCATAGAAATTATGCGGTGCGACATTGACCTCGTGCGCTTCGGCGGTGGCCGCAATTTTCATCGATTGCCACACGCCGTTCCATGGCGTGTCGATGATCGCGACGTCCATTGCCTGCTCCCGGAAATAAGGCAGGAATTCGCGCAACCCCAACAGGGTCTCGCATGACGAAATAGGGTGGGCGCTCTGACGTCGGATGTAACCGAGTGCTTCCGGATTGAAGCTGTCAATTTCGATCCAGAACATGTCGAGATCGGCAATGGCGCGCAGGATCTTCAGGTAACCTTCCGTCTTCGCATTGAAGTTGAGGTCGAGCAGGATGTCGATGTCGGGTCCAGCGCCTTCGCGAATGGCCTCCAGATGCATGCGCAAGTCGCGCAGCACCTTGCGATCGACGTTGATCTCCGGCTCGAACGGCGCGCCGAAGCCGGGACGCCAGCCCCTTGGCTTGCCTTGTTGATAGCTGAAGATATTGGTCTTCAGCGCGGTGAATTTCTTTTCGCGCACCTCGCGGCCGATCGCCTTGACGCCGTCGAGATCAGTAATGGGCGGCTTGTACCAATCGGGATGATTGATACGCCAGGTCGCGCAATGCGACCAGTAAACACGAATTCGGTCGCGGATTTTGCCGCCGAGCAACTCATAGCACGGCACTCCCAGGGACTTTGCCTTGACATCGAGCAGAGCGTTTTCGATTGCGCCGAGCGCCTGCGCGGTCACGCCGCCGGCCGACGGGCGGGTCGCCGAAAACAGCTCCGCATAGATCCGCTCATGCGCGAATGCATTCTGACCGATAACCCGAGTTGACAGGTGCTGTATCGCCGCGCCGACGCCGGGCGAGCCGAAGCCCTCATCGAACTCGCTCCACCCGACGACACCGTCTTCGGTGCTGATCTTGACGAAGTGATAATTTCGCCAGCCGGCATCGCAGGCGAGCAGTTCAAGGCTTCGTATCTTCGCGCTATCGATCATGTCATCTTCCTGTTGCGGGTGCCGGGCGACCAAGGACACGCGTTGTCATCGCCGCGCATCGTGAAAGCTGTCGGGATGTGATTTGAAGGAGCAGGGCCGCCGCTATTCGGCCGCCTGCGATGATGGTGGACGCATGGTGGCAAGCCCGTCAGCGGCGGTGGCGGAGATGGTCGTGCGCACCATTAGCCGCGGCTCGTGCGCCGGCCATGGCCGTCCGCGATGCATCGTGGCGCGGTTGTCCCACATCACGACATCGCCGCGGCGCCATTGGTGCAAATAACTCGTGCCCGGAGCGGTTGCGAACTCCATCAGCTCGTCGATCAGCTTCTTCCCATCAGCCGCTTGCATGCCTTCGACCGCATACGCATGCGACGCAAGATAGATCGCGCCACGGCCGTTGACAGGATTTTTCCATACCATGCGCCAGCACTGCGGCGGCAAGGCCGACCGCTCCTCGGGGCTGGCGAGGTCGGGCGCGATCTGGCCGCGCGAATGCGCGTAATCGTGCCAGGCGAAAGAGCGCTCTATTTTACTCCGCACGGCCGGATCGAGCCGCTCAAAGGCGAGCCGGGTGGAGACGTACTCGGTTTCGCCGCCGCGAGCGGGGATAATGCGCGCGGACAGGATCGACGTCAGCGCCGGCACGCTTTTGAAGGACGAGTCGGTGTGCCAAAGCTGGTTAGCCTTGCTGCGAAGCGACAGCCGGTGATCCGGCGGGACTACCTTTCCGTCGGGGCCGATGGTGCTGAGGATTACAAAATGCGAACCGGTGCCCTGCGAGCCGACCTTCGTCACTTCCGGCGGGCCGAACCGCCGTGAAAATGCAAGCTGGATTTCATCGGTCACCTCCTGGTCCCGGAAAACCAGCACCGAATATTCCTCGAACGCGGCGCGCACGGCGGAATAGACCTCATCATCCCCGGCGACATCGGCAAGCGTCACGCCGCGCAACTCGGCGCCGAAGCCCGGCCCGGACGGAACGATGTCCATCGGCAATCCTCCTTTTATTTTTATGGACTGAGGTTAGGGCAAATTGCCGGGTGCGGCAACGATGGGTCGCACTTCCGGCAAGGGTAGCGTCAGCAAGTGTAGGCCGGATGAGCAAAAGCGAGATGCTATCAGCCCAGCCACAACGTCCATTTTGATTGACAGGACCAATAATCGGCATTGTAGTTCCGGATTGAAGTTTGTTCGCGATTGCAACTCGCCGAACTCTTTGCCTCCAGCCAGCGGAGAAACATCATGCCCGATCTCAATCGACGCGATGCTTTGAAAAGGTCCGCGAGTTTTGCGATGGCTGCTGCAGCCGGAGGATTTTCCTGCATTGAGTTGGCCAAGGCGGCGCCGATCGAGGTGCCGACTATCGACAAGCTCAGCGTCCGCGTACTCGTGGATAGCGCGAGCGATATCTTCTTCAAGCCGCAGGAAGTGAACGGAGTAAAAACCGAACCTGGCCGTCCATCGAATGCAACCCGCCCACTTCACAGTGAATGGGGGCTGTCGTTGCTGCTGGAGCCGCAACGCGGCACCGAGAAGCGTACGTTTTTACTGGACTTCGGATGGACCCCGGAGACCATCAACGGAAATATGGATCAATTGAAGGTGGAGCCGTCAAAGATCGACACGCTTATCATGAGCCACGGTCATTTCGACCACTGGGGCGGATTGCTCGGATTTCTGGAGAGGCATCGCAAGGACCTGCCTGCAGACATGACGATGTATGCCGGGGGCGAGGACAATTTCTGTCAGCGTTACGTCCGCGCCGGGCAGACCGAATTGAGCGATTTCGGAATGCTCGATCGCCGCGACCTTGCAAAGCAGAACGTCAAGGTGGTGCTATGCGAGTCTCCGGTCGTCATCGGCGGCCAGGCGTTCACGACCGGCAAGATCAAGCGTAGCAGCATCGAAAAGGTGCTTCCAAACACGCTGGTGGAGTTCAAACTCAAGGACGGTGCCGGATGCAATGCCAGCCATTACCTGCCTGCGGAGATGGAAGGCAAGATCGTGCCGGATGAGCATATTCATGAGCACGCTACGTGTTTCAATTTGAAGGACAAGGGTCTCATTGTGATTAGTTCCTGCGGTCACGTCGGTATCGTGAACTCGGTCCGACAGGCGATGGAGGTATCCGGCGTGCAAAAGGTCCATGCGATCATGGGCGGCTTCCATCTGGGGCCGGCGCAGGCGGACTATCTCACCCAGGTGGTCGGCGAGATCGCAAAATTGAATCCGGACGTGGTGATTCCCATGCATTGCAGCGGTCTCAATTTCACCCAGGAGGCGCAACGGCAAATGCCGGGCAGGGTTCTGACCACCACGACCGGCACGCGCATCAGCTTCGGTGTTTGATCGAGCTCTCGCCATTACCGCAGGAAGGATATGCGCGCTGCTCGTGATCGCGTCCTTGTCCGGCTGCGCTCCAATCGCGGCGGCAGAACGGGAATCGGCCGCCCAGATGATGGACGATTTGATGTACGGCCACGGCTCAGTGGGCGGGCCGTTCACGCTTACGGATCAGAATGGGACGCGGCGAAGCGACACCGAATTCCGCGGCAGACTGATGATCGTGTATTTCGGATATACTTCATGTCCGGACGTGTGCCCTACCGACCTGATGGCTATCACGCAAGCGCTGGACCGTCTCGGTTCGGCCGCCGATGGCGTGCAGCCCATTTTCATCACTATCGATCCGGAGCGGGACGGCAGTGTGCTGGCCGACTACGTCTCGGCGTTTCACCACAACCTGATCGGCCTTACCGGATCGCCGGAGGAAGTTCAGAAAGTCGCCGATGCCTACAAAGCATTCTACGCGAAAGTGCCGGATGAACGCGGCGGCTATTCCATCGACCATAGCGGCGTGATTTACCTGATGGGACGCAACGGCGAGTATCTCGGCTTCATGCCGCCGCAAACCAGTTCCGACAGGCTCGCTGATGTTTTGCGCAAGAACCTGGCCCATGATGAATAGATCTCGAATTGGGCGTTCGTAGCAGAGCATTAACAACGCGAGGTGCGAACGCGACGAAGCAATCCAGCTCTTGTTTGGCGCGTCGACTTCGTGGATGGCTTCGCTCCGCTCGCAATGAGGGCGCAGCGACATGCGCGGTCCAGCGTGAGAATGACCTTCGCGGGAACATTTTTGTTCATTGAACGCTGAGGCCCATCACGCAAGGGCAGTATCGACAGCGGTCTTCTCGACAGCTAGGGTCCGCCGCAAAACACGCCAGGGAGGATCCCGTTGCGGCCAAAATTCGCAGTGAAGCGCGATTACTACGCCGGCGGGCTGATGCTTTTGCTCGGGGTGGGAGCCGCTGTTACCGGAACCGGCTACAAATTCGGCAGCCTCGCCCGGATGGGCCCGGGGTTCATGCCCGTGGTACTCGGCGTCGTCCTGGCGTTGATCGGCCTGCTGATTGCCGGCACGGCGCTGGCTTCTTCCGAGCGCGACGACAGCAAGTTCTTGCCCGACCACCCGCAATGGTTCGGCTGGCTCTGCATCATCGGCGGCCCGATCCTGTTTATCATCCTCGGGGAATACGGCGGCATGATTCCGGCCGTGTTTGCCTGCGTGTTTGTTTGCGCGCTCGGCGACAAGACCGCGACCTATAAATCTTCCGCCATTCTCGCCGCCGGAGTGACCGTATTCGGGGTGCTGCTGTTTCATTACATGCTGAGCATCCCGTTCCCGTTGTTGCGCGGATTCTACCTGTGATCTCGACCGCAATCACCGATCTCTGGTACGGCTTCGGCGTCGCGCTCGAGCCGCACAATCTGATGTATTGCTTTCTCGGCGTGCTGGTCGGCAATCTCGTCGGCGTGCTGCCGGGAATGGGGCCGGTGGCGACGATATCAATTCTGTTGCCGTTGACCTTCGGCATGCAGCCGGTGCCCGCGATCCTCATGCTATCCGGTGTCTATTACGGCGCTCAATATGGCGGCGCGATCTGCTCGATTCTTTTGAATTTGCCCTGCCATCCGCCGCACGCGGTGACGTGCCTCGATGGATTTCCGCTCACCAAGCAAGGCAAGGGCGGCACCGCGCTCGGCATCACCATCGTTGCCGCCTTCATCGGCGCTTCCTTTGGCATCACCGAGATGATTTTCCTGGCGCCATTTCTCGTCAAGGTGGCGCTTGAATTCGGGCCGGCCGAAGTATGCTCGCTGATGCTGGTGGGCTTGCTTGCGGGCTCGACGCTGGCAAAGGGATCGCCGCTCAAGGGCATCGCGATGACGGTGCTCGGCCTGTTGGTCGGTATCGTCGGTTCGGACATCGAGACCGGCCAACCGCGTTTCACGTTCGGCATCACCGAACTTTTCGACGGCGTCGAGATCATCGCGCTGGCGCTCGGCATGTTCGGCATCGCCGAGTTCATGAACAGCATCAACAATACCGAAACGGTCGACATGCGATATGCCAAAGTCGGCATTTCCGACATGTTTCCATCAAGGGCGGATCTCAAGCTGGCGTTCTGGCCGATGATCCGCGGTACCGTTCTTGGCAGTCTTTGCGCGCTTATCCCAGGTACGGGCCCGACCATTGCATCGTTCGTCTCGTATGCGACCGAGAAAAAGATATCGAAAACGCCGGAGCGTTTCGGTCATGGCGCGATCGAGGGTGTCGCATGCCCCGAAGCTTCGACGCACTCCTCGGTGCAGGGCGATTTCATCCCCACGATGAGCCTGGGCATTCCCGGCGACACGGTGATGGCGCTGCTGCTCGGCGCACTGATCATTCACGGCATCGTTCCCGGCCCGCAGCTCATCAGCCAACATGCCGATATTTTTTGGGGACTGATCGCCAGCTTCTGGATCGGCAACATCCTTCTGGTCATTCTCAACGTGCCGATGATCGGCCTGTGGGTGAAGCTTTTGAGCATTCCCTACCGCTACCTTTATCCGAGCGCGATGTTCTTTGTCTGCATCGGCGTCTATGCGGCCAACAACGACATGTTCCAGGTTGGCGAGACGCTCTTCATCGGCATTATCGGTTACATCCTGCTGCGCCTCGATTTTCATCCCGCGCCGATCCTGCTCGGCTTCGTGCTCGGACCGCGTTTCGAGGAGAACTTCCGGCGTAGCCTGCTGATCTCCCGAGGCGATCTGACGACGTTCATCGATCGCCCGATCAGTGCGTTTTTCCTGCTGATATGCGTGGTCCTGATCGTCGCCCAGATCTACGTCTGGCTGCGCAAGCCGAAGATTGTCGCCGAGGAGCAGGCGATCCAGGCCCAGGTGCCGACGACCACATATTCAGAGCTTGCGGGCTAGCATGGGCCCTTGGCCAAGCGGCTATCCGTTGGCGAATGACCAGAACATTGCGATGACGGCTACCGCCATCAGTGCGGTGCCGACCCAACCCAGGATGGTCAGCCGTCGACTGGCCTTGAACCGGCCCATCAGCTTGGCATTGGTGACGATCACCATCATCATCGCCATGATCGGGACCGCGACAATGCCATTGAGAACCGCGCTCCAAACCAACATGTGGATGGCGTCTATTCCGGTGAAGCCAAGTCCGAAGCCGATCACGGTCGCGGCCGCGAGGATCGAGTAGAACCCGGCCGCGTCCGGCGCCTTTGCTTCCAGGCTTGCCTCCCATCCGAAAGCTTCGGCCACGCCATAGGCGGCGGCGCCGGCCAGCACCGGGATTGCGAGCAGCCCGGTGCCGATGATGCCGAGCGCAAACAGCAGGAACGTAAAATCCCCAGCCAGCGGCCGCAGCGCCTCCGCCGCTTGCGTGGCGGAATTGATATTGGTGACACCGTGCGCGTTCAACACAGCGGCAGTGGTCAGGATGATGGAAAAGGCGATCACGTTGGAAAACATCATTCCGACGGTGGTGTCAAGCTTGATCCGGTCGATCTCGCTGACGCCGCCTCTGCTGAGCTCGCGAAGGGGCCGATGTGACTTGCCCTGATGCATCTCCTCGACTTCCTGCGAGGCCTGCCAGAAAAACAGGTACGGGCTTATCGTGGTCCCGAGCACCGCCACCACCATAAGGAAGTAATCGCTGTTGATGGTGGGCGTGGGCCAGATCGCCGCGAGCAACGCGGTGCTCCAGGGAATTTTTACAGTCAGCGCGGTCGCCACATAGGCAAACAGGCTCAGCGTGAGAAATTTGAGCACCGGCGCATATCGACGGTAGGGCACGAACACCTGTAGCAATGTCGATGCCGAGGCGAAGATTAAAGCGTGTTCGTGGTTCAGTCCGCCGATCACGAGCGAGAGCGATTCTCCCATCGCGGCGATATCGGCGGCGATGTTGATGGTGTTTGCAATCACCAGAAGAAAAATCAGCCCCAGTACCAGCCAGCGCGGCGCCAGCTCAACGACATTTGCGGCGAGGCCTTTGCCGGTCACTCTGCCGATGCGCGCACTCACCAACTGGATCGCGATCATGAACGGCGTCGTCAGAAATACCGTCCAGAGCAAGCCATACCCGAATTGTGCCCCGGCCTGCGAGTAGGTCGCAATGCCCGAGGGATCGTCATCGGCCGCGCCAGTGACGAGCCCCGGCCCGAGCAACCGCAGCAGCATGTTGCGGGGTTTCTTGGGTTCTGAGCCAATCGCCTCGGTCATGAAAATCTTCGATGGCTTCGGATCAATCGACTCATTCGACAGCGGTAGGAAAACATTTTGCTTAATTCATTCGGCAGATGGAAATTCGGCCTGAACTCAACACCGGCAGTGGCCGCAAGTTCCCCGGCATTGACGCCCGCCGTTCGATAGAACCTGCGCAAAGTAAGCCTGCTCGCGGGCGAATAGGCTGGCGCTTTGCGAAGCGGTCGTTGTGGGGCAGGTTGCGAGGAGAGCGTTCTCGAACAGCACTTAGAGTGCCGCAAAAACATTTGACGCGTCGGGCAAATCACGGCCATAAGGCCACCGTCCGAGAGTTCAAAGCGCCCGCGCCGGGAAATCGGCCGCGGGCTTTTCATTTCCGTTTGTCCTTGCTGCTTCCTTTCTGCATCGGGTTTGCAGTTTTGGATCTTGTGGCCAAACCGAAGTTGATGCCGCCCGCCATCTTTCTGCCGCCGCATTTTCGGAGTGTCGTCCCGCTGGGGGCGGACGCATAGGGATAGCGATGAAGAAGTTGCTTGTGGTGGCGGTGATCGCGGCGTCAATTTTTGCGGTCGAAGCAAGGGCGCAGGAACGCGCCGGAAGCGCTGCCTTGGGCGCGGTCTCGGGAGCCGTGGTGCTCGGACCGGTGGGCGCCGTGGCTGGCGCCTTGATCGGATATACCGCCGGACCCGCGATCGCGCATTCCTGGGGCGTAAGGCATTCCCCATCGCGCTCGCGCATCCACCGCGCAAGACAGGCCAATGCCGCAACTCACGACGAAGCTGCAGCCGCCGCCTCGCCGCTGCCAATCGCGAGACCTGCCGAAGCCGGCGGCAACAAGGCGCCGCCGGTGCAGGGATTTGAGTAAAAGTTTGCGACGCTCGCTTTGAGCATTTGACACGTCGGGCAAATCACCGGCATATCGTCATCATCGCAAAACAGTTGAAGCCCGCGCCGGGAAATCGGTCGCGGGCTTTTTGAATCGGACGGCGGCCGTGTTCGGGACGCAACAATCTCTCCTGTGAGCGTAGTGCCGCGAGGCGTCTGCAGGCGAGCCGCCGTCCGAGTTGTCGAAATTTTGCCGGTGCGCGCGAATGCGCCGGCTCGCGGCGTGGGCCAGCTCCACGCACGCACGCGGCCTCCGTTAGGGAGATAGGGTTCGCGCCTGAAATGGTCGCGTTGACGATCATGCCGCATATTTTTAAGACTGCTTCAAGCAAATACGAGGGATGGCCGGGACGAGTCGGCCACGGGTGACAATGGCCAAGACGCTCTTTGAAATCCGTTCAATGGCCCGCAGCCATACCAGGACCGCGCTGAACGTGCTGGTCGCCGTCATGCGCAACACCAAGGCGACGCCGCCGGCGCGGATCGCCGCCGCCAACGCGATACTGGATCGCGGCTGGGGCAAGGCTACGCAGCCAATCGAGAACGGCGATGATGGCGCTCTCGAACTGATCCATAGAATCGAGCGCGTCATTGTCCATCCTGAAAATTCCGACAGCTAGAATTTTCGAACCGCTGCTTAAGCCCGCCCGCTACAAGGGCGTTTATGGAGGCCGCGGTTCGGGGAAATCGCATTTCTTCGGCGAGCTGATCGTCGAGACCTGTCAAGCCGAGCGCGGCACATCGGCGGTGTGCATTCGCGAAGCGCAGCGCACGCTGGCGCAGTCTTCCAAGCGCCTTATCGAAGGCAAGATCGCCAGCCTTGGCCTCGGTCATCAGTTCAAATTGTATAGCGATAAAATCGAGACGCCCGGCGGAGGGATTATTATTTTCCGAGGCATGCAAGATCACACCGCGGAATCGATCAAGTCACTGGAGGGCTTTCGCATTGCGTGGATCGACGAGGCCCAAAACCTGAGCGCGCGCAGTCTTTCGCTGCTGCGCCCCACAATTCGAAGCGAACGCTCGGAGTTGTGGGCGAGTTGGAATCCCAGGCGCAAGTCCGACCCCATCGACGATTTTTTCCGCAGCAAGAATCCGCAAGGCGCGATCACGGTCAACGCCAACTGGCGCGACAAA
>NZ_DATEPI010000080.1:0-10064 GCF_035273305.1 Bradyrhizobium sp. | reverse complement strand
GTCGAGATGAAATTCCGCTACAAGGACTACTTCAAGGCCGAGCCAGCGACCGGCTACGAAACCTTGATCTATGACTGCATGATCGGAGACAACATCCTGTTTCAGCGCGCCGACAGCGTCGAGGCCGGCTGGCAAGCGGTGCAGCCGTTCCTCGATGCCTGGAAAAAAGCTGGCGCCAAGGGGCTCGAGAAATACGAAGCGGGCAGCGAAGGCCCAACCGGCGCCGAAGAACTGCTTAAGCGCGATGGCCGCAGTTGGCGCAGGCTCGGCTGAATCGGATGTCGAACGGTTCCAATCGCCGGGTGATCACCCTTTCCGATCCGGTTGCGCTCTCCAATATGGCCGCACAGCGGCTGCTGTCGCGGATCGAGGCGAACGACGGCCAGGTGGCGATTTGCCTGACCGGCGGCTCTAGCCCACAAAAGCTTTATCACTTGCTTGCCACCGACGCGTGGCGGAACAGAATTCCGTGGCCGCGCGTGCACTGGTTCATTGGTGACGAGCGTTTTGTAGGAGCCGAAGATCCCTTAAATAATATGGGCATGGCGCGCCGGATTTTTCTCGATCGCTGTGCGCCCGCTGCAAACGTGCATCCGATTCCCACCGACAACAGCGCCGGTCCGGACGACTCGGCGCAACGCTATGAGAACGAGCTGAAGTCGTTTTATGGCGCCAAGGTATTCGATCCGACCAGACCGTTGTTCGACCTCGTGCTGATGGGCGTCGGGCCTGACGGGCATACCGCATCGCTATTTCCGGGCTATCCGGCCGTAAGCGAGACCCGGCGCTGGGTCGTCGGCGTGCCCAACGCCAATGTCGAGCCGTTCGTGCCGCGGGTGACGCTGACATTGCCGGCACTCGGCTGTTGCCGGGAAATGCTGGTCGAGGTAGCCAGTTCTGAAAAGCGCGCGATCTTGACGCGCGTCCTCGCAGGCGAGAACCTGCCAGCGAACCAGGCGCATTCCACGAGCGGCGAGACCATATGGCTCGTGGATGAAGCAGCCCTCCCGGAGGATTTCGGTGCCCGATAAGCCAGGCGAAATACCCTGCGCACTGGTGGTGATGGGCGTATCCGGTTCGGGGAAGAGCACCGTTGCGGATGCATTGGCCAAGAAATTATCGTGGACCTACGAGGACGGCGACAGATTTCATCCACCGAGCAACGTCGCCAAAATGAGTGCCGGGCATCCGCTCACCGACGAAGACCGCTGGCCATGGCTGCAGGCGATTGCCGATGAGATCGATCGGCTGTGCAAAGCCGGCCAACGCGCGGTGATCGCCTGCTCCGCGCTTAAACGCGCCTATCGCGACCTGCTGGTGCATGGACGCACCGATGTCCGAATCATCTTCCTGGATGGCACAAAGGATTTGATCGCGAGCCGTCTCGCTCAGCGGCACGGTCATTTCATGCCTCCGGGTCTGCTGGATAGCCAATTCAAGACGCTTGAGCCGCCCGGTGCCGGGGAAAATCCGGTAACGGTCTCGATCGACGCTTCGGTTGATGCCATTGTCGATGACATCATCCGCCAGCTCCAGCTTGAGTCATACGGCCGCGACACGTCCTGTAGGACGCGCGCATGAGCCGCGTGGCGCTCGTGGTGTCCGATGTCGATGGCACGCTTTTGACCAAGGACAAAACACTCACCGATGGCGCGCGAAACGCGGTGAAGCGGCTGCACGACGCTGGCATCGCCTTCACCATCATCTCCAGCCGCCCGATCATCGGCATGCGGTTTCTGATAGGACCTCTCGGCATCACGCTGCCGATCGGAGCGTTCAACGGAAGTTCGATCGTCGATCCCCAGTTGAAACCTGTCGAGCAGCATCTGATACCCGCTTCGGCGGCCGAGCGCAGTCTCGAGGTGCTCAATGAGTTTGGTATCGATAGCTGGCTATTCACCAGCGAGAAATGGCTTACTCGGAACGGCAACGGCGAATATGTCGCGCACGAAAGGCTTGCGATCCGCAGCGAGCCCACCGTGGTTGCGGATTTCGCGCCCTATCTCACCGCAAGCTGCAAGATTGTTGGCTCAAGCTCTGATCCGGCGCTGCTGCAGCGCTGTGAGATCGTGATGCAGCAAGCGTTAGACACGTTGGCCACTGCGGTACGATCGCAGAGCTACTACCTGGATGTAACCCCACCAGGCTGCGACAAGGGCACCTTTGTGGAAGCAATCGCCCGGCTTCTGAACATCTCGAGCGATGCGGTCGCCACCATCGGTGACATGCAGAACGATTTGGCGATGTTTCGCAAGAGCGGCATTTCCATCGCAATGGGCAACGCTCCCGATGACGTCAAGAGATTGGCCACGCATATCAGCCGCTCCAATGAAGACGAGGGGTTTGCGGCAGCCGTCGATATCATCTTGAATGAAAACAAATCCGGCTGACAGTTCGCCCCGCTGCTTTCGATGTGACCCCGCTCAGCCGTTTCGGCTTTCCTGCGGCTCATCCACAAAAACGACCGGCGTTCCTTTTTTCACGCTCGCGCCCAGCAGGTTGGCGTCCCAGTTCGTCAGCCGGATGCAGCCGTGCGATGCCGTTTTGCTGACCTTGGATGGATCGGGCGTGCCATGAATGCCATATCCTTCGGCCGATAGTCCGATCCAGAACGACCCAACCGGGTTGTTCGGTCCCGGCGCTATCTTGAATGGCTTTTTCGATTTTACGCCCTTGAATTTGTATTCCGGATTGTAGCGATAAAACGGATTCGGATCGGCGGATATGACCTTGAGAGTACCGCTTGGGGTCGGCTTCTCTTCGCTGCCGACGGTCGCCGGGAAGAACGCGATGAGGGCGCCAGATGGGTCGAACGCTTTGACAGTCTGGCGATACTTGTCCACTTCAATGCGATCGACCGTCAATTTCGTCGCAGTAGGCACGTTGGCAACGAGTATGGTTTGCCCTGCCCGATCGAACTTCTTTCCAGGGTTCAGCGCGCTGAGCAATTCCTGGCTCATGTGAAATTTTTCGGCGATGGCCTCGCGCGCGCTCGTGTAGTTAAGCGCTTTAAGGTGCTTCATGTCTTCCATCTTCGCCGGAAGCTTCTTCAAGAACGGGCCCTTCACGTCTTTCTCGGCGATCGTGTACTCGGTGATGATAGGGTCGCTGTTCGAAGAGGTGAGCTTTCTCCAGATCTCTGGGGTCAGCGGGTTGTCCGTGGGCAATCCGTTCGCTTCAGCATAGGCCCTCAAGGCTTTCTGCGCGTTCTCGCCGAGCTTGCCGTCGATTTCGCCCGGCGAAAATCGGGCACGGTCCAGCAGCACCTCAACTTTTACGATCGTCGGATCGATGCTTCTGGAGTTGGGCTTGGCGCGATAGTCGGCATTATTGATGGCCGTGGCATCAAGGCGGGTCGCCGCCGCGACAGGCAAATTCAACAAAGCCAGCAAAAACGCGGCGAACACGCACCGGACCATCAGCCAACTCCAGCAGAAGCTGGCAAAACAATGACTTCGGGGCTGGTAAGTTCCTGTCAGTAGGTCCGGATGGTTACTTGGAGCGCTGCACGGCCGGTTTCTCGACAGGTTTCTTGGCGCGGCTCAAATTGTGTGCGGTGTTCACCAGAGCAATATGAGTCAGCGCCTGCGGAAAATTACCGATCTGCCGTCCAGCGTTGACCTCGAATTCCTCCGCCAACAGTCCGAGATCGTTCGCGACCGCCACCACCCGATCGAACAGCGCCTGCGCCTTCGCGATCTCGCCTGTCAGCACGTACGCATCGGCCAGCCAAAAGCTGCAGGCAAGAAACGCGCCCTCCAAAGGCTGCTTCAGATCCGAGCTTTCGCGGGGATCATGGCGAAGCACAAATCCACCGCGCATCATATGATTCTCGATTGCTGCTATTGTGCCTCGAATGCGGGGGTCTGAAGGCGGAAGGAAGCCCACCGCCGGCAACAAAAGGATGCTGCCATCGAGCAGTTGCGAGCCGTAGGATTCTACGAACGCATTTTGCTGCCGATCAAACCCCTTCTCGCAAACGTCGCGAAAAATGTTTTCCCGCAGCGCGCGCCAGCGCTCGATCGGCGCCTTGAATCCAAACTTTTCCGAGCTTTTGACGGCGCGGTCAAACGCAACCCACGCCATCACCTTTGAGAACACGTAGTGCCTGGGCTCGCCGCGCCGCTCCCAAATGCCGTGATCCGGTTCATCCCAAATTTCCGCCAGATGCTCCAGCACCTTGAGTTCGACCTCCCAGGTACCTTGATCAAGTTTCAGGTCCGCCATGCGCGACTGATGAAATGCATCCATTAACTCGCCGTAGACGTCCAACTGCAACTGGGCGTGCGCGGCATTGCCGATCCGGACCGGCTGCGCGCCCTCATAGCCGGCGAGCCAGGGCACCTGCCACTCGAGCAGCCGCCGCTGGCCCTTGATGCCGTACATGATCTGCATCTTGGCCGGCGTTCCGGCCACCGCGCGCAACAACCAATTGTGCCAGGCGGATGCTTCTTCGGTGTAGCCTGAGTTCATCAGCGCCAGCAGCGTGAACGTGGCATCGCGCAGCCAGCAATAACGGTAATCCCAGTTTTTTGGCCCACCGAGAATTTCCGGGAGCGAGGTCGTCGGAGCCGCAACAATCCCGCCGGTTGGTCCATAGGTCAGCGCTTTCAGCGTAATCAGAGATCGCATCACGAGATCGCGGTCTGCGCCATCAGAAGTGCAATGGCTGCTCCAATTGATCCAGAAATCCTCCGTCTGCCGCAACGCATAGATGGGATCGATGGATTTAGGGAGCGGCAAATGCGAGGGACCATAGGTGAGCACGAACGGAATCGTTTCGTCTTCCTTGACTTCAAACTCCGCCACTGTGGTTAAATCCTCGCCGCGGGTTTCGACCGGGGTGCGCAGCACCGTCATGTCCTGCCCGCAAATAGCCAGCAGCGCGCCCTCCTCCGTTCGCTTGACCCAAGGGACATCGATGCCGACCCCGAAGCGGATCACCAACTGCATCTTGAGCTTGACCTTTCCGGAGATGCCGCGCACCAGCCGGACCACATCAGAAGCATCGCCGCGTGGCGGCATGAAGTCGATCAGCACGGCCACGCCGCTCGCGGTTTCAAACCGGGTCTCAAGGATGAGCGTGTTGTCCCAGTAACGGTGGCTCGAGTTGACGACCGGATCCGCGGGCGCGATCAGCCATCGACCGTTCCGTTCGGTCCCGAGCAGGGCTGCAAAACAGGCATCGGAATCGAAGGCCGGCCAGCACAACCAGTCGATCGAGCCATCCCGGCTGACCAAAGCCGCGGTCTCACAATCGCCGATCAAGGCATAATCTTCGATCGCTGAGGACAACCGGCTATCCCTTTTGGTACTGATGAATCATGGACCGGCTCGCGTTCGCCCGGCGGTGGCCTTCCTGAGCGCCGGCACGTCAATTGCCGCCGCTATCTCCTCGATCGCAAGTGGCAAGCGCTGGCGCCAATTCGGATGTTCATTGACCGTTCCCGGAATGTTGGGTTGATCGACCAAACCGAGCAGATCCTCGAGCGAGATGGCAAGCAGGCGTGACTTGGTCCGTGCCAGAAAACTGACGACCGCATAGAGATCGTGACGTTCATCGCCATGGTGACGCAAGGCTTCCGTCAGCATCGTCAGGGCGTGCCAGCGGGAATCATCAGTTTCTCCGGGGTCGACGCCGAGCGAACGCTTCAATTTAAGATCGCTGAACGACCGCCAACCCGCATAGGTCGACAGGTCGTGGGTGTTGAACGTCACCAGCGCGTTGCGCGCATAATCATCAATTCCGCGAAAACGTCCGTGCTGGTCGCGTTCGAACATCATGACCTGATAGGACCAGATGCCCCAGTCAGCCATTTGCTCGCGGAAACCTTCCGGCACAGTGCCGAGATCCTCTCCAATCACCACGCAACGATGCGCGACGCTTTCCTGAGCGGTCACGGCCAGCAGAGCCTCGAACGGCATCTGCACATAAACGCCGTTATCGGCGGCAAAGCCTTCGGGCACGAGATAGAGCCGCTTCAGGCCGAGCACGTGATCAAGCCGGATCGCGCCCGCGTGCCGCATCGAGGCGCGCAGCATTTGCCGGTACGGTTCGAATGAGCAGATTTCCAGGCCGGCCGCATTGAAACCCGCAAGGCCCCAATTCTGGCCTGCGGTGTTGAGCATGTCGGGCGGAGCTCCAACCGCAAGCTGCCGCGAAATCGCGGACTGCTCGTTCCACGCATCAAATCCATCCGACTGCACGCCCACGGCGACGTCGAGATATAGACCAACCTTCATGCCGAGCTCGTCGGCGCGACGTCGGCAACTCCCGAGCTGGCGATCGGCGTTCCACTGCACAAATTCGATGAACTCGATTTCGGCCTGCTCCGCCCCCTGACGAAGCCGCGCGCATTTGAGGTCATCGGGTTGTCGCCATTCGTCCGGCCATTCCCACCATGGCTTGTGGAATTTGTGCCGGAGCACCTCAAAGCAGGCGAACCGTAACAACAACGCCGCGCCATCTCGACGAAAGTTCTCGAAATCTTTTTGGTCTTCGCCGCTCGCAGTCGCCTTGAACCCATCAAAGGCCGATCGCAGTGCGCGCCATTTCAACGTGGCGACCTGAAAATAGCCGACGATCCCGCTTTGTCTCAGCCGCGCCAAGTCGTCGCGATTGTCACCGCTCGATTGAAACCCGGGCAACTTTTCAATGTCGATATAAAGCGGATTCAGGAACAGCCGGCTGTTCGGCGAATAGGGACTGCAATCCGCTGGCCGGTCGTCAAACAGCACGTGCAGCGGATTAAGACCGACGCCGTCCGCCCCCAGCTGGGCCGCAAGTTCAATCAGCCGTTCAAGGTCGCTGAAATCGCCGATGCCCCAGTTATGCGGTGATCTGATCCCGTAAAGCTGCACCGCGAGCAGCCAGCATCGCTCGAAATCACCGTGGTAGGCAGCGCGCGGCGCGGCAATGAACGGGGCTTCGTCGGAGACTGAGTTCGCATCCACAACCTGCACTCGGTAACACCCGGTCGGCAAATCAGGCGGCCAAAAAATATCGCGCTGGTTGCGTGATTGATTAGCAACGCCCTCCGCGAGCACCTTCTCATCCGCCGTGATCTTCCAGTGCAGTGGCCACGCCGGCGTCCGCCTGAGCTCGCTGCGGGCGGGAAAACCGGACCGAACCACCACCGCATCATCCAGGAAGCTGTGAGGAGCGCGACGCGGAAGCGCTTCGACGATCGCTTTCAACGCAGCTTCGTCCGTTACGTGCTGGCGGCCGTGGGCGTCGATAAACCCCGCATGGATGCCTAATTCTTTAGCTTTGATGGAAAGGTCCATTCGGCAGGCCTTTTGCCGGGCAAAACGTCGGGGCGTCGCCAAACAAAATATATTGAGCAGACAAGAGGATAGCGGTGTTTAAACTCTCAGCCATGGCCAGCGTTCCGCTGGAACCAATATCCGGCCAGCGGCTTTGTATATTCTGGAACGTCTCCATTTCCGCAACCGAAACGGGACGTCATTCCCATGTCAGTGGCATCACCGTGAACAAGACAACTCAAACTGTCGAGAGCGCCGCGGCTGGCGGCGCTTTTCATATCGAAGATGTCTTTCCACTGATCGAGGGGGGCCGCTTTCCCGTCAAGCGGATCGCCGGTGAGCCGGTCGAAGTCTGGGCCGACATTTATCGCGACGGTCACGACGTGGTGAGCGCAGCGCTGGTCTGGCGGCGCGAGCGCGACCGCGAGTGGCGGCGCGAACCGATGGTCCTCCACAGCAACGATCGCTGGGGCGGATCTTTCGTGCCTGAGCAGCCCGGTCGCTACGTGTATGCGATAGAAGCCTGGACGGACGAATTCGCGACCTGGCGCCGCGGAGTTGAACTCAAGCAGAAGGCCGGCGCCGACATCAATCTCGATGCCCTCGAGGGCGCAGGCATGCTGACCAAAGCGCAGGCTGGCGGCCAGGCCGCGACCTCCGTGATCCTGAAGCAATGCGAGGACTTTCTCCAGACCGGCGACGTCGCCCCGCTTTTGAGCGACGAATTGAAAGAGGCCATGGCGGAAAGCCAGTCGCGGCCGGACCTGACACGATCGGCCTTATTTCCGCTGATGCTGGACAGGCCGCGGGCCCGAACCGGCGCATGGTATGAAATGGTGCCGCGCAGCCAAGGCAACACGCCGGGCCAGCACGGCACATTCAGGGATTGCATCGCGCGGCTGCCTGATATCGCGGATATGGGCTTCGATGTGATCTATCTGACGCCCATCCACCCAATTGGCCATACCAACCGAAAAGGTCGCAATAACGCGGTGACCCCAGCGGAAGGCGATCCCGGCAGTCCCTATGCGATCGGCTCCGAGGAAGGTGGCCACGACGCGCTACATCCGCAGCTCGGCACGCTGCAGGATTTTCGGGATTTCGTGGCTGCGTGCGAACAGCACGGCATGGAAATTGCGCTCGACTTTGCCGTGCAATGCTCACCGGATCATCCCTGGCTCAAGCAGCATCCGCAATGGTTCCGCCGGCGGCCGGATGGATCGATGCGCTATGCGGAAAATCCGCCCAAGAAATACGAGGATATCGTTAACCCCGATTTTTCATCTCAGGATGCCGGCGCGCTGTGGAATGCGTTGCGCGACGTGGTGCTGTTCTGGATTGAACAGGGGGTAAAGATATTTCGGGTCGACAATCCTCATACCAAGCCGTTTCGTTTTTGGGAGTGGCTGATCCGTGAGATTCAACTGCGCCACCCCGACGTGATTTTCCTTGCAGAAGCCTTCACCCGTCCTAAGCTGATGAAGGGTCTTGCCAAGCTCGGCTTCACCCAGTCGTACACTTATTTCACCTGGCGAACGCAGAAGTGGGAATTGGAGCAATATCTCACGGAGTTGACGGGCTATCCGGAGCGGGATTTTTACCGTCCTAATTTCTTCGTCAACACCCCGGATATCCTGCCCTATCACCTGCAAGGTGGCGAGACCTGGATGTTCAAGTCCCGCGTCGCGCTCGCGGCCACGCTTTCGGCCAGTTATGGCATCTACAACGGCTTCGAGCTTCTGGAGCACGAACCGATTCCTGGGCGCGAAGAGTACCTCGATTCCGAAAAGTACGAGATCAAGGTGCGGGACTGGAATAAGCCGGGAAATATTAAAGCGTATATTCGCGATCTCAACCGCGTGCGGCGGGACAACGCGGCATTGCAACAGACCAGCAAGCTCCGTTTTCTCACGATTGATGACGGCAACGTCATCAGTTTCGCAAAGGAATCGGTTGACGGGACCAACAGCGTGGTCGCGGCGATTTCGCTCTCGCGCGACGCGCACGAATTCTGGCTTCCGCTGGGCGATGTACAGACCGGTGCGGCCCCCGACCGTCGCAATGTGGTGGCGGTCGAAAACCTGATTACCGGCGAACGCTATGCTCTCGAATGGGGCGGGATTCGGGTTCGTATCGATCCGGAGCGCGACCCTGCGCTGCTGTTCCGCTGTCTCGCGTGAGGGCAGCATGAACCTGTTGTCATCGATCGATGCAAGCGAGCTTCCCGTCACCGCGCTGGATGGCGATGAGCTTTGGTACAAGGACGCCATCATCTACCAGCTCCACGTCAAGGCATTTGCTGACAGCAACAACGACGGCATCGGTGATTTCGCCGGATTAACCGAGAAGCTCGGATATCTGCAGGATCTCGGGGTCACGACACTGTGGCTGTTGCCGTTCTATCCCTCGCCCGGTCGGGACGACGGCTACGACATCGCCGATTACGGCGCCATTAATCCCGATTTCGGCACCATGAAGGATTTCAGGCGCTTCATCGTCGAAGCCAAGCGGCGAGGCTTGCGGGTTATCACCGAGTTAGTCATCAATCACACCTCCGATCAGCACAATTGGTTCAAGCGAGCGCGGCGCAGCGACCGAAAATCCAGCGCGCGCAACTGGTATGTCTGGAGCGATACCGATCAGAAATATCTGGGTACCCGGATCATTTTCACCGACACCGAGAAGTCGAACTGGACCTGGGATCCCGAAGCCGGTCAATTCTACTGGCATCGATTTTTCTCGCATCAGCCTGATCTCAATTTCGATAACCCCCGCGTCGTCCGCGCGATCGTTCAGGT
>NZ_DATEPI010000079.1:0-9554 GCF_035273305.1 Bradyrhizobium sp. | reverse complement strand
AATCTTTAATAGCGCATTGCGCACCGCGCCACCGACCACGCGCGCTTCCTCGCCGTTGCCATTCAAAATCCCAAGCACACGGGCGGTGGCACCGGATCTGAGCCAGGGCGCGTCTTCGAGCACGCGCGCAGTGCTCATTTTTCTACTCCGGGAACGAATTTGCCGTTCTCGATATGCGCGGGAATGTAGGTCGAATTCGGCGAGGCGCCAGAAAAATGCGCAAGCAGCACAAAACTAATGATCACCAGCAACAGTGAGCCCACCACCAGTTTGGCGATAATGTGTACCGGCCAGGACGCTGGTAGCGTTACTCCTGAGCGCGTCGTCAGCAAGAACAGCGCGTAAACCGCAAACGGAATCAGAAAGATCAGCAGTTCGGTAAAGGCCGGACGGATCATTTCTGGCAGATCCGCTCGTATAACAGACGCAGAATTCCCGCCGTCGCGCCCCAGATATAACGCTCCGCGAATGGCATCGCGTAGTACGAGCGCTCCATGCCGCGAAATTCCCTGCTGTGCAGTTGATGGTTCGCCGGGTCCATGAGGAAGGTCAACGGCACCTCGAACGCATCGTCCACTTCCGATTTATTGATGCTCAGCCCAAATCCAGGCCGTACCCGCGCCACCGTCGGCAGGATGCGGAAGCCGAAACTCGTGCCGTACAGATCGAGGTAGCCGATTGGATCCACGAATTCACGGTGAAGGCCGATTTCCTCCTCGGCCTCGCGCAACGCGGTCTCAAGCGGCGAAGCATCCGTCGCATCGATCTTTCCGCCGGGAAACGCAATCTGCCCGGCGTGATCATTCAGATGAGCGGCCCGCTGCGTCAGCAGCACGGTCGGCTGCGGATGATCAACCACGGGGATCAATACGGCCGCAGGCCGGACCGGCTGTTCGCGGGCGACGATTTCGAGCATGCGATCGTTACCGCGATCACCGCTGCGTGGAATGATGTCGGGGTCGACCAGGCCGGGCGGCACCGTAAAGCTTAGGCGCGCGCGGCTCCGATCGAAAAACTCCGCTGAGCTGATCGCAGCGGGATCGCTCTTCAACACCGGCTCGTTCAAGGCGCGCCCCTCACCTGCTCCGCATCCCCCATCACAAAGAATTCACCACCGGATGCGACGCCGAACATAGGGCGACCATCGACCACTCGCTCCTCCCCCATGTCAACCAGATCGTAGTACAGCGTTCTCGTGACCTTGGCCCAGAGATCGGCGCGAACGTGAAGATATGGCTTCAAACCGCCATCGGCCGCGGCCTCGAATCGCAGGCGGTGGGCGGCATCGCAAGCTACCCAATCGTCGACATTGGTGCGGAAGCGCAGCAGCTGGCCTTGACCCTGGCCTTCAAGGACCATTTCCACCGCAAGAAATGGCGCATCATCGACGCGTATGCCGACCTTCTCAACCGGTGTCACAAGAAAGTGCTTGCCGTTCTCGCGTTTGAGAATCGTCGAAAACAAACGCACGAGCGCTGGACGGCCGATTGGCGTGCCCATGTAAAACCAAGTACCATCACCGGCGATTCGCATATCGAGATCGCCGCAGAATGGCGGATTCCAGAGGTGAACCGGCGGCAGTCCTTTCGCGGCTCTGCCGTCCTTGGAGGCATCTCGCGCGGCAACCGTCAGTCCGTCGAGACCTTGATTGGTGATCTGCCCTTGCTTCGCCATTGTTTGACCTGAGTCTGACCGCCTCAACTTGGCACGATTGCTGCAAATCTCGCGAACGGCGCGTTGAAGCGGGTCCGCCTGTAGAATACGGGATCGACTCGCCACATCGTGATGCCGTACATAACCTGAATCCCGGATAATGTGGGGGATAGTTTTACTCAACAAATACATGGCCTTCGCATAAGTTTAGCATGCGATCGATGAGACCACGATGCAATCGGCATTTGGCAACGAGGCTGGTACTCAAGGGTTGGTAGAAGAGTTGGTACTCGAGCCTTAGCCCGCAAGGCTTCACGGTCAACGCTTGGGGCAAAGGAGAAGCAAATGGCTGGCGTAGATAGCGTTGAAAAATTCGAAGATGTGATCGTTCGTTCGGCCGAACAGGTGGCCGGGCAAATCCGCGCGGCCAAAGAGGCGATCTCCACCGTCATTTTCGGTCAGGACAGGGTGATCGAAAATACGCTCGTAACAATCCTGTCCGGCGGTCACGCGCTTCTGATCGGCGTGCCCGGCCTTGCCAAGACCAAGCTGGTTGAAACGCTCGGCATTACGCTTGGTTTGGACGCCAAGCGCATCCAGTTTACGCCCGACCTGATGCCTTCGGATATTTTGGGGGCTGAGGTGCTGGATGAGAGTAGTTCAGGCAAGCGATCGTTCCGCTTCATTTCTGGTCCGGTGTTTGCTCAGCTATTGATGGCCGATGAAATCAATCGAGCCAGCCCCCGCACACAATCCGCGCTGCTGCAGGCGATGCAGGAACAGCACATAACGGTTGCGGGCGCGCGCCACGATCTGCCGAAGCCGTTTCACGTGCTGGCGACGCAAAATCCACTCGAGCAGGAAGGCACCTATCCGTTGCCGGAGGCGCAACTCGATCGCTTTCTGATGGAGATCGACGTCGACTATCCGGATCGCGATGCCGAACGGCGCATCCTGTTTGAAACCACCGGTGCGGAAGCGACACTCGCCAAGGCGGCGATGGACGCCGAGACCCTGCTCGGCGCGCAACGTCTGGTACGGCGGCTGCCGGTCGGAGATTCTGTCGTGGAGGCGATCCTGTCGTTGGTGCGCTCTGCGCGGCCCGGTCCTGAAGGCGGCGAAGCCGGCAAGCTGATCGCATGGGGGCCGGGTCCCCGCGCGAGCCAGTCCTTGATGCTCGCGGTTCGCGCCCGCGCCCTGCTCGACGGCCGCTTGGCTCCCTCCATCGATGACGTGCTCGATCTGGCCGAGCCGATTCTCAAGCACCGCATGGCGCTGACGTTTTCCGCGCGCGCCGAAGGGCGCACCATTTCGGACATTATCCGGCAATTGAAGACACGGATCGCTTAATGGCGGCAGAGACCGGGCACAAAGGTGGGGAGATTGCAGCGATCCGACGTGCCGATGGCGAAAGCCGAACGCTCGCCGCGTCGCTGCCGCGCCTTGTGCTCGAGGCTCGTCGCATCGCCGCGAACGTAATTCACGGCCTACACGGTCGACGCCGCGCCGGCGCCGGTGAAAGTTTTT
This sequence comes from Bradyrhizobium sp., assembly GCF_035273305.1. GTDB lineage: Bacteria > Pseudomonadota > Alphaproteobacteria > Rhizobiales > Xanthobacteraceae > Bradyrhizobium. Next base: position 6,374 of record NZ_DATEPI010000079.1, on the reverse strand, counting down.
GGCAGTATCGCCGTTTCGTTTCCGGTGAACCGTCGCAGAGCGTCGATTGGCGGCGATCGGCTCGCGACGATCATCTGTATGTCCGCGAGCAGGAATGGGAGGCCGCCCATACGGTCTGGCTTTGGCCGGATCGCTCGCCCTCAATGGCGTTTGCGTCCCGCCAGGTGCGTGACAGCAAGCTCGAACGCGCGCTGATCGTGACGTTCGCGCTCGCCGAACTGCTTGTCGACGGTGGCGAACGCGTCGGTATCCCCGGCCTGATGAATCCGACCGCGAGCCGCACGGTCATCGACAAGATGGCACAGGCCATGCTGCATGATGATGCCGCGCGTCTCAGCCTGCCGCCGTCCTTTGTGCCGTCGGCTCTGGCGGAAATCGTGGTGTTGTCGGACTTCTGGTCGCCGATCGCCGAAATTCGACGCATGCTGGTAGGGTTATCCGCATCAGGGGCGCATGGCACGCTGGTGCAGATCGTCGATCCGGCCGAAGAAACCTTTCCTTATTCCGGCCGTATCGAATTCGTCGAACCGGAAGGTGCCGGCGCAATCACGGCAGGCCGCGCCGAAAGCTGGGCGGCCGATTACGTGACACGCGTCGCGCTGCATCGCGATCAGATCCGCAGTGAGACCGACAAGCTCGACTGGTTGTTCTCAATCCATACGACAAGCCGATCGGCCGCCGAGTTGTTGCTGTTCCTGCACAGCGGCATGATGGTGAGCAAGGGGACCGCCCGCACCGCAACTGTCAAGGCAGGACGAAGCGGATGATCGCAGGGCTACCCCTCTCGTTCGCGGAACCGTTTCTGCTGCTCGGCCTGTTGGGCTTGCCCGCGTTGTGGTGGCTGCTTCGGGTGATGCCGCCGCGACCGCGCCGGCTTGAGTTTCCGCCAACCCGACTGCTGTTCGATATTGCGCCGAGAGAAGAGACGCCATCGCGCACTCCGTGGTGGTTGACGGCCTTGCGCCTGCTGGCGGCTGCCCTTGTGATCTTCGCTGCCGCTGGACCAGTCTGGAATCCGCAAACAGGGCTTGCGGCCGGCAGCCGCATTCCGCTCGTGATCCTGCTCGATGACGGCTGGAGTGCGGCCAGCACCTGGGACACCCGGATCAAGGCCGCCGACGAACTGATTGCGAATGCGGATAATGACCGTCGCGGCATAGCGCTGATACCGTTATCCGAGCCCGCCCGCGACACTACCATCATGGCGGGCGGCACCGCGCGCGTTGCGTTGCGCCAGCTTGCGCCAAAGCCTTATGCGATTGAACGAATCGAAACTCTGCCGGCGGTAGATCGTTTCCTGAAGACCGCAGGCGACTGCGAGTTCGCCTGGTTGTCGGATGGCGTGGATACCGGACGCGGGCCGGAATTCCTGGAAGCGTTGAGTAAAACCATCGGAGATCGCAAGCTGACGATCTTCGAAGGCGGCGCACCTGCGCCGTTGGCGTTGGCCGCGGCCGAAAATGCCGCGGCGAAGATGACGGTAAAGGTGCTGCGGCCCGATGGCGCCGGCGCAGCGGGCGTGGTGCGTGCGCTCGATCAAAAGGGTTCGCCGATCGGCGAAGCCCATTACACTTTCGCGCCACGGGCACGGGAAACCGAAGCCGCGTTCGATCTGCCGGTTGAATTGCGCAATGACATTGCCCGGCTTGAAATCGCGGGTGAACGGTCGGCGGGCGCGGTGCAATTATTGGACAAGCGGTGGCGACGGCGCGCGATCGGCATTGTCAGCGGAGCAAGCAGCGACACCGCGCAGCCGCTGCTGGCTTCGACATTCTATCTAACCCGTGCTCTGGCTCCTTTCGCTGACGTGCGCCTGGGTGACAAGGGTGCGCCCCAACAGGTGATCACGCAGTTTCTCGATCAGAAACTGCCAATGATGGTGCTTGCCGACGTCGGGACCCTGTCGCCGGAAATTCGCGAACGCATCGCCGCGTGGATCGCGCAAGGCGGGGTACTGGTCCGTTTTGCCGGACCGCACCTGGCGCAAGCCGATGACGATTTAGTGCCGGTCAAGCTGCGCCAGGGCGGCAGGAGCCTCGGCGGCAGTCTCACCTGGGAAAAGCCGCAACACCTTGCGGCGTTCACGGCCGATGCTCCCTTCGCGGGCCTTGCCGTGCCAAAAGATGTCACCGTAACGCGGCAAGTGCTGGCCGAGCCGGACGCTGCATTGGCGACCAAAAGTTGGGCATCGCTGGAGGATGGAACGCCTCTGGTGACTGGAGAACATCGCGGCAAGGGTATCGTCAGTCTGTTTCATGTCAGCGCCGACATGCGCTGGTCCGATCTGCCGATGTCAGGCACCTTCGTCGAGATGCTCCGGCGCCTTGTCGACATGTCGGGCTACACCTCCAATCCGGGCGCCGGGGTTGCCGCAACAGCAACCGCGGAAATGGTAGCACCGCTGCATACGCTTGATGGTTTTGGCGCTTTTGGGCCACCGCCCTCGACTGCAAAGCCGCTGCCGGCCGACTTTCGCGATCGGGCAACGCCCGAACATCCGCCCGGATTCTACGGTCCCGCCGATGGTCCGCTCGCCGTCAACACGCTAGCAGCCGCCGATCGCGTCGCGCCGCTGGATACTTCGGCGCTCCGGGCACAGCGCGCCAGCTACAGCAATGCCGAACCGCGGGACCTGCGTGGCATCCTGCTATCGACCGCGCTGGCGATCTTCCTCGTTGATGCAATCATCGTCGCCTTTCTCGCCGGCGGGCTCGCGGCGCTGCTGCGGCGACGCCCTGCCCCGGCCGCGTTGGCATTCGCGTTGTTCACTGTGGCGGTGTCGGCGGCGCCTTGGCCGAGCCATGCCCAGAGCAACGATGATTTCGCCATCAAGGCCACGTCGCAGACCCGGCTTGCCTATGTCGTCACCGGAAACGCCGACGTCGACTCGATTGTGAAGGCGGGAATGGCGGGATTGACACTGTTTCTTGCGCAGCGAACGGCGCTGGAAGCCGGCGATCCCGTGGGCGTCGATCCCGCGCGCGACGAGCTGGCGTTCTTCCCGCTGATATACTGGCCGATCGTGCCCGGCGCGGCAAAGCCCCCGCAAGACGCGATCAACCGGATCGATGCCTACATGAAGCAGGGCGGCACGGTGCTGTTCGACACCCGGGATGCCATCGAGGCGCCGCCGGGGGACACCAATGGGTCGCAAACGCCGGGAATGCTGGCGCTGCGCAATATTTTGTCAGCGCTGGACGTTCCCGAACTTGAGCCCGTCCCGCGCGAACATGTTTTGACCAAAACGTTCTACCTGCTGCGCGACTTTCCCGGTCGTTTCAACACCGGCCAGACCTGGGTCGAGGCGCTGCCGCGCGGGGAGGACGAGGAGGATGCCTCACGCCCAGCGCGCGGGGGCGACGGCGTATCGCCCATCATCATCACATCGAATGACCTTGCCGGCGCCTGGGCGATCCGCGCGGACGGACAACCAATGCTGCCATTGGCGGCCGGCGAACCCCGCCAGCGTGAATTCGCTTTCCGTGCAGGGGTTAACATCGTGATGTACACCCTGACTGGGAACTACAAGGCAGACCAAGTGCATGCGCCCGCGCTCATCGAGCGGCTGGGACAATAGGATCGCCACGTGCAGTACGGGATCGCATTTACACCGCTTGTTCCCCCGCTTGTGCTTTGGTTCGGGCTCGCCGCGATTGCGGTAATCGCGGCAATGCTGCTGGTCGCGCGCACGCGCGGTACTGCGACACGTGTGGCGGCGCTGGTATTGATCCTGCTGGCGCTCGCCAACCCGTCCTTCACCCGCGAGGATCGCGAGCCGTTGTCGTCAGTGGCAGTCGTGGTGGTCGACAAAAGTCCTAGCCAGAGTTTCGGCGATCGCACCCGCGAAACCGAAAGTGCCAAGGAGGCGTTGGTCGATAGCCTGAAGAAGATCAAGGGCCTCGAGGTTCGGGTGGTCGAGGCCGGCCAGGCGGATGGCGAAACCGATGGCACCAAATTGTTCGGCGCGTTGTCCTCGGCACTATCTGATGTTCCCGTCGATCGCGTCGGCGGTGCCTTTCTGATCACCGACGGGCGGGTGCACGACATCCCGGCGAATGCGGCGGCATTGGGCTTTCAGGCGCCTGTGCACGCGCTGATCACCGGCCGCAAGGACGAGCGCGATCGGCGCATTGCTATTTCCGCCGCTCCGCGTTTCGGCATCGTCGGACAACCCCAAACCATCACCTACAGGCTGGATGACCAGGGCGTCAGCGGCGACCGCGCCAAAGTCGTGGTCCGTCACGATGGTGAGGTGATCAACGAGCGCACCGTGCTGAGCGGCCAGACCGTGAACGTAGAGGTCAATATCAAGCATGCCGGCCCGAACATCGTCGAGATCGAAGCTTCTCCGCTCAATAACGAGCTGACGCAGGTTAATAACCGCGCAGTGGTCGCGATTGACGGCGTACGGGACAAATTGCGGGTCCTGCTGGTCTCGGGCGAGCCGCATTCGGGAGAGCGCACCTGGCGCAATCTATTGAAATCCGACGCGAGCGTCGATCTCGTCCATTTCACGATATTGCGGCCGCCGGAAAAGCAGGATGGCACCCCGATCAATGAACTGTCGTTGATAGCGTTTCCAACCCGTGAGCTGTTTCAGCAAAAGATCAATGAATTCCAGTTGATCATCTTTGATCGCTATGCCCGCCAGGGCGTGCTGCCGATCCCGTATTTCGACAACATGGCTCGTTACGTTCGCTCCGGCGGCGCGGTACTGGTCTCGGCAGGGCCGGATTACGCCTCGAGCACGAGCATATGGCGCACGCCGCTGGATTCGGTGCTGCCAGCCGAGCCGGTGGGCGTTATCGAAAAACCCTATTACGCCCACCTGAGCGACGCCGGCAAACGGCATCCGGTTACACGCGGACTCGAGGGCTCAGGATCCGAGCCGCCACACTGGAGTCGGTTTTTTCGCACGGTCGATACGCGCAATACGAGCAGCCCTCCTCTGATGACGGGCGCTGACGGAAAGCCGCTATTGCTGCTGTCGCGGTTTGGCGAGGGCCGCGTGGCGTTGCTGCTGACAGATCATATCTGGCTATGGGCGCGCGGCTATGAAGGCGGCGGCCCGCACCTCGACCTGTTGCGGCGGACCTCGCACTGGCTGATGAAACAACCCGACCTCGATGAAGAAGCTCTGCGTCTGCAGGTCCAAGGCCATGATCTGGTGGTACTCCGCCAGACCATGGGCGACAGCGTGGCGCCGGTGACGGTGACGTCTCCAACCGGAGCAAAACGCCAGGTGACCCTGAGCGAAAGCGAACCGGGAACGTGGCGTTCAACAGTCCCGGCCAATGAACTCGGCCTCTGGCAGGCAACCGATGGCACACTCAAGGCCCTGATCAATGTCGGCCCGACCAACCCAAAGGAATTTTCAGAGGTCACTTCCACCACGGATATGCTCAAACCGTTGAGTCAGGCCAGCGGTGGTGATGCACGGCGGGTGGTAGATGGCTCCAGTGTCGAGCTTCCTCGGATTGTGCCGGTGCGTAGCTCCGGCGTTTTCCGCGGCGACGGCTGGATGGGAGTAAGAATGCGCGATGCCAGCGTGGTGAAGGGCGTCGGTGTGTTACCCGTGTTTGCCGGCCTGATCGGGTTGCTGCTGCTGCTCGGCGGGTTCGCTGCCACTTGGCTGCGCGAGGGGCGCTGACCGAAAAGTCGCACTCGGTTTTGCCAGTCTGGGCTTACGATTGACACCCGCCTCTGGTCCCTGCCATGTTGTGACCCTTGGGGTAGCCGAAACATCTCGGCTTGGGCGAACGGCGCATACTGGCATGAAGTGGTTCCGATCGAACCTCAGAATTGGATCACGCCTCGCGCTTCTGTCGCTGCTAATCCAATTTGCGCTTTCCTTCGGCCATTTCCACGGTGTTTCGGCGCAGGCAGCGCTCATCGGCCAATCAGTACTGGCACGATCGGATACAGCCAAATTCGATGCTGGCGACGTAACTGGCCCCGCCGCTGATCACTGGGTTCGACAGCAGCAGCCGTCATCCGATCACGATGGCCAGTCGCCGGGCGATCCCTGCGCGATCTGCGCCATCATGGCGCTGGCAAACACCGTGCTGTTTGCAACGCCTCCTGCACTGCCGCTCCCGAGCGCTGATGCCGAATTCACCTATCAGCCCACCGAGACCGAGTTCGTCCGCTTGAACACGGTCGCGGCCTTCCAGGCTCGCGGTCCTCCTGTTTCCTGATGCCGTTCGAATGAGCGCCTGACGATTGTCCACGGCTTCGTGGCGCGATCGACGGGCTCCTTGGAATCGACTCGCCCGTGGCGAGCAGGCAGCTTCCCGAATTCGCTGGCGACAGCGAACCAGGTTGCGCCGATCAGGACCCACAAAAATGATACTCGTTGCAAGAAGCACAGTCAT
>NZ_DATEPI010000078.1:0-7135 GCF_035273305.1 Bradyrhizobium sp. | reverse complement strand
CGATCGCGATGGGGACGCCTGACTGGCCCAGGAACGTGCCGCTTCCCGTGACAACATAGTTCTGGCCGATCGTGCCCAGTTCGGAGCTGGCGTCGAAATGCGTGACGCTGGCATCGTAGCTCGCTCCTACCACGAAGCGGTTCTCATGCCCGAACAATTGGTCACTGTTGGTCGCCTGCCCTGATACGCCAAAGGTGGTCGAGCCTGTTGTGGTGCGGTCGATCTCGCCGAGTATGGCATTGGGTGCGAAGGGATTGGCAAGCTGAACGCCATTCAGGCCGAATGCAGGTGTCGTGTTGTCGCCGAAGCACAATAGCGTCGGATCAGCGCAGGGCTGAGTGTCCGTCGGATTTCCGTCCCGGGTTTTGTGACTGAAGCCTCGCACGTGCGCTGCGCCCTCAACTGTCCAGGTAGGCGTCGCCTCGACCTTACCAGTGAGGTTGAGGTAACCGACCTTGTTGGCGTTGGTCTGCGGCGTAGTGTACGACGCGCCCCAATATTGCTGAAGCAATTCGATCGGAACGGTGCTGGGCGAAGCGAGACGATTATCGGCAAGGCCCATGTTGATGTGGAATTCATTGCCTTCGAAACGATAAGCTACATCGCCATAGAAGCGCCGAATGTCAGAGGACGAGAAATTGCGGAAGCCGTCGTCGTGCGCGCCTTCGAGTGCGCCATAGACTGCCCATTTGTTATCGACCTGCTTGCCCCATTGCGCGGAGCCCTGTATCCGGCCGAATGAGCCGCCCATGATGTCGATCTCGGCGCCTTGATAGGTGAATCCATCCTTCATCTGCAGATTGACGGCCCCGCCCAGCGCGTTCAGACCGAAAGCTGGATTGTTGGTCACGACAGTGGCCGACCGGATCGCGGCCGTCGGGATCAGGTCCCAATTGATGCTGTCGGAGAACGCTTCGTTGATGCGCACGCCATTCTGGTAGACGGCCAGGCCTTGCGGCGTACCAACCAGGGGTGAAGCAACGTAACCGCGGAACTCGAGATTCGGCTGGAACGGATTGCCGGTGACGTCGCTGAGGTTCACGCCGGGCACATTCTGCTGAAGCGCATCGGCGATGTTCAGAGAGCCCGTACGCTTGATCTGGGTAGTGTCGACCGCGTTGATCCCGGCGGGAATCTTGTCGACATCCACGTTGCCGCTGGAGCCGGGTGATGTCGGATAGACGTATAGCTTCGGCTTGGGGCGCGCAGCATGGCTCGCAACGCTTGCCGGAGTGCGTGGCGCGCTGCGCTTCTGCTTCGCGGTCGTCTGTGGCGCCACGATTTCGACCGGTGGCAAGTTCTGAACGTTGGTCTCTTCCTGCTGCGCGAAAGCTGTGTCGATCCCCAGAACCAGAGCCGTGGAAATTGCAGCAACAACTAGACCCCGAGCGCCCATATCCCTCCTCAACGGCATTTCGGCTTTTCATCCCGCCGCTTGTTAATGCCCCTCTCCTTGAGAGCAACGATACAGGCTAATGGCCAAAGCGCGCCAGTCTTTCCCGACGATATAAACGTCGACTATGTTGTCGTGAGCGGTCCCGCTCAACACGCGTTCTTGCGCACCGTGAAGACATACATGCCCCAAAAAGTCTCCGGATGATCGGTTTCGAAGCGGGACCACTGATCCAAATTAGCCTCGTCGGCCACGCCCGGAAACTTCTTGTGAAATCTTTCGATCACCGCCGGATCGTCAAAGGGTTCGAATGCCAGGAAAGACAGATCGTTCTCATTCAGGAATGCAGCGATCTCCGCGATCGTGAAGCGATGCTCCATCACATTAAACAGCAAATCGCGGCAGCCGCTCATGCTGTAGAAATCCCTCGCGCCAACCAGCATTTTCCAGTGTTCCGCCTCGCGGATGATTTCCTGGCGACACCTCCTTATGTCGTCGGCTGCGGCGCGATAAGCCCGAGCCGCGATGCGGGCGCGGGCCTCCACGATGATCCGGCGCGCCAGATTGCTGTACAAGCCGATCCGCATGGTGCCACCGGGCCGCAGTAGCGAGACGAGCACGCGCCACCCGATCGTCGGTTCTGCGAGATGATGGAGCACACCGACGGACTCAATGCTATCGAACGTGCGATCGATCGTATCTAATTCCAGAATATCGGCTTGTGCATACTCAATGTTGCGCAACCCCAGTTCTCGTGTCTTTCGGCGAGCGTAGGCGAGACTGGGTAGGCTGATATCGACTGCGAGCAGACGGGCACTGGGATAGACTTGCGCGATTTGAATTGCATGCAAGCCGGTACCGCAACCCGCGATCAGAATATCCATTTCGGCTTGCTGTTCCGCGCCCGCGATGGTCCTTCCCCGCGCCCGATCAGCAGCGAATGCGTTCAGTGGGTTGATGGTCCAGCGCGGATAAGGATTCTCCTCGTATTGGCGCATCACTTCCACTGATACACTGTTCTTGATCAGGGCAAGTGTCGCGATGCCGGTGCGCTCGCTCGTTTCCTCGAGCGGCTCGCGGAGCTGCACCCGTAGCACGCCGGCGACGGTCGCTGGCCAATTCCGACGCAGAAGCGCTTCCGACATCGGCATGGCATGAAGCGGGTAATACGCCGCAACTACCGCCAGCGTGAGTGGAGAGATCGCGGTCTCTGATGCCAAATCCTGCAGCAATCGATCGCGCATTCCGCTCGCAAGTTCGCTTTCCGCTCCGCTTTGTACATAGACATATTCGTTCATGAAGCACTGCACAGCGAGTGCGGAAGCAAAGGCGACAATATCGTCGTCGATTTCGTCGTCATCTTCGCTCTGCTTACCTGCAATCCGCAGCAGCTCGGTGCGAGCATATCCCAGCAACAGTTCCAGTTGCACACTCACGAGTGTCGTCGCTTCCATCGCACAACGGAGGAAGAGGTCGTTTGCAAGCGGGGCGATGCCTTCGGTGCCGAACAATTCGACGTTCGTTATCGGCAGCGGCCGCTTGCCGGCGATCCGCGCGACATACGTGGAGATGACTGGGCTCTGCAGGATGAAGGCGACCGCCTTCTCGTCCATGCCGAGTGCAAGCGCTTTGCTGAAATGCGCGATCGCTTTGGTGCGATTACCCAGAGCCTGGTACGAATTACCGAGATTGTAATGGCAAGCGGCATTCACCTCGTCCGAAGCAATCGCTTTCGCGAACGTCTTCACCGCGCCCCGGTGATCGCCGGAGGCCTGCGCCATCAGCCCGAGAAGGTTCAGGCTCTGCACATGTGCAGGCTCTCGTGCGAGAATTTGACGGCAAATCTCTTGCGCTTGGTTGATGCGGCCCGAGCGGTACGAACGGCTTGCCTCAGCGGCGAGATCGGCGGTGCTGAGGCCCGCCGTGCCCAAGGTAAGCGCGTTTGGCCTGCTTGCGGTCTCGTCGCGCCGCTTATTGGCCGCACGTCGTTCTTTTCGATTCATGTCCCGTCAACTGATCCGATCTGTAAGACGCCGCCGAACAGCACTCCGAAAAGGCAGCTGTTCGTGCGCATCAACCAACCACGGCCGGCAGACATAGGGCCGATCGCACGATCGGCCAAGGATAATCTACCGGATCTGCCAGCAAGTGCGCTCGAAACAAAGAGAAGCCGCCAAGCGAGGCGGCCTCGGGGAATGCTCAGCGCGAGGATGACGACTTCCCCGACCACCTCGATCAGCCGGCCCGTGACTTGCCGGTGTTAACCGCCAACTGCGCGTCGAAGGCCCGCTTGTAAGCGGGCCGCGCTTCGCCGCGGGCGAGGTAAGCGGCCAGGTTCGGAAATTCATCCAGAATGCCTGATGACTTCAGCCTGAGCAGCACCGACACCATCATCAGGTCGCCTGCGCCGAACGCACCATCAAGCCAATGGGCATCGCCCAACCTATCGGAAAGTGGCCTCAAGCGGCCGCGGACGCGATCTTCGACAAGAGGCAGGCGCTCTTCATTCCAGGGCTTGTCGCTCTCCAGGAGTTTCGCGCTTCCAAGTTCAAGGATCGGCGGTTCCACCGTGCTGAGCGCAGCAAACATCCATGTGATCGCGCGCGCTCGGGCATTGGCATCGTGCGGCAGTAGGCCCGCATAGCGTTCCGCGATGTGGAGCACGATCGACCCTGTCTCGAACAGCGCGAGATCGCCTTCCTCATAGGTTGGAATCTGACCGAAAGGATGAAGCGCCAGATGCGCGGGTTCCTTCATCGCGCGAAACGAAACAAGCCGAACCGCATAGGGTTGGCTCACTTCCTCCAGGGCCCAACGAACACGCGTATCGCGCGCCAGCCCCTTGCCGCCATCGGGCGACCTTTCAAAGGCGGTAATGGTGATGGTCATCTTGACGCCCCTCCTTGAAGATCATCGGCTCGGCGCGAGTGCGGCAACGTCGCTCGCCAATAGCGTAAACTGAAGATTAATTTGCAGCCTTTATGATAGTGAAGCCCACTTCTCCGCCATCGTGATCGGTTAAATAATGAAAATCGGTGCCCTCCTGACTGCCGCGATTATCACGCTTTCAGTCGTCGGGGGCGGGCTTTCCGCCTATGTCGCGGCGACAAAATACCAGACCATGGGCAAGGCGTCGGTGGCGCAAAGCCGGCTGGAGATCGTGCGGGCGGTCGGCGACATTCCTCGTTATATGAACTCCGAACGCGGCTTCGCTACAAACATCATGTTCGGCCCCGCCACTGTGGACCCCAAGGCGCGGGCGGAATTGATCGAGAAATACCGTAAACAGACCGACGGCGCGCGCGACAAGATGAACGCGATCCGCAAGACCCTATCCAGTACGATTGATGACAGCGACGAGGTCGGCGCCGGAATCGATGCGTTGAACGCGAAATTCGTGGCGTTGCGCGAGGCAATGGACAAAGCGATCGACGGTCCCGCAGAGGTCCGCAAGGACGCCGTCAAAAAGATCGTCGCGGAAAACGCTGACTTCAATGCCGCGGTCACAGCGCTGCTCGACAGCCAGGTTCGCAAGATGGCGTTGCTCAATGGCGACGCATACCGGCAGGCAGTGTACGCGAACATCGCCTGGACGCTGCGCGATGTCGGCGGTTACAACGCCAGCGTTCACAAAAATCTCGTCGGCGCCAAGCGCGCGGCGACCGAAGCCGAAAAAATGGAGATGAGCCGCTCGCAAGGCCGGGCTGACCAGATCCTGATGTCGTTGCAGGAATTGCGCGGCAATCCCGCAACCGCCGCTAATGTCGCGGCGGCGCTCGAGCGCATGAACGCGGCCTATGTCGACCGATTCGGCAACGAGCTGAAGATGGCGCGAGAAGGCGCCAGCAGCGGAAAATACGAGCACGATGTCGAAACCTATTATCCCGAATCTCAGCGAGGTCTTTCTTCGGTGGTCGAGGTTCGTGACGCTTTCTACGAAAACGCCGAGCAGGTGTTGTCTGCGGCTTATTCTTCCGCGCGTCTCAGCTTTTTGATTGCGCTGGCCGGCTTGTTAGCTGTCGTGGTGGGGGGCGCTGGCCTGGTGATAATGGTCCGTCGCCACGTCTGCGAGCCGATCGTGGAGCTTACCGCGGCGATGTCGCAACTTGCTACGGGCGATGTATCCGGCGAAATTCCGGGCGCCGATCGCAACGACGAGATCGGGGCGATGGCTGCGGCGGTGCGTGTGTTCAAGGACAACAAGATCGAGGCCGACCGGCTGGCTTGGGAGCAAGATGCCGAGAACGAAACCAAGATGCGGCGTGCCCGGATTCTCGACGAACTCACCCGCGCGCTCGAAACCAGAATAACAGAATTGGCCGGCGGGTTGTCGACGGCTTCCGCCGCGATGGAACAAACCGCGCAATCGATGTCTTCGACCGCGTCAGCTACCAACCGTCAGGCAGCGATCGTAGCCACCGCGTCCGAACAGACATCGAGCAACGTGCAGACCGTCGCGAGCGCCACTGAGGAGATGGCTTCCTCGATCGCGGAGATCGGACGACAGGTTGCGCAATCCACCGAAATAGCAAACCGGGCTGTCGATAACGCGCGCCGCACCGGGGAGACCGCGCGCTCGCTGGCCGAGGGCGCGCAGAAAATCGGCGATGTGGTGACATTAATTCAGAATATCGCAGCGCAGACCAATTTGCTTGCGCTGAATGCGACCATTGAGGCGGCGCGTGCGGGCGACGCCGGCCGCGGCTTTGCCGTGGTCGCCTCGGAGGTCAAGTCATTGGCCGGGCAAACTGCAAAAGCGACCACCGAAATCTCCGAGCAGATCGCGGCAATCCAGGCAGCGAGCGACGAGACTGTGGCGGCGATCAAGAATGTGGTCGATGTGATCGGCGAGATCGATCAGATCGGCATAGCCATCGCATCTGCAATCGAGGAACAGGGTACTGCAACCACGGAGATCTCGCGCAGCATTCAGGAGGCCGCACGCGGAACGATGGAAGTGAATGCGAACATCTCCGGCGTGCAGCGCGCCGCCGATCAGACCGGCGCCGCGGCCGGTCAGGTGCTCAGCGCGGCCCAGCAATTGTCCTCTCAATCGGGCGAGCTTGCCGGGCACGTCAACCGTTTCCTGTCCGAGGTTCGCGCAGCCTGACGGGCAACATGCCGTCCTCTGATTTGGGGTGTGTCCATCCTGGTTTGCAAAAAGATTTTGATTCCCGCCTGGCCCAAATCACTTCATAAGCCTCGCCGTCTCGTCCCATGCAGGGACGCTCGCGATCGTCACGAACGCGGGGCGGGATGCAATGGACGCTGATGCGCCGCTGACGAACGGCGCAGATGCGGACGGCGAAGTCGTGTGGTTCTGATGCCTCGACGCTGGCGTCAAGTCGGCGGGAATATCCCACCGACGACGGTGACAACAAAGCCCGATCACCGGGAAGATCACGTTATAAGTCGTAAAACCATTGCGCGGGGAATGCCGGGTGATCTCGGCGCGACCGTGGTGATTACGCTCGTATGCTTTTTATTTTGCATGCGAGGCTGCGGGCGCATCGAGCGCCCGGCATACCCTGCGCCCTCTGATGTTTCAGACGCGCTTCATATCGCCAACTCGCGCGGATCACGCGGCGAGATCGCGGAGACGTGGGCGGGTCGTCTGGCTGTTTGAAAATTTGGAATTGAGCGCGGCTGCTCTTTCTTATCCCTCCCACTTGTGGGGTCGAGACGAGCAAAGCTCGCTCTGGGGTGGCGCGAAGCGCCGGGTGGGGGCTTCCGCAGGGGACG
>NZ_DATEPI010000077.1:0-9185 GCF_035273305.1 Bradyrhizobium sp. | reverse complement strand
TGCCGGGTGAATCCGGTGAACCTCGCGGTGACTACGCTCGTGTGGTTCTATTTTTTCCCACGCGAGGCTGCGGGTGCATCGAGCACCCGGCATTCCCCACGCCCTCTGAATTTCAGATGGCTTTACGACTAGCAAAACTCGGGCGGCTCGCAGCGAGATCGCGCAGGTGTGTGAACTGTCCCGATGTCATTGCATGCAGTACCACCGCATCGGCGGTGTTCATCCCTCCCACTCGTGGCGAGGGAAAGCAGATCGTGAGCGGAGCGAACGATGTGCAGGGTGGGGGGCTGTTCGTGGTATGACGCAACCCCACCCGGCGCTTCGCGCCACCCCAGAGCGAGCCTTGCTCGTCTCGACCCCATAAAAAAGGGGAGGGATAAGAAAGAGCAACCCTCGCTCGCTTGCGGGCCGAGAGAGAACCAGATCGGGGCGAGAAACGCGAAGGCGCGTGTGTCTCGGAAACGTGGGAGGGATAAGAACGAGCGAGCGGTCATCGCGAGGAGCGAACGCGACGAAGGCAATCCATTCTTCCTGCTGGAGGGATGAAGACCGGTAGAAGGAGCGAGCTTCGCGCATCTCGAACCGTGTCCCCTGCCGCTGCTGGTGGATGCGGATGACAAGCCGTAGGGCTTTGCCACGGGCCGGTTCGCTGCTATGGAATGCCGCATGTTTGCGCGGCGCACCATCAGGATTAGTGGCCCGGCTTCCGCCTGAGCTTCGGCTCAGCGCAAGACCGGGACCCGCTAATTTTCATCCGCGAGCAAATCGCGTTTCAGCGCCCTTTGAGCCAAACCAGAGCATTCATGTCCAAAAAGCCGCACAACTCCGACGTCGCCGATTATTCGAAAACGCTTTACCTGCCGCAGACGGAATTCCCGATGCGCGCCGGCCTGCCGCAACGCGAGCCGGAAATCCTGAAGGACTGGAACGAAATCGGGCTTTACCAGCGGCTGCGCAAGCAATCGGCGGGCCGGCCGAAATTCGTACTGCATGACGGGCCGCCCTATGCCAATGGCAACATCCACATCGGGCACGCGCTGAACAAGATCCTCAAGGACGTCGTGACCAAGAGCCAGCAGATGCTCGGCTTCGACTCCAATTACGTTCCGGGGTGGGACTGCCACGGCCTGCCGATCGAATGGAAGATCGAGGAAGAGAACTACCGCTCCAAGGGCAAGACCAAGCCCGATTTCCGGAATTCCGCCGCGATGGTGGCGTTCCGGAAAGAATGTCGCGCTTATGCCGGACATTGGCTCAACGTCCAGCGCGAGGAATTCAAGCGACTCGGCATCATCGGCGATTGGGATCATCCGTATGCGACCATGGATTACTTCGCTGAAGCGCAGATCGCGCGCGAGCAGATGAAGTTCGCCGCCAACGGAACGCTGTATCGCGGCTCCAAGCCGGTGATGTGGAGCGTGGTGGAAAAAACCGCGCTCGCCGAAGCGGAGGTCGAATACGAGGATTACACGTCGGACATGGTCTGGGTGAAGTTCCCTGTTACGCAGATCGAAATTGCTTCCGGAAAAGATGCGTCTGTCGCGATCGTGCAAGCAGTGAGTGATGCCAGTATCGTGATCTGGACCACCACACCTTGGACCTTGCCCGGCAATCGCGCGATCAGCTTCTCGTCCAGGATTGCTTATGGGCTCTATCGCGTCACCGACTCGCCTTCGGACAACTGGGCGCAAAGCGGCGATCTACTGATTTTGGCCGACGCACTCGCGGATGCAGTGTTCAAGCAGGCACGCGTGATCGGTTACCAGAGGGTCGGAGACGTGCCGGCTGCAGCGCTAGTCGCCATGGAATGCGCGCATCCGCTGGCGGGCTTTTCGGGCGGCTACGAATTTCGCGTGCCGCTGCTGGAGGGCGACCACGTCACCGCTGACGCCGGCACCGGCTTTGTCCACACCGCGCCAGGGCACGGCCGTGAAGACTTCGACGTCTGGACAGCGAATGCGCGCGCGCTCGAAGCACGCGGCATCAACACCACGATCCCCTACACCGTGGATGAGAACGGCGCGTTCACCGATCAGGCGCCGGGCTTCACGGGAAAACGCGTCCTCAATGACAAGGGCGAAAAGGGCGATGCCAACGACGCCGTAATCAAGGCGCTTGTCGATGCCGGCATGCTGCTGGCGCGCGGGAGGCTCAAGCATCAGTACCCGCATTCCTGGCGCTCGAAAAAGCCGGTGATCTTTCGCAACACGCCGCAATGGTTCATCGCGATGGACAAGGACATCGCCGCGGACCAGAAGGCCAGACCGGGCGACACGTTGCGTGCCCGGGCATTGAGCGCGATCTCCGTGACCCAGTGGGTACCGGCCACGGGCCAGAACCGAATCAACGGCATGATCCAAAGCAAGCCCGACTGGGTGCTTTCGCGTCAGCGTGCCTGGGGCGTGCCGATAGCGGTGTTCGTTCGAGAAAAGGGTGACGGCACAGCCGAAATCCTGCGGGACGAAGCCGTGGACAAGCGCATCACCGACGCCTTCGAGCAGGAAGGTTCCGATGCTTGGTACATAGATGGTGCGCGCGAGCGTTTCCTTGGCTCGCTTGCCAATGAGGATTGGAAGAAAGTCGACGACATCTGCGACGTCTGGTTCGACTCCGGCTCGACGCACGCATTCGTGCTGGACGATCCCGCACACTTTCCGAGCCTCGCCGGCATCAAGCGCAAGGTCGACGGCGGCGATGATACGGTGATGTATCTGGAGGGATCCGATCAGCATCGCGGCTGGTTTCAGTCCTCGCTGCTGGAAAGCTGCGGCACTCGTGGCCGGGCTCCATTCGACGTCGTGCTCACCCACGGCTTCACCCTGGATGAGAACGGCCGCAAGATGTCGAAGTCGGTCGGCAATACCGTCGAGCCGCAGAAAGTGATCGCCCAGTCCGGTGCAGATATCTTGCGGCTGTGGGTGTGCGCGACGGACTATGCGGACGACCAGCGCATCGGTCCGGAAATCCTCAAGAACACCATCGAGACCTACCGCAAGCTTCGGAATTCGATCCGCTGGATGCTAGGCACGCTGCACCACTTCAAGCCGGACGATGTGGTCGCGCACGCCGACATGCCCGAACTGGAACGGCTGATGCTGCATGAACTGGCCGAACAAGCGGCCGTTGTCCGCAAGGCCTACGCCGAGTTCGATTACAAGACGGTGGTCGCGAGTCTCTCGGCGTTCATGAATTCCGAACTGTCGGCGTTCTATTTCGATATCCGCAAGGACGCCTTGTATTGCGATCCGCCTTCCTCGCTGACCCGTAAGGCGGCGCTCACCACGATCGATCTGATTTGCGATTCGATCCTTCGATGGTTTGCGCCGGTGCTGAGCTTCACCTGCGAGGAAGCCTGGCGACTTTACAGGCCGAATGCCGAGCCATCGGTGCATCTGACGCTGTTCCCGGAAGGTCTTGAGGCATTCCGAGACGAGAAGCTTGCCGCCAGGTGGGACACCATCCGTAACGTTCGCCGTGTCGTCACCGGCGCGCTCGAAGTCGAGCGCGCCGCAAAGCGCATCGGCTCGTCGCTCGAGGCCTCGCCGCTGGTTTACATTTCCGACAAGGAGATATTTGACACGCTGTTCGATATCGACCTTGCCGAGGTCTGCATTACCTCGCACGCCATGGTCAGCAATGCCGAACCACCGCCCGGAGCGTTCCGATTGAATGAAGCCCCCGCCATCGCTGTCCTGGTCGAAAAAGCCGTGGGCACCAAATGCGCGCGATCATGGAAGATCCTGCCGACCGTCGGCAGCGACCCGGAATTTCCGGATGTCTCGCCGCGTGACGCGCAAGCCTTGCGTGAATGGAAAGCACTGGGAGTAGCGGTTTGAACTCCCGTCTCCGTCCCGGCGTGATTGCCGCGCTGGTTGTGCTTGTGCTCGATCAAGCGACCAAGCTCTGGCTGCTGTTCGTGTTCGACATCGGCCGCCGCGGCGCGGTCGAGGTGACGCCGTTCTTCGATCTGGTGCTGGCCTGGAATGTCGGGATCAGCTTTGGCTGGCTACAGAGCGAAAACCAACTCGCCCAGATCGCATTGATGGCGATCAAGGCGATAGCTGTGATCGCGCTCGCGATCTGGATGGCGCGGTCGCGTACCCTGATCGCCACCGTCGCGCTCGGATTGATAATCGGTGGGGCGATCGGGAATGCCATCGATCGCTTTGCGTACGGAGCGGTGGTCGATTTCGTCCTCCTGCACGTCCAGCTCGGGGGCAAAACCTTCAATTGGTACGTGTTTAATCTGGCCGACGTTGCGATCGTTGCGGGGGTAGCTGCCCTGTTGTATGACTCGTTCCTGGGGGCACCCGCCGCAAAAGCGCCCTGATCCCGGCTAATACGACCTCAACTCGTATCTGCAAGTCAGGCGCGCTCGCCCTGAATTACCTGCGGGCCACGATGAATTTGAACGGATTAACGATGCGCGACACCAAAGCCCGCGATTGGATGGTGCGAAATTCACCGACACGGCTGGCGCGTACTCTCCGGCTTGCCCTTGTCGCCACTGGCATTGGCCTGATCATGGTCGCCGGAGCCGCGCGCGCGCAGGAAGACGACGATGACGACAAGACCTTCGAGGAGAAAATCATCGAAGGTATTATGTCCGGAATCGGTGGCACCAACATGGAAAACCGGGGCATCGAATATCGGGAGAGGTCGCCACTTGTGGTACCTCCCAAGCTTGATTTGCCGCCGCCCGAGACCGTGAAGACCGAGATCAAAGATCCGAACTGGCCGAAAGATCCGGATGTGCAGCGCCGGAAGGCGGCGGTCGCGGCGCGAAAAAAATCGAATAAGGATCCGATGGAAGCCGCTCGTATCTTGACCCCGAGCGAACTCAACGTCGGCAAGACGGCCGCTCCAGCCCGCACGAATGGCGACCCGATACAACCCGGGGCTTCCGGCAATCCGAGCCTCAGCCCGGCGCAACTCGGATTCACTGGCGGCTTGGGCAAGCTTTTCGGCGGCGGCAACAAAATGGAGACGGCTCCGTTCACAGGCGAACCGACGCGGGAATCACTGACCCAGCCTCCGCCGGGTTACCAGACACCGTCGCCTAATTTCGCTTATGGCACCGGGCCGAAGGAGTCGCTGAACAAGGAATACAATCCGGCCGCCGGAAAATATGGCAACTAGACGCTGCGGTCTCGCGGCTTCGTGACACGTACTCGCTGCCGGACGGGGTACAGTGGCTTAGCTTCTTCACGCGCATGTTGCGGCTTAGCTTCCTGCTCAAGGAGTCCCGCGTGCTCCAGAGCGGTTTCAGGCGAAGGAGATGTTCGCCTCAGGAAAGCGCGTCAAATCGATAGGTCATGATGTTCTCACCGCGTTACGTTGTCCCGCTTTGCGCCGTGCTACTTTCGGCGCTTGTTGTCTCTGCCACCGGAGCCGTCGGCCAGACCACGGTGACATCGGATCCTCCCGCCAGCTTCACGCTCGACAACGGTCTGCAAGTGGTGGTGATTCCCGATCACCGCACGCCGGTTGTCACCGAGATGATCTGGTACAAAGTCGGCTCGGCCGATGAGACGCCGGGGAAATCCGGTCTCGCGCATTTCCTTGAACATCTGATGTTCAAGGGCACCAGCAAGCATCCGGCCGGCGAATTCTCCCAGACCGTGCTGCGGATCGGCGGCAACGAGAATGCTTTCACATCGGTCGACTATACCGGCTACTACCAGCGCGTGCCGCGCGATCAGCTCGGCAAGATGATGGAATTCGAGGCCGACCGCATGACTGGCCTTATTCTGAAGGACGAAAACGTGTTGCCGGAGCGCGACGTCGTGCTTGAGGAATACAATATGCGGGTTGCCAACAACCCGGAAGCGCGGCTGATCGAGCAGATCATGGCGGCGCTGTATCTCAACCACCCTTACGGCAGGCCGGTCATTGGCTGGCATCAGGAGATCGAGAAGCTCGATCGGCAGGATGCACTCGCGTTCTACAAGCGATTTTATGCTCCCAATAACGCGATCCTGGTGATTGCCGGGGATGTCGACGCCAACGAGATCCGGCCCATAACGGAGCGAACGTTCGGCGAAGTCGCCGCTCAGCCCTCGATACCGGCTCGCCGCATTCGTCCGCAGGAGCCAGAGCCGGCCGGACCGCGCAGTGTGACGCTATCGGATGCCAGGGTCGAACAGCCCGGGCTCAAGCGCTATTATCTGGTTCCCTCTGCCGCCACTGCCGCCGCGGGGGAGAGTCCGGCACTCGATGTTCTCGCCCAACTCATGGGCAGCGGCAGCAATTCCTATCTTTATCGCGCGCTGGTGATCGATAAGCCGCTCGCCGTTAGCGCCAACGCTGGCTACCAGGGCACTGCGCTCGACCCGAGCCAGTTCATGATTTCGGTCTCTCCGAAACCCGGCGTTGAGTTTTCTCAAATCGAGCAGGTGATCGACAGCGTAATCGCGGACATCAGACAAAATCCAGTCCGCGCCGAAGATCTCGAACGGGTCAAGACACAACTGATCGCCGAAGCAATCTATGCTCAGGACAACCAGGCCACGCTGGCCCGCTGGTATGGCGGTGCGCTCACCACCGGATTGAGCATCACCGACATTCGAAGCTGGCCGGATCGCATCCGCGCGGTGACGGGCGAACAGGTCCGGGCCGCCGCGCAAAAATGGCTGGACAAGAAGCGCTCGGTCACCGGCTATTTGATCAAGGATCTTGCAGCCAAACGCGAGGAGAAGCGCTCGTGAGTTGTTTTCGAACCGGCGCGCTGCGCTTGTCCTATATTGTTGCCGCCTTCCTGATCCTGCCGCTGTGCTCGACGCCCTCGCTCGCGGCGGCCAAAATCCAGCATCTGATTTCGCCCGGCGGGATAGAAGCCTGGTTTGTGCAGGACGCCACCGTGCCGCTGATTGCGATGGAATACGCGTTCGGGGGCGGCGCGACCCAGGACCCGGTCGGCAAAGCCGGAGTTGGAAATCTGGTCGGCGACCTGCTCGATGAGGGGTCGGGTGACATGGACTCCAAGACGTTTCATGAACGGCTTGACCGCCGCGCGATCGAATTGAGCTTCACCTCAACGCGAGACTATTTGCGCGGCTCGCTCCGCATGCTCAAGGACAACCGGGACGAAGCGTTCGGTCTATTGCGGACCTCGCTGACATCGCCGCACTTCGACAGTGCCGATGTCGAACGCATTCGCTCGCAGGTCATGTCCGGTTTGCGGCGTGACACGACCAATCCGACCTCGCTCGCCAGTCGCAAGTTTCTGGAAGTCGCGTTCGGCGCTCATCCGTATGGCCGGCAGGCCAACGGCACGCTGGAAAGCGTGGCGAAGATCGAGATTGCCGACCTCAAGGATTACGTCCGTCACGTGCTCGCAAAAGATACGCTGAAGATCGCCGTGGTCGGAGATGTCGACCCGGCCACGCTCGGCCAATTACTCGACAAGACCTTCGGCGGATTGCCGGCCCATGCCGAGCTTACGCCGATCCCTGACATTCAAGCCGCCCAGCCGCCGAAGCGTGAGTTTATTCCACTCGACGTTCCGCAAACGGTCGTGACGTTCGGTGGCCCCGGAGTCATGCGGCACGACCCCAACTTCATGGCCGCCTATGTGGTCAACCACATTCTCGGCGGCGGCGGTCTGTCCTCGCGTCTTTACCGCGAAGTTCGTGAGAAGCGCGGCCTGGCCTATTCAGTTTATGAGTCGTTGTCGTGGATGGAGCACTCCGCCCTGTTCATTGGCAACACGGGCACTCGTGCGGACCGGGCTGGCGAGACCGTCGAGGCCATCAACAACGAAGTCCGCAGGATGGGCGAGGACGGTCCGACTCAAAAAGAGCTGGATGAGGCCAAGTCCTACCTCAAGGGCTCGCAGATGTTGGCGCTCGACACGTCATCGAAGCTCGCGAGCGCGTTGCTGCAATATCAGCTCGATCGGCTGCCGATCGACTATATCGAGAAGCGTAATTCCATTATCGACGCGGTGACACTGGACGACGCGAAGCAAGCCGCCCGGCGGCTGTGGGGGCAAGGCCTTCTCACCGTGGTCGTTGGCCGTCCGCCGCAAGCCGTCGCGCAGCCGGCGGCCGCAACCCCGGCCGCCGCCAATTAGAGGACTAACGCAGCAAGGCAAGTTGGCGACAAACCAGCTATCCTGCGCCACCGATTCTGACCATTCCGGTGACGCCATGCTGCGGATCTCCCGCGACCTCTCGATCGACGAGAACGAGATCGAGATTTCTTTCGTCCGCGCCTCCGGCCCCGGCGGGCAGAACGTCAACAAGCTTTCCACCGCGGCGCAATTGCGTTTCGACACGCGCCGGATTGCGCTCGCCCCCGACGTCGCTGCGCGGCTCGGCAGGCTTGCCGGGCAGCGGATGACCAAGGAGGGCGTGATCGTGATCCATGCGCAACGTTTCCGCACTCAGGAGCGCAACCGCGCGGATGCGATCGAACGCTTGGTGGAATTGCTGCGCGAAGCGGCGATACGGCCAACTCCACGACGGCCGACGCGCCCGACGCTCGGATCAAAACAGCGGCGGCTGGAAGGCAAGAAGAGGCGTAGCGACGTGAAAGCAAAGCGCGGCACGGCGCGATATGACGATTGATCCGAACTTTCACCCGTGGACAGCGGGGAGAGCCGGCGAAAGCGGCCGGTTTGGTCGCGCACGCCCTCCCGCGACCCTCCAAAAGTCCCTAGACTGAACTCTCTGCCCGCCGAGTGCGAACAGCATGCCCGTCCGCCAGCTCCCTGAACAGCTCGTCAACCGCATCGCCGCCGGCGAAGTGGTCGAGCGTCCGGCGAGCGCGGTGAAGGAGCTGGTGGAAAACGCCATCGATGCCGGGGCAAGCCGCATTGACGTTTTCACGGATGGTGGCGGCCGACGAAAAATCAGCATCACCGATGACGGCAGCGGCATGACATCAGCCGATCTCGCGCTCGCTGTCGATCGTCATGCCACATCGAAGCTCGACGACGAGGATCTGCTGCGCATCCGCACACTGGGGTTCCGTGGCGAAGCGCTGCCCTCGATCGGTGCGGTGGCGAAGCTCGGTATCACGACGCGGCATCATAGCGAGCCTCATGCCTGGTCGCTGTCGGTTGAAGGCGGGCAGAAATCGGCGATGGTGCCGGCGGCACTATCGCAAGGCACTCGCGTCGAGGTCAGCGATCTCTTCTATGCCACGCCCGCCCGGCTGAAGTTCCTCAAGACCGACCGCAC
>NZ_DATEPI010000076.1:0-16941 GCF_035273305.1 Bradyrhizobium sp. | reverse complement strand
GGCCAGGCCGAAGTGCCGGAGGTCGCGGGGACGTGGAAGGACCTCACTGACAACGTCAACTTCATGGCGTCAAATCTCACCGCGCAAGTCCGCAACATCGCCGAGGTGGCGACTGCGATCGCCGGTGGCGATCTGTCGAAGAAGATTACGGTCGACGTTCGCGGCGAAATCCTGCTGCTCAAGGATACCTTGAACACCATGGTCGAGCAGCTTCGCTCGTTCGCGGCCGAAGTTACCCGCGTGGCGCGTGAAGTCGGCACCGAAGGCCGGTTGGGCGGTCAGGCTGTCGTGCCCGGCGTCGGCGGCACCTGGAAAGACCTCACGGACAATGTCAATTTGCTGGCCGCCAACCTTACGACGCAGGTCCGCAACATCGCCGAAGTCACCACCGCAGTTGCGCGAGGCGACTTGTCTCGCAAGATCACCGTCGATGTGAAGGGCGAAATTCTCGAGCTCAAGAACACCATCAACACGATGGTCGACCAGCTGAACACGTTCGCCGGCGAGGTCACCCGCGTCGCGCGCGAAGTCGGCACCGACGGCAAGCTCGGTGGGCAGGCACAGGTCCCCGGCGTCGCCGGAACCTGGAAGGACCTGACCGACACCGTGAATTTCATGGCCGCCAACCTGACCGAACAGGTGCGTGGCATCGTCAAGGTGGTGACCGCGGTCGCCAATGGCGACCTGAACCAAAACCTGACCGTGAAATCGAAAGGCGAAGTGGCGGCGCTCGCCGACACGATCAACAACATGACGGAGACCTTGGCGACGTTCGCTGATCAGGTCTCGAGCGTCGCGCGCGAAGTTGGCGTGGAGGGACGCCTCGGCGGTCAGGCCAACGTGCCCGGCGCGGCCGGCACCTGGAAAGACCTGACGGGCAACGTCAACCTGCTCGCAGCAAACCTGACGTCCCAGGTTCGCGCCATCGCCGAAGTGGCAACCGCGGTGACCAAGGGCGACCTCACCCGTTCGATCCAGGTCGACGCCCGAGGCGAAGTCGCCGAGCTCAAAGATAACATCAATACCATGATCGGCAATTTGCGGCTGACCACTGACGTCAATACCGAACAGGACTGGTTGAAGACGAACCTCGCCAAGTTCACCAACATGCTTCAGGGACAGCGGGACTTGACCACGGTCGGCCGGCTTCTTTTGACCGAACTGACCCCGCTGGTGAATGCCCATATGGGAGTGATTTATCAGGTCGAGAATGAAGACGCGCCGCATTTGCGCCTGCTCTCGGCCTACGCCGGCGACGGCGTCAGTCCGCATCCGCAAATCGTGCAATTTGGCGAAGGCCTGATCGGGCAATGCGCGATGGACAAGCGGCAGCGGCTGGTATCAGAAATTCCCAGCGATGTGGTTCCGATCAATTCGGCGCTGCTGCGGGTGCCGCCGAAAAATCTCGTGGTACTTCCGATCCTGTTCGAGAACGAGGTCAAGGCTGTGATCGAGCTGGCCTCGATCAGCACGTTCACGACCTCGCAAATGACTTTCCTCGAACAGCTGACCGACAGCATTGGCATCGTGCTCAACAGCATCGAGGCGACGATGCAGACGGAAGGCCTGCTGAAACAATCGCAGCAGCTCGCCGGAGAATTGCAGACCCAGCAAAAAGAACTGCAACAGACCAACGAGCAGCTCGAGCAGAAAGCTCAACAGCTCGCCGAGCGCAACGTCGAAGTCGAGCGCAAGAACCAGGAAATCGAGCAGGCGCGGCGCGCGCTCGAAGAAAAGGCGACCGAGCTTTCGCTCACGTCCAAATACAAGTCCGAATTCCTGGCCAACATGTCGCATGAGCTGCGAACGCCACTCAACAGCATATTGATTCTCGGCCAGCAGCTTACGGAAAATCCGGACGGCAATTTGTCCGCGAAGCAAGTTGAATTCGCGCGCACGATTCACGGCGCCGGAACCGATCTGCTGAACTTAATCAGCGACATTCTCGATCTGTCGAAAATCGAATCTGGAACGGTTACGGTGGACGCCGAAGAAATCCTCACCGCAAACCTGCTGGAGACGGTGGGACGTCCGTTCCGGCATGAGGCGGAGAACCGCCAGTTGGCATTTACCGTCGAGCTCGATCCGAATCTCGGGCGCAGTATCGTCACCGACTCGAAACGGCTGCAGCAGGTGCTAAAGAACCTGCTTTCGAACGCCTTCAAGTTCACCGCGGATGGCGGGGTGCGTCTGAGCGTGGCGGCCGCCGTAGGCGGCTGGAGCGCCGAACATCCCGTGCTCAATCAGTCCGCCGCCGTCATCGCCTTTGAAGTCTCCGACACCGGTATCGGCATTCCCCTGGAAAAGCAGAAGCTGATCTTTGAGGCCTTCCAGCAGGCTGATGCAGGCACGAGCCGTAAATATGGCGGCACCGGGCTCGGTCTCGCCATCAGCCGCGAGCTCGCCAATCTTTTAGGTGGCGAAATTCACCTGCAGAGCACGCCAGGCAAAGGCAGTGTCTTTACGCTGTATTTGCCCCTGAAATACTCCGGACCGACGGTAGCGCCGCGGGTCAATTCTTCCTCGCAATACAATACCGCACCGGCGCTCCCGACGGCAACGCAAGAGCGCGTCATCGAGCAACTTCCGGATGACCGCCTCAATCTCGAACCCGGAGACACCATCCTCCTGATCGTCGAGGATGACCCGCATTATGCACGGGTGCTGGTCGATCTCGCCCGCGACAAGGGATTCAAGGTGCTGGTGGCCGCGCGCGGCTCCGAGGCGCTGGACCTTGCAAAGCAATTTCAGCCAACCGCGGTATCGCTCGACGTGTTCCTGCCGGACATGCTGGGCTGGACGGTGCTGAGCCAGCTCAAGCACAACCCGCTGACCCGGCACATTCCGGTGCAGATCATTACGCTCGATGAAGACCGTCAGCACGCATTGGCCCGCGGGGCGTTTTCGTTCGTCAACAAGCCAACGACGACCGAGGGAGTGAGCGCCGCGCTATCCCACATCAAGGAGTACGCCAAGCCGCGTCGCAAGCGCCTGTTGATTGTGGAGGACAATGCCGCGGAACAGATGAGCATCAAGGAGCTGCTGGGGCACGACGACATTGAAATTGTGACGACGGCAACCGGGGCTGAGGCTCTTTCCACCTTGCGCGAAAATCCCTGCGATTGCGTGGTTCTCGATTTACGGCTGCCTGACATGACCGGCTTCGAGGTGTTGGACCGCATTCGCAATGACAATTCGCTGTCCGATGTCCCCGTGGTCGTATTCACTGGCCGCGAGCTTTCGGTCGAGGAAGACGCGGAACTTCACACCATGGCAAGAAGCATTGTCGTGAAGGGGGTCGAATCGCCGGAGAGATTGCTCGACGAAACGTCATTGTTTTTGCACCGTGTGATCACGGAATTGCCGGCCGAGAAGCAGCGTATGCTCGAGAAGCTGAACAGTTCCGATGAAGACCTGGTCGGCAGAACGGCGCTCTTAGTGGACGATGACGCGCGCAACATTTTCGCGCTTTCCAGCGTGCTGGAACGGCGCGGCATGAATGTGCTCACCGCCACCACGGGAAGTGAGGCGGTCGCGCTGGTTGAATCCAATCCGGAGATCGCGATCGTTCTGATGGATATCATGATGCCGCAGATGGACGGCTATCAGACCATCGCCGTCATCCGAGAGGACCCGGCGTTCCGTCGCCTTCCTATCATCGCGCTCACTGCCAAAGCGATGAAAGGGGACCGGGAGAAGTGCCTTGAGGCGGGCGCCTCTGATTACCTGGCCAAACCTGTCAATACCGAGCAATTGCTTCTCGCCATACGCATGTGGCTGCACCGCTGATTGGCGTGTCCGATGAACGACCATGAAAAGGTAAACATCCTTTTAGTCGACGATCAGCCGGCAAAGCTGCTCGCCTATGAGGTCATTCTGAAGGAGCTTGGAGAAAATCTCGTCATCGCGTCATCGGGCCGCGAGGCGCTCGAATTCCTGCTTAAGAACGAAGTCGCTGTCATACTGGTCGACGTCTGCATGCCGGAACTCGATGGCTTCGAACTGGCCGCCATGATCCGCGAGCATCCCCGTTTTCAGAAGACAGCGATGATATTCATCTCCGCGATTCAAGTCAGCGATATCGACCGGCTTCGCGGCTATGAGATGGGCGCAGTGGACTATGTGCCGGTGCCAGTCATTCCCGAGGTGTTGCGTGCGAAAATCAGGGTGTTCGCTGAGCTCTATCGCAAGACACGGCAATTAGAGCTGTTCAACGCGGAGCTTGAAAGTCGCGTTCGCGCGCGGACGGCGGAGCTGGAGGAAGCAAACGGCAGACTCGTGGAAAGCGAGCAGCGCCGAAGTTTGGCTCTGGCCGCAGGCAAAATGGGCTCCTGGGATCTGGACTGGACCAACGGGGACTGGATGTGGGACGAAGGGCAATACCAGATTTTCGGTGTTGATCCACAGCGGTTCGTGGTGACGACTGCCAACGTTCAGGCGCTGCTTCATCCGGACGATCTCGATCAGCTACGCAAGGCGGTCGCCCAGTTTGCCCGAGGCCGCCGATCATATGAGGCCGAGTTTCGGGTCAACCGACCCGATGGCGAGACCCGCTGGTGTGTGGGTAGCGCGGCGGCAACCGTCGACAAGGCCGGGCGTGTGGTCCGCGTCAGCGGGGTCACCGTCGATATCACCGAGCGGAAGCGCGCCGAAGAGCGCCAGACGCTGCTTGCCCGGGAAGTCGATCATCGCGCGAAAAATGCCTTGGCGCTCGCGCAATCGATCGTGCGCTTGACACGTGGCGAAGACGTCAAGACCTATATGCAGGCGGTGGAAGGACGGATCAGCGCACTGGCACGAGTGCACACGATCCTCTCGCTGTCGAGCTGGCAGGGCGCCGAAATCGGAAAGCTGGTTGACGAGGAACTCGCGCCCTATGCAACGAGCGATCAGATCAGTTTCCGCGGTGGCGACATACAGCTGCAACCGGCGACTGCGCAAACCCTGGCACTGGCGTTGCACGAACTGGTCACCAACTCGGCGAAGTACGGCGCACTTTCCACGCTGTCCGGCCGGCTTTCACTTCAATGGGGCATCGATGGAGATTTTCTCCAGATCGTCTGGGAAGAGAAGGATGGCCCTGCCGTTGAAAAGCCCGCCGCTCGGGGTTTCGGAACGAGAAGCGTGATCGCCAGCATCGAGTCGCAACTGGGAGGACAGGCCGAGTTCGACTGGCGCTCCGAAGGGCTGATCTGCCGGCTGTCTGTGCCGTTAACGGCCGACATCACGGCGCGCCCACCTGCCGAAGCTCGCCAAACGTTCGCGCTGAACGGCAATCGACTGAGCTGAGCTCGAGCTACCGACTAAGCTAGGATGCGCCGCGCGCTATGAAGCGTGAGAACCGGACGACGGATTTGTAAATCGTCTTGAACGCTTGATTGAGCGATATGGTTATCGAATCGCAAATCGAGGCGCTTCGGCAATCACGCGCGAAAAATGCGGTCCTGCATCAAAACGAGCCCCGACCCCCCTCCTGCCGATGCCGTCTCAAACATCAGCGGGTTTACCAGACATTGTTATTTAAAGGACATTCTACGCGATTGAGTTCCGATTGTGCGGACGGCTTGGCCGCCGGCTCGCAGCCACGTCGAGGCAATTGCGCCAGCACGTGAACTTTGTGGATCGAGATCGTGCAGAAAGCCGATACCTCCTGGCTATTCGATGAGCTGGATGCCGCCCTGCAAAGCGGCTCGTCGGAAAAGCGCCTGGCCATGCTGCGGCAGGCCACTGATCTATTTCTGTTCGAAGCGGATCGATTGAGCGACGAGCAAATCGGTATTTTCGACGACGTTCTGGTCCAGCTGGTCGAGCGAATTGAAGCAAGAACGCTGGTGGAGATCAGCGAGCGATTGGCGCCGATGGCCAATGCCCCACCCGATCTCACGCTGTGTTTGGCAGGCCATTCCGAGATCGGTGTTGCGAGACCGATTCTAAGAAATTCTCCGCGTCTGACCACGGCTGACCTTGTCGAAATCGCAAAGACCAGGAGCCAGAGTCATCTTTTGGCGATTTCCGAGCGAGCACAAATTGAAGCCGCGGTTAGCGATGTGCTCCTTGATCGCGGCGATGAAGCCGTGGTCCTGAGCGTCGCCGGTAATTCCGGGGCGAAGCTTTCGGATAACGGCTTTGACCTGCTGCTCAAAGCGGCGGAGGGGAACGACAGATTGGCCGAAACTACTGGGACGCGGCTTGATCTACCGCTTAAGCTTCTCAAGCAGCTCCTATCACGTGCGAGCGAAACGGTTCGTTCACGGCTTCTTGCCCGCACACCTGCCGAATTCCAGGATGAGATGCGGCAGGCCCTGAACGCTGCCACAGCGGCGGTGGATCGGGAGTCCAGCAAGCCACGTGACTTCCGCAGGGCCAAGGTTTCAGTCGCCCTGCTGCGAGCCGAAGGCGCGCTTCACGAAGGTACGCTGTGTGACTTTGCGAGAAGTCGAAAATACGAGGAGATGACTGTGGCACTGTCGCTGCTGTCGTCCACTTCGCTTGAAATCATTAA
The DNA here is from genome assembly GCF_035273305.1 of Bradyrhizobium sp. Lineage (GTDB taxonomy): Bacteria > Pseudomonadota > Alphaproteobacteria > Rhizobiales > Xanthobacteraceae > Bradyrhizobium. Next base: position 10,439 of record NZ_DATEPI010000076.1, on the reverse strand, counting down.
GCCTCTCATGAACAGTCCAATAGACGATGGCCTGTTGATCCCCTGCAAGGTTGCTGATTGCAAATGGGAGACTGTCAGCGCGATTCTCGCGGCCAAGCTCCCGCCTGGCTCGGCCCCCAAAATGGGCCAAGAGACACTGAAATCTCAATTCGCGAAATTATCGAAAACAAACGCTGAGCGGCTGCTTCGGTTTTGGCAAGTCCGCGAGGCCAGCGCGAGGTGCGCCTGAACCGACATTTGCCTTCAATTAAACATCGGATTTCATAAATGACCTATGGGGACAGAAAGAGCGAACGCGTCGACTTCGAACGCGGGATCCATGTTTACATCATGGGCATCGACGGGACTTGGCGACGCAAGTGCATGATGATCGACGTATCCCAAACGGGCGCTCGGTTACGGATCGAGGGCACTGTCGAGGGATTGGACCTCAAGGAGTTCTTTCTGCTCCTGTCTTCGACTGGGCTTGCGTTTCGTCGCTGCCAGCTCGTGCGCATGGACGGCGATCAAATCGGTGTCCGGTTTTTGGAGAGAGACAGGGCGGCGAAAAAGTCCCCGAAAAGGCAACCCACCGGGGAGCTTGCCTGATGGGCGAGACTTTCACGTCGCTGGACCTCGTCCTCCAGATCGTAAAAAGAGTCGACGGCATACATGAGCCTGCCGGCGTGAAAACGAAACAAAGGCAATAATGCCCGTACATGTTGTCGCCGATAGTGCAAGCAAGCTTTCGAACCTGCGCGCAACGCTGGAGCCGAAATACGCTGTCACATCCGAATTGATTGGCGGTGCGAAAGAACGATCCAGCGACACGGATGCCATCGTAGTCACCGCCGACCTCAGCGTCATTGAAAACATCGCAGCCCTCAGGGAAATGTTCGGAAGGCTCGCCCACGCCCGCAAGCGCATATTCTTGGTCGACAATAAAACACGGCTATTGACCGTTCAGGCCTATGCCCTGGGGGCGACGCGCGTGCTCGTAAATCCGGTTAATCAAGCCAGACTGCTAGCCGAACTGGCGGACAGAGATCAGCGAGAGGTCACCTCGAAGCAGGCTCTGCAAGGTTCGAGTCAAGCCGCGAACACCGGCGCCACTGCTATCGTTTCGATGTTCTCGGCCGTGCTCGCCGGCGGACCGATCGATGTTACCAGCGCCAAGGAGGCGGGTAGCAGGATCGCGGACAGCATTGCCGAAGACGGCTTGCGGAGTTGGCTCGAGACCGTCCGCCGCCACCACGAAGGAACCTATCAGCACTGTCTTCTTGTTGCCGGAGTAGCTGTCGATTTCGGGCTGAACCTCGGTCTTTCGAGCAAGGACCTTGAGCGGCTCTATTCGGCGGCGATGTTTCACGATATCGGCAAGGCACGAATTCCGCTGGCAATCCTCGACAAGCCCGGGCAGCTCGATCCGCGTGAACGCACGCTGATCGAGACGCATCCTGCGGCCGGGTTCGAGGTGCTCAAGGGAAATCCAGCGATCTCGCAGGAGATTCTCGATGCAGTCCGGCACCATCATGAATTCCTGGATGGAAGCGGATATCCCGATGGGCTTTCCGGTGGCAGCATATCCGATATCGTGCGGATATTGACTATCTCCGACATCTTCTCGGCGTTGATCGAGTCTCGAAGTTATAAGCCAACCACACCGAGGGAAGAGGCTTATGAGATCCTGTGCGGCATGCAAGGAAAGCTGGAAAAGCCGCTGCTAGCCGCATTCAGGGACGTCGCATTGAATCGCTGAACAGCAGAAGCCGACGACCTGCAACACTTAAGCAAACCCGCGCCCCGATCCTCAATCATACACAAAGGCGGCGTCGTCGAGATCAATCGCCGGTAGCTCATCCTTCTCAGCCCAGTAGTCCTGGCTGTGCTGCCATTCGGGCTTGTCACCGCGCTTGGGCAGCAGGTGCATATCGCGCATGAGATAACCGGGATTGAAGTTTTCAGGATCTATCCATGGCAGCAGCGGCATGTCCTTGTCTTTTGGGCGCAGCGCTGGGGCAACCTTCTTCGCGCCTTTCTTATTCATGTGAGCCAGCAACCGGCACACAAAGTCCGCTACCAGATCGGCGCGCAGGGTCCAGCTCGCGCGGAAATAGCCGAATACCCAGACCAGGTTCGGCACGCCGGTGAACATCATGCCGCGATAAGTGACGGTCTGCGCAAAATCGACTGGCCTGCCGTCGATGCTGAAAACGATATCGCCCAGCACATTGAGGTTGAAGCCGGTCGCGGTGATGATGATGTCCGCATCCAGCGTTGCGCCGGACTTTAGCAGAAGGCCGGTTTCCGTGAAGCGGTCGATTTCGTCGGTTACAACGCAAGCCTTGCCGCTCTTGATGGCTTCAAACAGGTCGGCATCGGGTACAAAGGCAATGCGCTGCCGCCATGGCCGATATCGCGGCGTAAAGTGCTTTTCGATCTCGCTGTCCGATTCGGGGCCAAGTACCGCGCGAATGCCTCCGAGCAGTTCCTGCTTGACCTTCTCGGGTTCGGTAAACGAGCGTCGCGTAAAGGTATCCTGATCGAACAGGATCTTCCGGCGCACGATCTCGTGGATCCACTCCTCACTGATCTGGAGTTGCCGCAGCGTCTCGGCCAATTCGATCGCGTTGCGGCCTGTCCTGAAAAAGGTCGGCGATCGCTGCAGCATCGTAACATGGCCGCTTTTTTCCGCGATCGCTGGAATGAGCGTCGCCGCCGTGGCGCCGGAGCCGATCACCACAACTTTCTTCCCGACGATGTCCAGATCATCCGGCCAACGCTGCGGATGAACAATCCGTCCTTTGAAATCTTGTGTCCCCTGCCATTCCGGAGTGTAGCCTTCCGAATGCCGATAATAGCCCTGGCACATCCACAAGAAGCTAGCGGTGAAGGTCGCGGGTTCACCGCTGTCGGTCTTGACCGCCTCAATGGTCCAACGATTGCTCTCGTTCGACCAACTGGCTGAAATAATATTGTGGCGATATCGAATATGCTGATCGAGATCGTTTTCGGCTATCACCTCGCCCATATAGGACCGTATCTCGGCAGCACTCGCGATTGGCGCGCTCGTCCACGGCTTGAAACGATAGCCGAACGTGTAAAGGTCGCTATCGGAACGGATGCCCGGATAACGGTGCGTAAGCCAGGTACCGCCAAAACTCTCCTGGGCTTCGAGAATGACGAATGTAGTGCCGGGAAGCTGTTTCGTCAGGTGATAGGCACTACCAATGCCGGAAATGCCGGCGCCTACGATCAGCACCTCGAAATGCTCCACCGTTTGGATTGAGAGAGAGGCTGGACCGCCTCTTGCCAATACGTTCATGAGCCCTGCGCTTTTTTGACTAGCAACGCCTGATAAGGCGCCCGAAGCCCGATTGTCGGCCGCACATCGCGCGAGATCAAGCCGTTGCCGTCACAATGCGGAGCCCCATGCGCGGGCAGTCTGCAAAATCCAATCCCGGTAGAGCGTCAGTGGCGTGACGCCGGTCAAACCGCCGCAGCCGGCCCCGTCATTGGGTCCGGTCGACCAGCTGATTACACCGATCACGACAGCGCCGGACGCCCGGTCTTCAAATACCGGCCCGCCGGAATCGCCGGTACAGGCGCCTAGTCCGTCGCGGGTGCCCTGCCCTACGGGATCAACCAAGCGAATCTGCAATGTGCCCGGCCGTCCAGTTGCGACCAGACCGGCAGCGCGGACCATTCCGCCGCTCTTGCCTTCGCCGCGCACAGTCACACCGATCCCGGCAATCGTGAAACGACTCCCGACGACAATCGGGAGCTGAGGGGCTGCAATGATGGCGGCATTGGTGCCCTGGGGTTGCGCTTCGAGCTGCAGCAGAGCCACATCGGCGCTTGCGCGATGGGCCATGATTGCCTGCATGTTAAACGCCGGGTGTATGACCACGGTTCTCACGTCCTGCAGCTTGGTTTTCCGATCGGCGCCATATTCGACGATCTTGTAGACCGCTCCGGGCTGGACGCAATGCGCGGCGGTCAGCACCAATTTTGGCTCGATCAAAACACCGCTGCAGAAATTGCCGCGCGAGCCGACAATCGTGACAACCGAACGACCAATACCTTCGGCCGAAGGCACTCCACCTCCGACAATCGCACCGGCCGGTCCCGGGACCAGCAGCATCAATCCAGTGATCGTAACCGCCAGCGTTTTCATTCGCGCCGGATGTTTTCTGTCGAATTTGAAAAGGTGAGTCACGCGATACTGCTCCCACTCGCGGCCGAAATGAATCGTATTTCGTTCGTGATAGCAAGTGAACCCGCGGGAGGGCTGGCCCCGTGGCGAGCAGCGTGTTAGCCGTTTTTGCAGTTGAAGCTGCAGGACGAAACGAATGATCGAAGCGGTCATCTGGGATTTCGGAGGTGTGCTGACCACCTCCCCGTTCGAGGCGTTTGCGCGATTTGAGAGCGAACGCGGACTGCCCGCCGACATCATTCGGCGCACCAATGCCAATAATCATTGGGAGAACGCCTGGGCGAAATTCGAGCGCGCCGAAGTTGATCTGGAAGCCTTCGATCAACTGTTCGCGGTAGAATCGATGGCGCTTGGTGCGGAGGTTCGCGGCAAGGATGTGTTACCGCTGCTCGTTGGCGATCTCCGTCCCGAAATGGTTGAGGCGTTGAGAGTGGTAAAATCCCGATTCAAGACCGGCTGCATCACCAACAATCTTCCTGCCAATGCGATCGGAAGCGCCAGCGGTCGGTCGCTCTATATTGCCGAGGTGATGGCCCTGTTCGATCACATCATCGAGTCCGCCAAAATAGGATTACGCAAGCCAGACCCGCGCATTTACCGGATGATGACCGATGCGCTCGGCGTGGATCCCAGGCACTGCGTCTATCTCGACGATCTCGGCGTCAATTTGAAACCGGCCCGTGAGATGGGAATGAGGACCATCAAAGTCGTCAACGGCCCGCAAGCCATTACCGAGTTGGAAGCAGCCACCGGTCTATCCCTGCGGTAATTCGAGCGTTTCGAGCGAAGCGCACACTGGTTCGAGTGAAGGAAAACGCGTCGGAAGAATAAGTTAGTCGCGAAAAGCCCCCCTATTGAGCGGACCTGATCATGTCCGCGGCCTTCTCCCCAATCATGATCGATGGCGCGTTGGTATTGCCGCCGATCAACGTCGGCATGATGGAGGCATCCACCACTCTCAGACGCTCTACCCCGACTACCCTCAGTTGCGGATCGACGACCGCCATCTCGTCCGTGCCCATTCGCGCCGTGCCGACGGGATGGTAAACCGTGTCCGATCGATCCCGCAGGATAGTCCTTATCTCGTCATCTGATTGAACACTCTCGCTGTACATCTCGGCGGTCCGCCATTTAGCCAGTGGCTCCGCGTTCATGATGCGGCGCGTGATCTTGAAGCCCTTGACCATCACCTCAAGATCATCCGGATGATCGTAGAATTTGGGATCGATGCGCGGCGGGTCCATTGGGTCCGCACTGTTCAGCGCCACGGTGCCGCGGCTTTTGGGGCGCAGCAGGCAGACGTGACAACCAAAGCCATGGCCGAGATGGCGGGTGCGACCGTGATTGTCGGCAGTCGCGACGCTGAAATGCAGTTGAATGTCCGGTACCTGCAGGTTTGGATCGGTTTTCAGAAATCCACCGCACTCGGCCACATTTGACGTGATCATGCCGACGCCATTGCGCCGATACCTGCCTATTTCTCTCCACAGCCGACGAAAGCCGGCCAGCGACACACCGAAATTATCAAGATTCCTGGAGCGGTAGGTGAAGGCAAAATCAATATGATCCTGCAAATTTCGGCCGACGCCGGGCGCATGGTGCACGACTTCGATGCCCACGCTTTTCAAGTCCGGCGCATTGCCGATGCCCGACAACATCAACAGTTGGGGCGATTGAAACGCGCCGCTGGACAGAATGACCTCTCTGCGCGCCCGCACGGATTCCTGCTTGCCGTCGCGGCCGAATTCGATCCCGATCGCGCGCTTGCCGTTGAATAATATCCTTCGAGCCAGCGCGCCGGTGATGATGTTCAGGTTGGGCCGCGACAGGTTCGGCTCGATATAGGCACGCGCCGCGCTCCAGCGTTCGCCGTTCTTCTGCGTGACCTGGTAAATCCCAAGTCCCATCTGGTCCGCCCCATTGAAGTCGCTGGTCACCGCAAGCTGCAATTGCCGTGCGGCTTCAAGGAAGTAGTCCTGGAATGGATTGCTGGTTCTGATATTGGCGACGTTCAGCGGCCCACCGGTGCCGTGAAACGCATCCCGGACGGCCTCATTGTTTTCGGATTTCTTGAAGTAAGGCAGCACGTCACTGTAGCCCCAGCCGGTATTGCCCAGCGCTGCCCAGCCGTCATAGTCGGAACGATGCCCGCGGATGTAGACCATGGCATTGATGGCACTTGACCCGCCAAGCGCCTTGCCGCGCGGCTGATAGCCCTTGCGTCCGTTCAGCCCTGGTTGGGGTACGGTTTCGAAAGCCCAGTTGTTGGTTTTGGACGGCACCATGATTGCGATGCCGATAGGCGCCTTGACGACCCAGTTGTTGCCTGCGCCACCGGCTTCCAGCATGCAAACCGTGGTTTTCGGATCTTCACTGAGACGACTGGCAACGGCGCACCCCGCGGAGCCGCCTCCGACGACAACGTAATCGAACTCTTCCACCTGCATTCCCCCCCGCCCGAATTTTTCTATGTTAACTCCCGCGCTTCACCTCATCGCAGCGCTGCCGCGATGTTGCCGCCATCGACGGTCGTCACGTCCGCGGTGGTCTTGAGCGCAAGTGCCTGGGCTAGGAAAGCCTGCGCCACATCTTCGGCAACTACTTCGCGCCCCAGAAGATTGCCGCGCATGTAGTCGGATTCGCTGAGACCACGAGCTTTGGACCGTGACGCGATCATCTCCTCGCTCAACAGACCGGAACGAACTCGGTCCGCGTTGACGGCGTTCGCACGAATGCCTTCGCTGCCGTAATCAACCGCGTATTGCCGCACCAGGAAAAGCGTGGCCGCTTTCGGCAGACCGTAGGGACCGAAATTTGGGCCGGGATTGACGGCTTGTTTGGAAACGTTGAACAACAGGCAGCCGCCGGTCCTCTGGGCACGCATGATCTTGACGGCTGCCTGCGCGACCCGCTGGTGGCCGTAGAAGTTCAACTCAAAACTCTGTCGCAACACCGCCTCGTCCACCTCGCCGATGCGCCCCTGCCAGGCAGCGCCAGCATTCGAGACAACGATGTCGACGCCGCCAAATGCCTCGACAATTCGCGCGAACGCGTCATGGACGGAAGTTTGGTCGGTGACATCGCACCGAATTCCAAGCGCCGCGCCCCCAATCGCCTTGGCTTTTGCCAGGGCCGCAGGCCCGTCGACATCCAGGAGCGCGACCTCGGCCCCGGCAGCGGCGAATGCTCTCGCCGTGGCGGACCCGATTGCGCCGGCCGCGCCGGTCACGACGACGATCTGCCCCGCCAGCGGCAGCTCTTTGGAGCTGCCCAGTTTGGCCTGCTCAAGCGACCAGTATTCGACATCGAACAAATCGGACTCCGGCAGCGGATCAAACCGGCCGATCGCCTCCGCGTCCGTGATGGTGGCGATGGCGGCCTCGGCAAGATCGGCGGCGATGTTCGCATCCTTTTTGCCTCGGCCGAGCCCGAACAGGCCGAGTCCGGGCACCAGAACCACCCGCGGAATCGGATCGAGCATGGTCTTGATGCCCCCAACCCGAGCATTGTTTCGCGCGAAATAGGCTTTGTACTCTTCGGCATATCTGGCGACGGACTCGCGGACGAGCTTTTCGAAACCGATCAGGTCTCGCCCGTCAGGGGCGGCAACTACAACCGGACGGTTCTTGATGCGGATGTTGTGGTCCGGCGTCACCACGCCAGCCTGGCCGTAGCGCGCGACTTCAGCACCATTGACGAAATTCGTCACCGCGTCGTTGCTGCGGAACGCGAGCACGAAGCGCTTCCAGCCTCCCTCGGATTTGTTGTCCGGCAAGCTGCAGGCACCCCGCACAATTGGCGCGACATCGGCCAGCCGTGCCAGACGCTCTGGTAACTTGGTGCTGACAAATGCCGGTTTTCGACCCTTTGCCAGTCGCTGCTCGGCCAGTGTTACCAGCCCGATCATGCGCTCATATGCTTCCCGTGCATCGGCACCGAAGCTGAAGATTCCGTGCTTGATGAGGATCAGGCCTTCGACCGACGGATCGGAGTCAAATACTTCCGCCGCCGCCTTCGCGAGCCCGAAGCCGGGCATCAGATATGGCACATAGCCGACGCGCGTACCGTAAACGTCGCGGCACAACGCCTCGCCGTCCGTCTGGTCGGTAAGGGCGAGGACTGCTGTCGAATGGGTGTGGTCGATGAATTTGTGCGGAATGAACGCATGCAGCAATGCCTCGACCGACGGATTTGGCGCCATTGGATCGAGCAGATTGGCGCGTTGCACTCGCACCATTTCCTCATCAGCGAGCTTTTCGCGGGCACGGAGTTTCAGCAACGGCGCGAGCCGCACCGCCGGCAGGCCCGCAGGCTCGATGGTTCCCATGTCCCAGCCGGAGCCCTTGACGCAGAGGGCTTCCACCGTGTCACCGTTGAGATCGGTCACCTGCGTTTTCACCGAAGTGTTGCCGCCGCCGTGCAGTACGAGGCGGGGGTCCTGCCCCAACAGGCGCGTCGTATAGACCCTGAGCGCGAGATCGCGACCGGCGTTGGCATAGCGGACCACCGCGGCTTCAGCGTCACCATCAATCCACGCGCTCTGCATCCGCTATCTTCCTTCGCCTATTCGGCCGCAGCCGCGATGCGCTCGGGAAATGCCGCCGATAAGGCGGCGCGGTCCGGCTTGAGCACGCCGCGCTCGGTAATCAATCCCGTCACCAGTCTCGCCGGAGTGACATCAAAAGCGTAATTGGCGACTGGCGAGCCCTCGGGGACAATCCGTACCGTTTCGATCGTTCCCGCCGCGGTCAACCCCATGATGGTTGATACCTCCTCGGCCGCGCGCTGCTCGATCGGAATTTGCGTAAGGCCATCGTCGACCGTGAAATCGATGGTCGGCGAAGGTAGCGCGACATAGAACGGCACACCATTGTCGCGCGCGGCAAGCGCCTTGAGATAGGTGCCGATCTTGTTGCAGACATCGCCGTTGGCAGTCACCCGGTCGGTGCCCACGATCACGAGATCGACCAAACCGTGCTGCATCAGATGTCCGCCCGTATTATCTGGCACCACCGTATGCGGCACGCCGTGATGTCCAAGCTCCCAAGCGGTTAACGAGGCGCCCTGATTGCGCGGCCGGGTTTCATCGACCCAGACGTGGATATCGCCGCCCTTTTCATGCGCGAGATAGATGGGCGCGGTCGCGGTGCCCCAGTCCACAGTTGCCAGCCAGCCGGCGTTGCAGTGGGTGAGCACGTTGACGCGCTCGCCGCGCTTCTTCGTTGCCGCGATTGCTTCGATCACCGCAAGTCCGTGTCGACCGATGCCCTTGTTGATAGCAACATCTTCATCCGCGATATCCGCGGCGCGGGAATAGGCCGCCGCCACTCTGTCGGCCGCGGACAACGGCCGTAACAGCGAGCGCATCTCATCGAGTGCCCATTTCAGGTTGATTGCGGTGGGTCGGGTCGCGATCAGGGTTCGATACGCGTGATCGAGCGCACGGTCAGTGCTATCAGCTCGCATTGCCAGCGCCATTCCATAAGCTGCGGTAGCGCCGATCAAGGGCGCGCCACGCACCAGCATCGAGCGGATCGCGTCGGCAGCGGAATCACAGGTCGTCAGCCGCTCAACGACAAAATGGTGTGGGAGCCGTCTCTGATCGATCGCATCCACGGACCAGCCGTCGTTATCGAGCCAGATGCTGCGGATGTGCCTGCCTTGAACTTTCATGCCGCACCCATGGATTACACAAGTTTCAGGAGCCCAGGACCCGCCCCGCCACCGCGTCGAGTTTCCTGAGAAGATCCGGATCGCGCGCTTCGGGAGCGGTGATGAAGGCGGTCTCGAGTGCACGGTCCGAACCGATGGGACAGGGCTCGTGCTCCCTGGGGAAATCCCTGGCCACGCGCGTAACGAGGGTTTTCGCCTTCTCTGCGTTTGTCGTGAGCACCCGGATGATGTCCTGCACGGTTACGGCATCATGGTCAGGATGCCAACAATCGAAGTCCGTCACCATGGCCACCGTCGCGTAACAGATCTCGGCTTCACGGGCGAGCTTGGCCTCCGGCATGTTGGTCATGCCGATAACGGAATATCCGAGGTTCTTGTAGGTCATGCTTTCGGCGTAGCTCGAGAATTGCGGACCCTCGATACAAACATAGGTGCCGCCGCGCGCGATAGCGATCCCCTCGGCTTCGCCGGCCGCGGCAAGATGGATGCGCAGCCGTGGCGACACCGGATGCGCCATCGACACGTGGGCGACGCAGCCCTTGCCGAAGAACGAGCTATCGCGCTTATGGGT
>NZ_DATEPI010000075.1:0-3230 GCF_035273305.1 Bradyrhizobium sp. | reverse complement strand
TGCGTGGCGCGGTGAAGCTGTGGACGTTTACTGAAGATCCGCTCGCGGTACAGCGCTATGGACCGCTGGTCACAAAAGATGGCGCGCGTCAGTTCGAGTTGACCAGCGCCCGTGAGGCAAAAGGCCATCTGGTCGCCAACTTCAAGGGAGTTGCGAGCCGTGAAGAGGCCGAGCGACTCAATGGTCTCGAACTCTACGTTGCGCGCGATAGGCTGCCGGCCACCAGCGATGATGAATTCTACCATGCCGATCTGATCGGGCTCACTGCGCTCACGACGGCGAACGAGACGCTCGGCCGTGTGGTCGCCATTCACAATTTCGGCGCCGGCGACATCATCGAAATCGCGCCGCCCCATGGAGCCACCATGCTGCTGCCGTTCACTCACGCGGTGGTACCCTCGATCGATCTGTCGGGCGGACGCGTGGTGATCGAATTGCCAGAGGAAATTGAGGGCGACACGCCCGAAGATGCGGGCACATCCACCCGATGAGCTGGCGCGCGACTGTTCTGACGTTGTTTCCGGAAATGTTTCCGGGGCCACTCGGCGTGAGCCTTGCCGGTAGAGCGCTGGCATCCGGATTGTGGGTCCTGGAGACGCGCGACATCAGGGACTCCGCGACCGATCGGCATCGCAGTGTGGACGACACACCCGCTGGTGGTGGGCCGGGGATGGTGCTGCGCGCCGACGTGCTGGCCGCCGCGATTGACGCGGCTGAGATCAACAGGGAGCGCCCGCGGCTCCTGATGAGCCCGCGAGGTCGGCCATTGACCCAGTCGCGCGTGGTGGAGCTCGCCGCCGGCCCCGGTCCGCTGATCGTCTGCGGCCGGTTCGAAGGCATTGACCAGCGAGTGATTGGAGCCCGGAAGCTCGAGGAGGTTTCGATCGGCGATTACGTGCTGTCCGGAGGCGAGATCGCAGCCATGACTTTGATCGATGCCTGCGTGCGGCTTTTGCCCGGCGTGATGGGAAAGGTCGAATCCGGGGCAGATGAGAGCTTTTCGGAGGGCCTGCTGGAATATCCGCAATATACCCGGCCCCAGGACTTCGAAGGCCAGCCAATCCCGGAGGTGCTGCTGTCCGGCGACCACGCCCGGGTCGCCGCATGGCGCCGAGCCGAGGCGGTCGCCCTGACACGGGAACGCCGGCCCGATCTCTTGACCTCCAAAAACGGCGACCAAAAACGCCCGAAAGGCCCCCGGGAAGCGTGACAAGCCGGCAGCTTTGCCGTATAGGAGCGCCAAATCCGCGCACCCAAGCATTTTCCGGCAAGTGGCATCCGGTTGCCGCGAGGATACGCTCGGAACGGAATGCGCACCACAGGATCAAGCACTCGCGCAGCCCGCGCCTTGGCGGCTGGGGCGCGCCGCCGATGGAGATTACGATGAACCTCATTCAAGAGCTGGAACAAGAGCAGTTCCAGAAGTTATCCGCCGGCAAGGAAATTCCGGAATTCGGACCGGGCGATACCGTGATCGTGAACGTCAAGGTAGTCGAAGGCGATCGCTCTCGCGTGCAGGCCTATGAAGGGGTGTGCATAGGCCGTTCCGGTGGTGGGCTCAATGAGAGCTTCACGGTGCGCAAGATTTCCTATGGCGAAGGAGTGGAACGGGTTTTCCCGGTGTTGTCGCCGATGATCGACTCGATCAAGGTGGTCCGGCGCGGCAAGGTGCGACGCGCCAAGCTGTACTACTTGCGCAATCTGCGCGGCAAGTCGGCCCGCATCGTCGAAAAGACCGAGCGCGCTGCGGCGGTTGGCGAGTAATTCCGCCGGAGCTGAGTTTCGAAAAGCGCGGGTTCACCCCCGCGCTTTTTTGTTGCGATTTGGCGCGTATTGGCCCGCTCAATTGGCTTCCGGCGGACCCGCGCAAACCTATGTCGCGCCCATGCGCCGGACGTGCTATAAAAGCTCTATGTTTTCGGATCGCCACACCATCGCATCTCGGATCGTCCTCGACGATCGTAGCCGTTTGCCATGGCGCTTCTTCGGCCGGCTGACGACGGCGGCGCTCGCGGCTTGATGCGGGCGGGCGCGTTCGCGCGCGCTTTCAAATCCAACTCAAATTTCCGATTCGAGGCCTGACATTATGTCCGATAAAAAACCAACCACGCTGTATGACAAGATCTGGAACGACCATCTGGTCCACGAAGCCGAGGACGGTACCTGCCTGATCTATATTGATCGGCATCTGGTCCACGAGGTCACCTCACCGCAGGCGTTCGAGGGACTGCGCGCGACGGGGCGCAAGGTGCGCGCACCCGAGAAGACGCTCGCGGTGGTCGATCACAATATCCCGACAACTGACCGTTCGAAACCCAATCCGGATCCCGAAAGCATCGAGCAGATGCGAGTGATGGCGGATAATGCCAGGGAATTCGGCATCGAATATTACAACGAGTTCGACAAACGCCAAGGCATTGTCCACGTGATCGGTCCGGAGCAAGGTTTCACGCTGCCGGGCACGACCATCGTCTGTGGCGACAGCCACACCTCGACCCACGGCGCTTTCGGGGCTCTGGCACACGGCATCGGCACCTCCGAGGTCGAGCACGTGCTGGCGACGCAAACTCTGATTCAGAAAAAAGCCAGGAACATGCGCGCCATCGTCGACGGCAAACTGCCCGAAGGTGTGACCGGCAAGGACATCATTCTCGCGATCATCGGCGAGATCGGCACCGCAGGCGGCACCGGTTATGTGCTGGAATATGGCGGCGAAGCCATCCGTGCTCTTTCGATGGAAGGCCGCATGACGGTCTGCAACATGTCGATCGAGGGTGGCGCTCGCGCCGGTCTGGTCGCGCCCGACGAAAGGGCTTTTGAATTTCTTAAGGATCGCCCGAAGGCGCCAAAAGGCGCCGCTTGGGACGCCGCGATGCGTTACTGGGAAAATTTAAGGAGCGACGAAGGCGCGCATTTCGATCACGAGATCCGGCTGGATGCCGCAAAGCTTCCGCCGATCGTAACCTGGGGCACCTCGCCCGAGGACGTGGTTTCGATCTCCGGGCTGGTGCCCGATCCCGAGCAGATTGCCGATGAAGCCAAGCGGCTGTCGAAACATCGCGCACTCAATTATATGGGCTTGAAGCCCGGCACCCGGATCACGGACATCAAACTCGATCGCGTCTTCATCGGCTCCTGCACCAACGGGCGCATCGAGGATCTGCGCGCCGCCGCCAAGGTGGTCGATGGCAAGCATGTCCATGCAGACGTGAACGCTCTCGTCGTGCCGG
>NZ_DATEPI010000074.1:0-15271 GCF_035273305.1 Bradyrhizobium sp. | reverse complement strand
AGCCGCTCATGCCGCCGCAGCGATGTTCAGGTTGTCGGCGATCCACCGATCGAGATCGGCCAAAGCGCGAGCGCTGATGGCTTGCCTCTTTGCAACGGCCTTTTCGCTGCCGGGCAGGCGCGTGCCGTCCGGTTTTCTGGTCGGCGGATTCGCGAGCGGGGGAAACAGTCCGAAGTTGATGTTCATCGGCTGAAATGAGCGTGCACCTGGCTCGATCGTTTCGATGTGGCCGCCGGTAATATGGCCGAGCAGTGATCCCAGCGCCGTCGTCGCCGGCGGCTGCGCTAACGATGCCGAACGTGCGTTGGCTGCGGCATAGAGGCCGGCGATCAAGCCGATACTGGCCGATTCGACATAACCTTCACAGCCGGTCATCTGGCCGGCGAAGCGAAGCCGCGGCTGTGCCCGCAGGCGTAACTGCGGGTCCAGCAGCTTCGGCGAATTCAGGAAAGTATTCCGATGCAGGCCGCCAAGCCGGGCAAATTGTGCATTCTCGAGGCCGGGAATGGTGCGGAAAATGCGCTGTTGTGCGCCGTGTTTCAGTTTCGTCTGAAATCCAACCATGTTGTAGAGCGTGCCAAGCTTGTTGTCCTGACGTAGCTGCACGATGGCGTGAGGCTTCACGGTCGGATCGCGTGGATTGGTGAGGCCGACCGGTTTCATAGGTCCATGACGCAACGTCTCATGACCGCGCTCGCACATCACTTCGATCGGCAGGCAGCCATCAAAATAGGGTGTGTTCGTTTCCCATTCCTTGAAGTCGGTCTTCTCGCCTGAGATCAGCGCGTCGACAAACGCGGCATATTGTTCTCTGGTCAGGGGACAATTGATGTAGTCGGCGCCGGTGCCGCCTGGACCCAGCTTGTCATACCGGGATTGAAACCAGGCAATCGACATATCGATTGAGTCCCGATGCACGATCGGAGCGATCGCATCGAAGAAGGCAAGCGCGCTCTCGTCGGTCAGATGCCGGATCGCTTCGGCCAGGGATGCGGACGTCAAAGGACCGGTCGCGACGATGACATTGCGCCAGTCATCGGGCGGCACGCCATCGATCTCGGCGCGACGGATTTCTATCAACGGATGATCATTTAGCGCCTTGGTGACGGCAGCCGAGAAGCCATCGCGATCAACGGCCAATGCTCCGCCGGCAGGAACCTGGTTGGTGTCGGCGGCGCGCATGATCAACGAACCCAGCCGGCGCATTTCGGCGTGGAGCAGCCCGACCGCATTATTAGCGGCGTCATCGGAGCGAAATGAATTTGAACAGACGAGTTCTGCGAGGCCGTCGGTACGGTGCGCCTCGGTCATTCTGCCAGGACGCATCTCGTGCACCACGACGGGGACACCGGACCGGGCAACCTGCCAGGCGGCTTCTGAGCCGGCCAAGCCGGCCCCGATGACGTGGACAATTTCAGAAGACGATTTGCTACTTGTCATGAGCGCAGAGGTAGCGCGTAGACGCAGAGACGACAACGCCCGCAGCGAGGCGGGCGTAATCGTTCACAAGATCGGCGATAAAGATCAGCCGTTGTAGGTTCCAGCTGCCACGCGCGGGATGTCCGAGCGATCAAGGCCGATATCGGCCAGTTCACGATCGCTAAGCTGGGACAGTTCGCTGACGTTGCGCTGATAATCCCGGAACGCCTGGATCATGCGGATGAGCGAGAGCAACATGGTAGTCTCCTTGTATCGGCGATTCAGCTCTAGAGATTGAGCCGTCGTTGAAGCGAATATAGACGCCCGTTCCCCGGTCCGGAACATCGAATGTTGCGGTGCAGCTAATCATCAAACGCATGACCGAGGTAGGAAACCATTAAGGTTCCAGTTTGGTCGCCTACGCAATCTCTCTTTACGCAGGATAAAGACAAGGATACTGCGTCAAATCGCCCATTTTTTGGAGGCATTTGAATCCGTCATATGCGCATTTTGCATGCATCTAGTAATGAATTGTAATTCATGAAAGGTGGCGAAAATGGAGGCAATCAGGGCGCGTGGGCGAGTTGGTTCGCAAAGTACGCAATTGTCTTGGCGTAGACCTCACTTTTGTTCCACCGCTGAATTACGCCGAAGTTGGGAGTTCCGGGCTCCCAACCTTTGCCGCGCTCCCAGCCGTGACTGGCAAGGTAGTTTGCGGTTGATGCCAGGACATCCGGCGCGCTGTGCAGGAGATCACGGCGGCCGTTCCCATCGAAATCGACTGCGAATTTGAGATAGGACGACGGCATGAATTGTGTTTGGCCAATCTCGCCCGCCCATGCCCCCCGCATTTCGGACGGCGACAGGTCACCGCGCGCTACGATCCGCAAGGCGTCCATCAACTCGGCGCGGAAAGTCTCCCCCCGCCGGCAATCATAGGCCAGCGTCGCCAGCGAACGGATGGTCGAGAACTTGCCCGTGTTGGCGCCAAAATCCGTCTCCAGTCCCCAGATCGCAACCAGTACCTCGCCCGGCACCCCATAGGTCTGTTCAATACGTGCGAGTACAGATCCGTACTGTTTCATCAGATTGGTGCCGCGCGCGAGGCGGGGGGGAACCATCCGGCCGGAGAATTCCTCGAAAGTCTGATTGAACACCCGCTGCGACCGGTCTCTTGAGAGCACCGCTTGATCCAAGGTTACGCCGGTGAGGCCGGATGCAATCGCTGTTTGTGAAACGCCCTTCTCTGCGGCCTCAGTCTTGAAATCCTCCAGCCAGGCCGGGAAGCTTCCGCTGCCGCAAGAAGCCGCGACAGCGGCACCTGCCGGTATCGTCAGGACGGCACACATCACAGCGGCTGTGAACAAAGTAGTTGATTTGGAGACCATCAGCTCCGAACTCCAATTCGCGTTGTCTGTGAGATCGGGCGGCGAAATGTCCGGGCGAACCGCGGCCAAAACATGGCCCATCCGGAAGCGCTGCTGCGTGCGAGCGTGACAATTGCGCAGATGCATTTTCCAGATGTGATTGAGGGCGGACTCACAGCCGAACGGCCGGTCGAAGTTCGACCGGCCGTGTGCTCACTTCGGCTCACGCCGCTTATGAACGATTCCTGCGCCACCACGGAAGGATCGCGACTGGGAAATCCGCAGCTGATCGCCGCTCGCGGTGTGGGCGGGGAGCGACCGGCCGCGCATTGGGATCCGGCGCGACCACCTTGCGATAGAGGTGCCAAGTGGCGTGGCCGAGCAGCGGGATCACTACGGCCAGCCCGAGAAACAGAGGCAAGGATCCTAGGACGAGCAGCACCGCCACGATAAATCCCCAGGCGGCCATTGGAATGGCATTCCGCGCCACTACCCGCAGAGACGTCACGATCGCATCCACGGTGCCGGCGTGACGGTCCAGCATCAGCGGGAACGACACGACACTGATGCAGAGCGCCACAAGCGCGAACAGAAAGCCGACGCTGCAGCCAACCACGATTAGCCACCACCCCTGGGGGGTCGTTAGCACGCGCTCGAGAAAATCAGGAATGTCGGCGGCCGCGGTGTAGCCGAACGCCGCGACGTAAATCGCCTGCGCGGTTGCCACCCAAACCACGAACAGCGCCAGAAGCAGAGTGCCGAGCCCGAGCATGGCCCCGAACGATGGCGAGCGCAGCACGTCGAGGGCATCCGCGGCGGATGCCGGTTCGCCGGCTTCGCGGCGGCGGCTCAATTCATACAGGCCGAGCGCCGCGAAAGGGCCAAGTAAGGCGAAGCCAGCAGCAAGCGGAAACAACAGCGGCAATACCGAATAGCCAAGCACCGTGCGTGCGAGCACCAGGCCAAGCACCGGGTAGATCACGCACAGAATGATAGCGTGGCTCGGGACCGCCTTAAAATCTTCCCACCCCAGCCGCAGCGCATCCTGCAAATCGTGAAGGCCGATGTGTCGAATGATCGGACCGGCCCCGCTCTCCGGCGCAGGCCGAGCCGTTGGTGCAACATTGCCGCGATATGATGCCATTTCGTTACCTCCTTGCAGCCGTCGCGGCCGGCTTTGCGCAGCTCAAAAGCGGCGCAAGAGACCGCGATGGAAATGACCGCGATCAAGCCAGACGCGAAGACAGGGACGAAACTGGCCTTGTCGCGAACTGATGCCTCGAGCGTACGCCCATTCACCAGCGCCGTCGCTCACGCTTAGGTGAATGGTCGCATTGGCAGGCCAGAAGGCGCGGACTACAGTTAACGACGCCCGCCGGCTTTGTAGGGCAGGAGCAAAAGGGGGCATTGATCCTCCACCGAGAGTGCACGACTGCCTTGCCCACGATCGATCTGACCGCTAGAGCGATCACGTAAGGCTGACAGGACAGGACACCGTCATGAATACCATCGATCGCAGGAGTGTGTTGGCAACTGGCGCGCTGGCGCTGGCTGGTGCTGCGAGCCGTAGCGACCGAGCCGAGGCGGAGGGCGCCGCAAAGCCAATCTTCTCGGTGCCGGCAATCACGATCCCGATTGCGGGAGAAGAGGGCGTCTTCCCCGTGCGCCGCATCTATTGCATCGGACGGAATTATGCCGCGCACGCCATCGAGCGCGGTTCAGACCCTACTCGCGAGCAGCCGTTCTTTTTCCAGAAGCCGACGGATGCGATTCAATATGTTGCGCTCGGATCCGTGGCTGAGCACCCGTACCCGTCACTCACCAAAAACTATCACCATGAGGTCGAGCTCGTGGCCGCGTTGAAATCGGGCGGCATCAACATTTCTCCCGAACACGCGCTCGAGCACGTCTATGGGTATACCGTTGGCCTCGACATGACTCGACGCGATTTGCAGAACGGCATGGCGGCCGAAAAGAAGCCATGGGAGATCGGGAAGAGTTTTGATCATGCCGCTGTGCTCGGTCCGATTCATCCCGCAGCGAAAACCGGCCATCTTGCGAAGGGCGCAATCTCGCTCGCGGTCAACGGCGCGGTGCGGCAGAATTCGGATCTCGACAAGATGATCTGGAGCGTGGCCGAGCAGATTGCAAAATTGTCCGAAGCGTTCGAACTCAAGGCCGGGGACATCATCTATTCGGGAACGCCGGAGAATGTCGGGCCGGTGGTGAAGGGTGACGTGCTGTTGTGCAAAATCGAGGGACTTCCCGACATGTCGATTCGGATTACCTGATAAGCATTCGTAGATTCACATCAACCCGCGTGAAGTTTCAGGCCATGAGGTCTGCGAATTCCGGGTGCTTGGACAAATAGTCGGCGACAAATCCGCAGCCCGCTACAACCTTCAGTCCGTCAGCGCGGATCATCTGCAGCGCGCCGTCGACCAGTTCGGAGGCAATACCTCGGCCGCGCAGGGCGCGCGGGGTCTCGGTATGCGTGATGATCACGGTCGATGGCGTGCGGCGATAATTCGCGAACGCTACCCCACCGTCGATATCCAATTCAAATCGAGAGAGAGCCTTATTGTCGCGGATGCTGCGTATGGCCATGCGGGTCAACTATCTCTGCATCAGGTCAGCGTATTCGGGATGTTTGCCGATATAGCCCTTCACGAACTCACAGTTGGCAATCACTTTCAATCCGTCGGCCCTGACCTGGTCGAGCGCGCCTTTTACGAGCTTGGAGCCGATGCCCTTGCCGCTGAGTTCCGGCGGCACTTCGGTATGATCGAAAGTGATAATGCCGTCGGCGACGTCATAGTAAATTGCAGCGATGTGGCCGTCGGCAGCAAGTTCGTAGCGGTGCTTCATTCTGTTATTGACGACCTCGGTCATCCGCCTTGTTCCCGCTGGTTAAATTCTTTGGGCGTTAGCTGACACTTCTGCGGCTCTCGCCTTTATAAACCCGAAACGCTTGATCCGGTTCATGTTAGAACGTCTGGGACGAGAACTAGGATGATAATACGGTGAGCGAAAAACTTGCGAGTCCGGAGCCAACGGGCGGCGTCACGCGAATGTCACGCCGGGTCATGAACCTAGCCCATCTCGTCAACCAGAATGCCCGCCGCCACCGTGATCGCGTGGGTTTTATTTACGGCGATCGGTCCTGGACCTGGCGCGAAATACATGACCACGTCTCCGCGCTCGCGGCAGCGCTTGCCTCGCGTGGGATCGTCAAGGGCGACCGTATTCTGGTCCATTCCAAGAATTGCGACGAGATGTTCTGGTCGATGTTCGCCGCCTTCCGGCTCGGCGCGGTCTGGGTCCCGACCAATTTCAGGTTGATGCCGGACGAGGTGGCTTATCTTGCTGGCGCGTCCGGCGCCAAGGCGTTCCTTTGCCACGGCGATTTTCCCGAGCACGCAGCAGGTGTACAGGCTTCAAGCGCTGCGCTCGCGTTCGTCTGGCGGATAGGCGAGGGCACCTTCGGTGAGAATTCGGTCACTGAAGTCATAGCAGCTCACGCAGGCGCGGTCGTCGAGGAGACGCGTGTCGAATATGACGATCCCTGTTGGTTCTTCTTCACCTCGGGCACGACCGGGCGATCCAAGGCAGCCGTGCTGACTCATGGCCAGATGGCGTTCGTCATCACCAACCACCTCGCCGACCTCATGCCCGGCACCAACGAGAACGATGCATCGCTGGTCGTCGCACCACTGTCGCATGGCGCCGGCGTTCACCAACTCGTACAAACCGCGCGCGGCGTGCCGACGATTTTGCTTTCCTCCGAGCGTTTCGATATCGAGGAGGCGTTCCAGTTGATCGAGCGTCACCGCGTCAGCAACATCTTCACCGTTCCAACCATCCTGAAGATGATGGTCGAGCATCCTGCCATAGATCGCTACGACCATTCATCATTGCGATACGTGATATACGCGGGCGCGCCGATGTATCGCGAGGATCAGAAAGCCGCATTGAACAAGCTCGGCAAGGTCCTGGTGCAATATTTTGGGCTGGGCGAGGTCACCGGTAACATCACTGTGTTGCGGCCTGACCTGCACGAGATTGAGGATGGCCCGCATGCGCGGATCGGCACCTGCGGAATCGAGCGCACGGGCATGCAAGTCTCTATCCAGGGTGACGACGGCAGCGAACTGAAACCGTTCGAGACCGGCGAGATCTGCGTGATCGGGCCGGGCGTGTTCGCCGGCTATTACGACAACCCGGAGGCTAACGCGAAAGCGTTCCGCGATGGCTGGTTTCGCACGGGCGATCTTGGCCACATGGATGAGGAAGGTTTTGTGTATATTACGGGCCGCGCATCGGACATGTATATATCCGGCGGCTCCAACATCTATCCGCGCGAGGTAGAGGAGAAAATCCTCACCCATCCGGCCATCCGCGAGGTCGCCGTGCTCGGCGTGCCTGATGCCTTTTGGGGCGAGGTCGGCGTAGCGGTTTGCGTCCCGCGCGAGGGTGCGGAGCCTGTGAGCGAAGCTCAATTGGCGGCCTTCCTCGCGCCAAAAGTCCCTCGATACAAGATGCCGAAACGTTTCTTCTTCTGGGACGCTCTGCCGAAGTCCGGTTACGGCAAGATACCCAAGCGCCTGGTTCGCGATGAGCTGGAAGCGCGCGGATTGCTGGACCTTTCTCAAAAGCAAACTGGCTGAGATGCGCCACATCGTTCAGCCCGGCCCGCCCGCGTCCGAACGCATCCAGTGGGTGGAAGCGCGCGGCCGAGCGTTCTCCTTCACGCTCAAAGCAGGCTTGCCGCTGCTGGAAGCAGCTCGCCTTGGCTTTGCCGCTCAGGGATTCGTTGGCGGGACGTTGAACATGCGCAGCGGCGCGCTCGGGCCATTCGCCTACGTGATGCCGGCTTTGTCCACGACCGGCGAGAACGCCGCCTTCTATAGCGACCCCTTTCGCTCCTCGGGTGTCACGCGGCTGAATGTGGCAGCCATGACCTTGGGTGAACGCGATGGCGCGCCATACTTCCATTGTCATGGTTTGTGGACCGAAGCGGACGGCCGCGCAGGCGGCGGCCACATCCTTCCCGAGGAAACGCTGGTTGCCGAGCCGTTCACGGTAGAAGCCTTTGGCCTTGATGGCGCGATCTTCACAGCCGAGCACGACGGCGAAACCAATTTCAAACTGTTTGGGCCGGTCCCCAGTCCTCCCGGAAGGGCAACGGCAAATGCCCGAGCCTTCGCGCTGCGGCTGCGCCCAAACCAGGATCTTGCCGGTGCGCTCGAGTCTTTCTGCGCTGAGCGCGGGATTGCCAGAGCGAAATTGCGCGGCGGCGTTGGCAGCATCATCGGTGCGCGGTTCGCCGACGGCCGCGCGGTCGAGCCTTTCGCAACTGAAATGGCTGTGAGAGCCGGGGCGATTGCGCGACGCACGGACGGCGCGTTGCGCGCAGAGTTGGATGTAGCCCTGGTCGATTATCTCGGCGGAATCGCCGAAGGCAGACTGTCGCGCGGCGATAATCCGGT
The DNA here is from genome assembly GCF_035273305.1 of Bradyrhizobium sp. Taxonomy (GTDB): domain Bacteria; phylum Pseudomonadota; class Alphaproteobacteria; order Rhizobiales; family Xanthobacteraceae; genus Bradyrhizobium. The sequence continues at coordinate 6,996 of NZ_DATEPI010000074.1, read as the reverse complement.
CCTGATGACCATGGAGTTGCTGCTGGAAGTGCTGGGATAGCGGTTTGGAAGCAGTAGTTCTACTTATGTTCTAAATTTCGCGGACTGGTATGGTCTAAACCTGCCCGGACCTCCAAGCCAGGTGCATTCGCAAACACCATGAGTAGGCGATATCGAAAGAGCCGGCTGCCGGCACCTTATCTTAAACGAATTTGGGTCGACAGGGAGCGCGTGCCGGATCGCAGTGCCTATCCGTTTTGCTTGCCCTTTCTGCGCGACGGTTTTGACCTCAGTTTCGATCGGTCCATCACCATCATCGCTGGAGAGAACGGCACCGGCAAATCCACCTTGCTCGAAGGTATCGCGGTGCTCGCGGGGTATGACGAAGCGGGTGGTGGCAAGGGCTATATGCCCGTCGATCATACCAACGCGATCGAGGTGATGGGAGGAGCTCTCTCGGAAGCCTTGCGCGCGAGTTGGCTACCAAAGATCACCAACGGCTGGTTCTTTCGAGCGGAGAGCTTCTTTTCGGTTGCGCGTTATCTCGACCAAATGGGCCGGGGCTCCGACTATGGTCCTCCGGATTACCTCTCATATTCACACGGCGAAGGCTTCTTGCGATTTTTTGAGGAGCGCTGCCAAGACCAAGGTATTTACATCTTCGATGAACCGGAATCGGCGCTATCTCCATCTCGTCAAATTGAATTCCTGAAGCTGATGCGCAAGATGGATGCTTCCCAGAATTGCCAGATCATCATGGCAACGCACTCACCCATGCTGATGGCTTATCCCAATGCGCGGCTGCTGCGTCTATCGAAGTATGGACTTGAGCCGGTGACCATCGAACAGACGGATCATTACAGGGTTATGCGCGAATTCTGCGCGGAGCCGGCCAGCTTCATCGAAGCAGCCATAGATGAATAATCAATCCGAGTCGCTGGCTCAGCGGCATCGGGCGCAACACGCTTAGGCCAACTCAATGTCGCGCAGACGAAGCCGAAACATTCGATTACCCGCGCCTTACCTCAGGCGGATATGGCTCGATGCCGAACGGATAACCGACCGCGCCGCTTATCCGTTTTGCCTGCCGTATCTGCGGGACGATTTCGAACTGAGCTTCGATCGATCCATCACCATCATCGCGGGAGAGAATGGGACCGGCAAATCCACCTTGCTGGAGGGCATTGCGGTGTTGGCTGGCTATGACGAAGCGGGTGGGGGCAAGGGCTATATGCCCGTCGATCATTCAAAGGCGATCGAGAAGATGGGAGGCCGGCTCTCACAGGCGCTGCGCGCCGCATGGTTGCCCAAGATCACGAATGGCTGGTTCTTTCGGGCGGAGAGTTTCTTCTCCGTTGCGCGTTATCAGGATGAGGTCAACAAGGAAGATGGAGGAACGCCGCCTGATTATCTCTCCCATTCCCACGGCGAAGGATTCCTGCGGTTTTTTGAAGAGCGCTGCCAAGAGCAGGGTGTCTTTATCTTCGACGAACCGGAATCGGCGCTGTCGCCGGCACGTCAGATCGAGTTCCTGAAGCTGATGAGCCGGATGGATGCGGCTCAAAATTGCCAGATCATCATGGCCACGCACTCGCCGATGCTGATGGCTTATCCCAATGCGCGCCTGCTGCGGCTTTCGAAATCTGGCCTGGAGCCGGTGACCATCGAACAGACGGATCATTACAAGGTCATGCGCGAATTCTGCGCGGATCCCGCGGGGTTCGTGCAAGCGGCAATGGAGCAATAGCGCGCGGGCAGTTACTTGAGCGGGCTAACGCGGCGCGCGCCTTGGAGAAATCCGGGAGCGTCGTCCCAGCCTACTCCGCCGCCTCGCTTGCGCCGCCTTTCCGCGATTTGCCTATCTTCGCCAATACTGGCGCCAGGAATTTGCCCGTATAACTCCTGGGCGCCTTGACGATGTCCTCGGGCGGACCCCAGGCGACGATCTCGCCGCCGCCGTCGCCGCCTTCGGGACCGAGATCGATTACCCAGTCCGCGGTCTTGATGACTTCGAGGTTATGTTCGATCACCACCACGGTGTTCCCCTGCGACACGAGCTCGTGCAGCACTTCCAGCAGCTTCTTCACATCGTGAAAATGCAGACCCGTGGTCGGCTCGTCCAGGATATACAGCGTGCGGCCAGTGGCGCGTTTCGACAGTTCCTTTGCCAGCTTGACCCGCTGGGCCTCGCCGCCCGATAGCGTCGTGGCCTGCTGGCCGACGTGAATATAGTCGAGGCCGACGCGGTGCAGTGTCTTGAAAGTCTCGCGGACGCGCGGGACCGCCTTAAAGAATTCGGCGGCTTCTTCCACCGTCATGTCCAGCACGTCGGCGATCGATTTACCCTTGAACAATACCTCCAGCGTCTCGCGATTGTAGCGCTTGCCCTTGCAGACATCGCAGGTGACATAAACGTCGGGCAGGAAGTGCATCTCGATCTTGATAACGCCGTCACCCTGGCAAGCCTCGCAGCGGCCGCCCTTGACGTTGAAGGAGAACCGTCCGGGCTCGTAGCCGCGCGCCTTTGCCTCGGGCAACCCGGCAAACCATTCGCGGATGGGCGTGAATGCGCCGGTATAGGTCGCCGGGTTGGAGCGTGGAGTTCGGCCGATCGGCGACTGGTCGATGTCGATGATCTTGTCGATATGCTCCAAACCTTCGATGCGGTCGTGCGGCGCGGCGCCCTCGCTGGCGTTGTTGAGCTTGCGCGCGATCGCCCGGTAGAGCGTGTCGATCAGCAGCGTCGATTTGCCGCCGCCGGAAACGCCGGTCACGCAGGTGAAAAGGCCCAGCGGAATTTCCGCTGACACATTCTTCAGATTATTGCCGCGCGCGTTGACCACCTTAATCGTGCGGCGATGATTCGGCGGTCTACGCTCAGGGATCTCGACGGATAGTTCGCCTGTGAGATATTTTCCGGTCAACGACCCCGGATTGTTCATGATGTCGGCGGGCGTGCCTTGCGCGACGATATGGCCGCCATGCATGCCGGCACCCGGGCCGATGTCCAGCACATGATCGGCAAGCCGAATCGCATCCTCGTCGTGCTCGACCACGATCACGGTGTTGCCGAGGTCGCGCAACCGCTTCAACGTTTCCAACAACCGCGCATTGTCGCGCTGGTGCAGCCCGATCGAGGGCTCATCAAGCACATACAGTACACCGGTCAAGCCGGAGCCGATCTGTGACGCCAGCCGGATACGCTGGCTCTCGCCGCCAGATAGGGTGCCGGAGGCGCGCGCCAGGGTCAGGTAGTTCAGGCCAACGTCGAGCAGGAAGGACAATCGCTCGCGTATTTCCTTCAATACGCGCGCTGCAATTTCGTTTTGTTGTGCGTTGAGAGCTTTCGGCACAGTCTCGAACCACTCGCCCGCGCGGCGCACCGACAATTCCGAGATCTCGCCGATGTGCTTGTCGGCGATCTTGACGCACAGCGCTTCCGGCTTGAGCCGATAGCCTTGGCAGGCTTCGCAAGGAATGTCGGAGAAGTATTTGGCCAGTTCCTCGCGGGCCCATTCGCTCTCGGTCTCACGATAGCGGCGATCGATGTTGGTGATGACGCCCTCAAACGGCTTCCTTGTGTCGTAGGAGCGCACGCCGTCTTCATAGGAGAACTTGATCTCGTCCTCGCCGGAGCCGTGTAGAATCGCGTTCTGCGTCTTTTTCGGCAGGTCCTTCCACTTGGTATCAAGCGTGAACTTGTAGAACTTGCCAAGCGCGGTGAGCGTCTGGATGTAATAGGGAGAGGATGATTTGGCCCAGGGGGCGATCGCACCCCTTCGCAGTGTCAGCTCCTTGTCGGGAATCACCAACTCTTCATCGACATGCTGCTCGATGCCGAGCCCGCCACAGGCAGGGCAAGCGCCATACGGATTATTGAACGAGAACAGCCGTGGTTCGATTTCCGGAATGGTGAAGCCGGATACGGGACAAGCGAATTTCTCTGAAAACAGAATCCGTTCAGGTCCACTCTTATCGTGGATTTTTGCCGTCTTCTTATCCGGCTTTTTGTCATCAGATGCGGAGGCGGGTGGATCAGCGTATTCGATGACGGCCAAGCCCTCCGCCAGCTTCAACGCGGTCTCGAAACTCTCGGCCAGTCGCTGGCCGATATCTCGCCGGACGACGATTCGGTCCACAACCACGTCGATATCGTGAGGGAATTTCTTATCGAGAACCGGCGCTTCCGCCAGCTCGTAAAAAGTCCCATCGATCTTGACCCGCTGGAATCCCTTCTTGAGATATTCAGCAAGCTCCTTGCGGTACTCGCCTTTGCGGCCGCGCACGGCCGGTGCCAGCAGATAGAGCCGGGTGCCCTCGGGCAATGCCAGCACCCGATCGACCATCTGCGAGACGATCTGGCTCTCGATCGGCAATCCCGTTGCGGGCGAATAGGGAACGCCGACCCGCGCCCATAACAGCCGCATGTAATCGTATATTTCGGTAACGGTGCCGACGGTCGAGCGCGGATTCTTCGAAGTTGTCTTTTGCTCGATGGAGATCGCCGGTGACAATCCATCGATCTGGTCGACATCCGGCTTCTGCATCATTTCAAGGAATTGGCGCGCGTATGCCGACAACGATTCGACGTAGCGGCGCTGTCCCTCGGCGTAGATGGTATCGAACGCCAGCGACGATTTGCCCGAACCGGATAGCCCGGTGAAAACCACGAGCTTGTCGCGTGGGATTTCCAGATCGATGTTCTTGAGGTTGTGCTCACGCGCGCCGCGAATCGTTATCGCGCGCGTGCCGGAACCCACACTCGATTGGCGCTTCGCCCTGATCACTTCATCCATGTCGCGATTTCCGGGCACGTGACCGCGCCGTGTTTGACGCACATCTTCCGGAACAACCGGGGTCGGACGCCATCGGATAAAGTCAGAACGTAGGAAGAACGCCCAGGGATTTCCAGTGCTTGCTGCATGCCATCAACTGTTTTGCGAAGGTGGTTGCGAGTAAGCGCAATCTGATTGCGGAGCCAAGGATCTTCCATGCGCGGCCTGAGATACCAGAAGCGCAAAGAAAAAGGCCGGCACAAGGCCGGCCTTTCGAAATTGAAGATCAGTTCGGGTGCGATCAGTACTTCGCGACCACCGGACCGCCCCAGCGGTAGTTCACGCGAACAGTGGCCAGATCGACGTCCTGACGGATGCGATCGGTTCCTGTGAACGAACCGGCCGGAATACCGAACGTGCCAGTGGCCGAGAAGTTGACGTCGCGGTCCCCCATGAACAAGTGGTCGTACTCAAAACCGACCGACCAGTTCGGAGCGAAGCCGAACTCGACGCCGGCACCGACGGCCGCGCCCCAGCGGGTTTCGTTAGCTCTGGCGAATTCCACACCGGTCGGAATGTCGAAGTTCCGGTAATGGTCGCTCGTGACCGCGGCACCGCCCTTGACGTACAGCAGGGCGTTATTCCAGGCCCAACCAATCTGGCCGGTGAACAGGCCAAACGCATCAATCCTGGATTCATTTCGGGTCAGCGGATCGAAAAGGCTCGTGTTGGAACCTTTGAGGTCAGCCCAGTTGCCCTGAGCTTCCAAACCGAAGACCCAAGAGCTGGCCTGCCAGCGGTAACCGATCTGACCACCGACCGTGCCCCCGGTCGCGTCATGACAGCCCTCGGCAACTGAAGGCGAAACAACAGCCCCGAAATTATTCCGGATGTCCCAGCACTTGTGGCTCCAGCCGCCACCGCCGTTTAGACCGATGTAGAAGCCGCTCCAGTCGTAGATCGCAGCGACCATCGGGGGCGGTGCCTTGGTGTAGGGGCGGGCCGCAAGATCAGCCGCAGAAGCAGGCGCGGCGAAACCCAACGCGACGAGAGCAACCGTACCAAGCAAAATTTTCTTCATCGTAGTTCTTCCTTCCGGGAAGTGTTTCAATCGGACGTGACCCGCATGGCCAGCAAATCTGACTGCCAATATACCCGCTTCGGCCGGAAAAGCCGTCTCCCAAATGCAACACTCGCCGGGGAAGTGAAGCGGGCTCAACCCGATGATTCGTCGACTGTTTAGGGGAACTCAGGGGAACCCTGACGGGCCTTCAGCCGCGCTTTATTTCAACACCGTTATCTGTCCGCGGACGTATTGTCCGCGTTTGGAACAAAACTGGAACAATCTCCTGTGAGCTGCTATATGTGGATAACCGGGGATCATCGGTCTTGTGGGACTGGCGAACGTATAGGGTCCGGCCGGCGGTCCCCTCGGGGGACATTTTCAACAGGTCGGGCGCTGAATCCGAAGGCTCAGTCGTCAGCCAGGGTAATTGCGAGAGTGGAGAGCGGTATGGCGGGAAGCGTAAACAAGGTGATTCTGGTCGGAAACCTCGGCAAGGATCCCGAGATTCGGCGGACGCAGGACGGGCGGCCGATTGCGAATCTCAGAGTGGCGACGTCCGAGACCTGGCGCGACAAGGCGACCGGCGAGCGGAAAGAAAAGACCGAGTGGCACCGTGTGGTGATCTTCAATGAGGGTCTTTGCAAGATTGCCGAGCAATATCTAAAGAAAGGTGCCAAGGTTTACATCGAAGGCCAATTGCAAACTCGCAAATGGACTGACCAGAGCGGCGCCGATAAATACTCGACGGAAGTAGTCCTTCAAGGCTTCAACTCGGCATTGACGATGCTAGACGGCCGCAGTGGTGGTGGCAATTTCGGCTCCGATGATTCCAGCGGCGATTTCGGCTCGGGCGGTCCATCCACGGCCGCGCCTCGACGGGCGGTCGCAGCCGGTGCTCGCAACAGCGATATGGATGACGACATCCCATTCTGAGGGGGCGGCTGAATCAAATCGGACGATGCTGAATGCCGCGCCAGCGATCCCCGTTTGCGGCAATGAGCGCGTTCGCGCTTGGCCTCGTTCAATTCGACCGTCTGGCGCGCCCACCCACCGCGTTGCCGATGTCATGATCTCGTTTCGCAGCATCCCCTCGGCGTGCCCGGCTTTTCACGCTGCTGTGCGGCCGAGTCGCGCATGCCGTACTGTTCGGCCTTAGCCGAATGTATGTGGTCGGGG
>NZ_DATEPI010000073.1:0-4283 GCF_035273305.1 Bradyrhizobium sp. | reverse complement strand
CCACATGTCGATCCCGCCAAGAGCCACACCAATGACCGTGCCGAACTTAGACCACAACGGTTTGACGTTACGAACGGGGTAGAGGTCTTTCCCGACCGGAGAGTCGCGCCAGGCATTCTCGTACCCGACCAGTTCATCATTGGCGCGGCCGGCGCCGAGCGCGGTGTTAACGTGTTCGGCGGCCAACATCGCGCTGCCGATCGCGTTGTGGACGCCCTTGATGCGCGGCACGTTCACAAAACCTGCCGCGCAGCCGATCAGCGCGCCGCCGGCAAAGGTCAGGCGCGGGACCGATTGATATCCCCCTTCGGTGATGGCCCGCGCACCATAGGCCAGCCGCTTGCCGCCCTCGAGTAGGTTGCGGATTGCGGGATGGGTCTTGAAGCGCTGGAATTCGTCGAACGGCGACAAATATGGATCGCTGTAGTTGAGATGCACGACAAAACCGATCGCCACCAGGTTGGTGTCATAGTGATAGAGGAAGGAGCCGCCGCCGATGGAATTGTTGAGCGGCCAGCCGAACGAATGCTGGATCAGGCCTTTCTGATGCTTCGAGGGCTCGATCTCCCAGACTTCCTTCAGCCCGATGCCGAACTTTGGCGGTTCGCTTTTGGCGTCGAGAGCGAACTTCGCAATGAGTTGCTTGGTCAGACTGCCCCTGGCACCCTCGGCGAACAGCGTGTATTTGCCGAGCAATTCCATGCCCCGCGTATAGGACGACTTGTGCGAGCCATCCTTGGCGACACCCATGTCGCCGGTGGCGATACCGCGCACCGCGCCATTTTCGTTATAAAGCACTTCGACAGCAGCGAAGCCCGGATAGATTTCGACCCCGAGCGCCTCAGCCTTTCGCGCCAGCCAGCGGCAAACATTCCCGAGCGAGCCGATATAGCAGCTATGATTGTTCATCAGCGGCGGCATCGCGATCGCCGGTAGCGGAATGGCCGTCGTTTTCGTCATCCAATAGAACTTGTCGACCTTGACCTGCGTCTTCAGTGGGCAATCGGCATCCTCACGCCAATCCGGAACCAATCTGTCGAGCGCCACCGGATCGATCACCGCACCCGATAAAATGTGCGCGCCGACTTCGGAGCCCTTCTCCACGACAACAATCGTCAGATCGGCATTGAGCTGCTTCAGCCGTATCGCGGCGGCAAGGCCGGACGGTCCAGCGCCGACAATCACGACGTCGAATTCCATGGATTCGCGCGACGGCAACTCTTCCGTGCTCATGATCTCATCCCCGCCCGATTGGGACATCTTCCGTGTGAAAGCCCGTTTGTTTCCGATTTTTCGTCTGAGAACAACATGGAAATACCCGCCCGGACATTTCGTTGCGGCCCCATACACGTTACAGTTAGGAGATGCTTGGACATTCCGCCATGACGTTCGAAAGCCCGCCTACCATTCAGCAATTGCTCGCCTTTTATCTCGAGGCCGGGGTCGATTGCGCGCTGGCGGACGAACCGCTCAATCGCCTGGCCGATCCTGACCCCGTTCCGGCCGCGAGCCCGATAGCCTCGGCCAAGCCGCCCATCCCCGGCGCTCCGATGCCAACGGCGCGCGCCGACAAGACGCTGCCGCCGGAAGCCGTAATCCTTTCGGCACGCGAGGCCGCGCGAACAGCGCCAAGCCTCGAAGTTCTGCGCGCGCTTCTGGAAAGTTTCGAAGGCTGTGCACTGAAGTCGACCGCCACCCGGCTGGTATTTGCCGACGGCAACCCGCAGGCCCGGATCATGTTTGTTGGCGAGGCTCCCGGCCGCGAGGAGGATCTCGAAGGGTTACCGTTTGTCGGCCGTTCAGGTAAACTGCTGGACCGGATGCTAGCCGCCATAGGGCTCGACCGCAGCAATGCCTACATTGCCAACGTCATTCCATGGCGACCACCTGGCAACCGCACCCCGACGCCTCAGGAGACCCAAATTTGCCTGCCGTTCATTCAGCGCCAGATCGAACTCGTAGATCCTGACGTGCTGGTTACTTTGGGCAATCCTTCGACCCAAGCACTGCTGGGAAAGCGCGAGGGCATCATGAAAACCCGGGGCAAATGGTTCGACTACGATACCGGAACCCGCGTGATCCGCGCTTTAGCGACCTTCCATCCGGCCTATCTTTTGCGCTCCCCCTCATACAAGCGAATGGCATGGCAGGATCTGCGCGCGATTGCAAAAGCGCTGGAACGGCAATCGGCTTCCTCATCCTGACGGCGCGACCGCCTCCTCCTCACCACAAGCATCACCTCAGGGCGACTTCGGCCGCACGATCGCCCAGCCGATCCGCAGCAGCGGCTGTCTTCCACTCACGAACCAATCGAAGGCGCGCGGCACTTCGGCGACCAGACCGGGAAACCGTTGCGCGATTTCGGCTGGTGGGGTTCCGACCGTATCAGCGGCGCGCCAGACCACGACGCCCCCGGTTTGGTTGAATTTCGCCAGAGACCACCAAGGTGTCCGCTCTGGCGCGGTCAGCAAAAGGAAATGTGGACGGCTGGTGCCGAGTGCGACCAGGGATGCAAGCTGCGCGTCACCGGTGACAGCCGCCAGAGAATGATTGGTACGTCGCTCAAAGCTGTCGCCAAAAAAACTCGCAATGGATCTCGCGGGCAGCGAGGTCGCGACCTCGCCGGCCCCCGTCCAGGGCACAAACAACGTGGTGGCGATCACCGCGACCGCGGGCGCAGTAAGGGTCGCCACCCAGACCAACCGCACCAACCACTGACGCCGCAGATGGATCACATCGTCCGCCGAAACGATCGTCGCAAGACCCGACATCAACAAGGCAATACCGGCGCCACCCGCAACATGATCGAGGCCGAACAGCGCAGAAGTCAGGGTGCCAAGCAACGCCGGCGCGATGGCGAAGAAATAAACATATTCGCGCGCAAAGGGATTGACCGGCGGACGATTGATGATCGGCGCCTCTTCCTTCTTGCCGCCGAACCAGCCGGAATTAAGCAGAACGAGCAGCACGATGGCTGAGACCGCCGCCGCCAGCCAGCCAACCAGTGACGTCCACTCCTGCGCCCTCGCGCTCCACGCCATCGCCGGCCAATGCGGCAGCAATGGAATATCGGCGCGCATCAGCCAAACCAGATAAGGCAACGCGAGCACGACAATCACGAGCACCGCGAACGCCGGATCGAAAGACAGCAAGCCCAGCCGTCCGCGCTTGGTGGCGAGCGTAAAGGCTATCAGCAGCAGCAACAGGCCCGGTGCAGCGGAACTTGTGAGCAGCAACAGTCCGGCCTCAATCGACCACGCGAACCAGGCATTGCGGCGGTTCTGGCCGATCAACCGCCAGGAATGCAGCAGCATCAGCGCCCACAGCGGCCGAGCCAGGACGAGCGGGCCGAACTCGACGCCGGGCGAACTGAAGGTGGTGACCGTCATGGTCAGCAGCACCGCGAGTACCGCCTGTTGCGCCCCGACAATGGCGCGCGCCAACACAAACAGCGCCCAGAACATCACGATCGAGCAAAGTTGAGCCAGCACATAGACGCCGAATACGTGATTGCCGGCCGCGCGAAACGCGATGTCGCCAAGCCAGAACGCGAGCGGCGGACCGAGATCGGTGCCGACCTGATATTCGCGGCCGTAGGCCAGCACCATCGCAAGGTCGCCGGGTGGGCTGGTATAAAGGAATAGAGGGACTAGCAGCCAAAGCGCTGCGTGCAGCAGCACTACCGACCAGACCACAAGACGCGGTCGCGCGCGGATCAGTTCGACGATCAGGGGAGTGAAGCGCATGCGACGTCCGAAATGCCCAAGCCGGCGCTATTGGATTCTCGAACGTGTGATAGAGCGCGTCGATCGGCGAGGCAACTCGTCAAATACCGTCCGCGATCTGGACTTCGATTGAGCTTTCGGTTGCAACGACGCCGGGCTCGATCGCCGACTGCCTTTCCCGAGCTGCCACCACTGGCGCGAACAGACGGCGGTGGTGAACGGTAGGTCCGAGCCTTCGCAGCGCCTCGAGATGTTCGGGCACGCTGTAGCCCTTGTGCGATTCAAAACCATAACCGGGGCAATCCTGCGCCAGCGCGCACATCAGCCGATCGCGCGTGACCTTTGCAATGATCGAGGCCGCCGCGATCGAGACGATCAGTCCGTCGCCGCCGATCACGGCTTCGCAATCGCATTGCGTATCGAGCCGATCGCGGCCGTCGACGAACACGTGCTTCGGCATTTCCGGCAGCGCGTGCACCGCGCGCTTCAGCGCCCACAGCGATGCTCGCAAAATGTTGTCGCGGTCGATCCGGGCTGTGGAACCGTAGGCCACCGCAA
>NZ_DATEPI010000072.1:0-22513 GCF_035273305.1 Bradyrhizobium sp. | reverse complement strand
TCTTGAGGGTCTCGCGTGGCACATTGGCTTTGGCATTGCATGACCAGGTGATGCCAAGTCGTCCGAGCTCGATCGCAATGGCCTCAGCGCGCCGACGGTCGTCGGTGAAGGTATCGTCGTCGAAGAAAAATTCCTTAGCTAGCGGAAATGCCCGTCGGGCCCAGGAGATTTCCTCAATTACATTGCCGACGCTGCGCGTGCGGTAACGGTGTCCACCGACGGTTTGCGGCCACAGGCAAAAGGTGCAGCGAGATTTGCAACCGCGCCCGGTATAAAGCGAGACATAGGGATGCTGCAAATAGCCAATGAAATAGTTTTCGACCGTCAGATCTCGCTTGTACACAGGCGTTACAAACGGCAGGCGGTCCATGTCTTCGAGAATTTCACGTCGTGCGTTGTGCTGTATGGCACCACGCCGATTGCGGAAAGAGAGGCCGCGGATATCGCTCCAATCACGGCCTTCGGCGACCTCCCGGATTGTAAACTCAAATTCATTGCCGGCGACAAAGTCGATATCGATTGATGCCTGTAGGCTAGCGAGCGGCTCGACCGCGACCTTGGCGCCCACCATGCCGATCTTGAGCGCAGGATTGGCCTGCTTCAGCGCCTTGGCGGCCCGTAGGTCGGATCCGAACGAGGGCGTGGAGGTGTGGAGTACCGCAAGGTCATAATCGCGTGCGGTGCGCGACACGGCAGCCAAATCAATTCGGTGCGGCTCGGCATCGATCAGCTTGCTGCCCGGCACCATAGCGGCAGCCTGCGCCAACCAGGTCGGATACCAAAAGGAACGTATTTCACGGCGTGCCTGGTAGCGTGAGCCGGCCCCGCCATCGAAACCGTCATATGCCGGAGACTGCAAGAACAGCGCCCGCATCATGACTGCACCTGACGCGTGGAGTTTGGATCAAGCCTCCCTTCCGGTGCATCGCCATCGGTACTGCGAAAGCGGCTCTCCAGCTTTCGTCGGGACATATAGACCGGAGTGCGGTTCCGACGAAGGCTCTGGAAACGGAACGCGGCTGTATTGCGGGCGATCACCATCAACGAGATGAGTACATTCTCGCCGTACCGATGCAGACGCTCAGCCATCGTCCCTGGCTGCGTCGGTCCCGTCGCTTCAAACCCGTAGCGCGCTGCGATCCGCGTGATCTGTTCGCTCTGTTCGACTGAGCCGAAACTCATGTTTGCCCGAAGGGCCATCACGGAAGTCAAGTCAGGGCGTGCTGCCAAATACACCGCCAATTCCCGCAAGGACGATTGGACCACCTGGCTCATCCGACGCGCCCAGGATAGCGTCGCGCCATTCTTCGGTACAACCGGCAGCTGCTCGTTCCACAGATGCAGGTTTATGATCTGATCTCCGGGTCTCAACTGCGTCCCATCGGATAATTTTATGGCTTCGCGGCTATCGATGACCTGGATCCGGAAAATGCAGTCCGGGGAGGCGCTATATTCGTAGACCCCTTCCCGAGCGCGCAATCGCGCGTCTATGCGCTCGATGATCGCACCGAGCCAGGGGTGATCCCGGCCCAATCGATTGTACTGGAGAAATGTACTCGTGGCGCGAGCAGTCATTGAGGCTTGCCTAAGGCGCAAAACGCGCGTCGGCCGCAAAAGTTTCGTCCGGTTGCGGACTTAGGAGGAGGGTTCGAACATGCGCGCTGGGCGTGACGACGTCACGTTGAAATCTGTTCAGCGGTCCCATTCCAGTCCACCTGAGACAGGCGGTGTCGCACTCGCACCGGCATCTTGATATTGGTACCCGCGCGTCCAGGGGCGAAAGACGTTGCCCTTTTCAGTTGGCTTGAATGCCAACACTTGGGCGATCGAGAGCCAGCCGCGATCGAATGCGTGGGCCATTCCCGCCAGGTACATCAGCCAAACGCGATAGCGATTGGCTCCGGCGGCACGAATGGCGTCCTCGCGGTTGCTTTCCAGCCGGCGTGCCCACAGCATCAGGGTTCGCGCGTAGTGAGGGCGCAGGTCCTCGCCGTCGGCGAATTCCAGATTGGCGCGAGAGAGTTCGATAAGTACGCGGGAAAGGTGTGGGACAGCACCACCGGGGAACACATGCCGGTCGATAAACTCCCCTCCGGGAGGTCCTCGAGCCCGCCCATCCGGGTCGGTGGATACACTCCCATGGTTGAGGAAAGCACCTCCCGGACGCAGCAGCCGGCTCACTGTGCCGAAATAGGTCGGCAGATTAGCGAGGCCAACATGTTCATACATGCCCACGGAAACGATCTTGTCGAATGGTTCTGTGTCGAGGAGGTCACGATAATCCTGCATGCGAATATCGAGTTCGCCCGCAAGCCGTTCGGCGGCGACATTTCGCGCGCGTAGTCATATTGGCGCTGACTAAGCGTGATCCCGAGGCCAATGACGCCGTAATGCTTCGCCGCCCAGCACAGCAAACCGCCCCAGCCGCACCCGAGATCGAGCAGCCGGTCGCCGGGTTTCAACAGCAGCTTACGGCAAATGTGGTCCAGCTTGTCAGATTGCGCGGTGTCGATGTCTTCAGCGCCCGTGCGGAAATACGCGCACGAATAGATCATCTGACGATCCAGCCAGAGACGGTAGAAATCGTTTGAGACGTCGTAATGAAAGCTAACGTCCTTGGCATCCTTGCGATGGGAGTGCGGCCGCGGAATGAAGCGGCTCAACCGAGCGACATAGTTGACCGGAGAATGCCTTCCCAAGCGCTCAGCCAGGGAAATGCCGATCCGCAGCACATCCTCGACACGCCCTTCCACGGTAATCTGGCCGGCGGCATACGCATCACCCAATCCCGCGAAGTCCCCGCGCAGGAGCATTTTCACCAGATCGCGGGAATGCAGCGTGATAACGACGCGATGGTCAGCGGCAAAATCGAAGCGCTCGCCGTCCCAGAAGATCACGCGTAGCGGCGGCGGATCGTTCGCAAAACGTGAACTCACATAGTTGAGCATTCGCTGACGCAGCGTAATCATCTCGCCAGCTTTCGTTTACCCAAGTCGCTCGGCCCCTGACGTTCATCGTATAGCGTCCCCAAGGTGATCTTGACGATCAGGGCAACCGGGACAGCCATGATCACGCCGACGATGCCAAACAAAATGCCCCCAGAGAGAAAGCAAAAGATAATCAGAACGGGATGCACCCGGGCTGCGGTGCCAAGCACCAAGGGGCCGAATAACTGGTCGATCGAGAGTCGCAGGACAGCAAGATAGAGGGCATAGCCGATAATGAGGCCGAACCCGGTGGCATGCTGAAGCGCGACGATACCAGCAATCGCCGCCGCAGTAGTCGGACCAACGACTGGAATCGCTTCCAGCAGCCCGGTTAGCACCGCCAGGAACGCGGCGTGCGGAAGATCCAGGAAGATGCCGAGTCCGATGTAAGACGCAATGGCGGCAAAGATAACCACCGCGATGACCCCGACGAAATACCGCCTCAAGACCGGATCGAGCTGCGGCCAGATATCGTCGTGGATCAACGGCCGTTGCTTGGGCGGCACGAGCCAGAACAGGCCCTCGGCGATTCGTGGTCCACTGATGAGGAAATAAAACAGCAAGATGAGGGTGAGGAATGAACCGAACGCGCTGCCTATCGCTACGCCTCCCATAACTGTGAGGACGCTGGCGTCTTCGATCCAGTTACGAAATCCGGCTGCAGCTGCTTGTGCGATCTGACTGGCATCCATCTGCTGTCCGAACAGCTTGACTGGCTCGCTGCCGATGGCGCCGCGAACGAGCCCACCGATCATGGGATCAAGGTCCGTCAGGAAGCGCTTTATTTCTACGATCAGAGGGGGGACGCCTGCATACATTATGCTGGCCCCGATCAGCACCAAGGTCACGAAAACCGCGACGGCGACCAGAGCCCTTGGCATTTTGGTCTGTGCAGCGAGCCACTCGATCAATGGCGTGCAGATGTAGGCCAGCAATCCCGACAGCACGAACGGCAATAGAACCAGCCGTATGGCGTAAACGAGGAGTGCGATCGCGGCCAACACGAACAGGGTTGTCGTGGTCGAAATTTTATCGACATGCTCGTGATCGCGGCTAATCGACTGGTCGGAACGCGTGCTCGGGACCTTGCTCATGGTGGCTGCGCACCGGGAAAACTCTGTCGCACCCGCGCACGGGAAGCATTGAGTTCCATCGACATAACGAAAGCCCAACCCTCACGATAAATTCCGCTGGAATGGCAGGTTCCCGAATTGCCGGACTATTTCCGCAGCGAGCACAGGCAGAGCGGCCGCAAAGTCGTTTCGGCTGGATGCTTTCGGAGCGCTGCGGTCTGCAGCGGAACTAGCGTCTGATGGCCTTCGTTGGCTGATCAGCGAAAAGCTGAGAAGCGCGCCGCAAAGGCGGAAGCAGCGCTCCGGTCACCGCCTGCTGGGCAATGAGCATGACGACATTCGAGTTCTTCAAGCGGACGATCATCGTCGCAATCGTGGTACTCGTCCCAATTTTGATCTGGCTGCTTTTCGAGGTCGTACTGGTCCTGGTCGGATCTATCTTGATATGCGTGCTGCTCCAGCTCGTGGCGGAGCCGTTCACGCGCTGGTGCAAGCTGCCGCCTGCGCTAGCTCTGGGCGTTTCAGGCTTGATTATCTTTGGCGCATTCGGCGGAGCCGGATATCTTTTCGGTACGCAGATAGGAGCCGAACTGCAGGATGTGGTGAGCCGTGCCGATGCCGCAATCAAGGACATCACCACGAGCATGCAGAAGTCTGAGTTCGGCAAAGTGCTGCTCTCGCACCTCGCGGGCGGCAATCTGTCGCTGACAGCATTCATCAGCAGCGCCTTTTCCGTGAGCACAACGTTCATCGGAGGGGCGGTGATCACTGTAATCGCCGGCTTTTATTTCGCCGCTGAACCAGATGTGTATCGCTACGGACTCGGAAGGTTTTTTCCGAAGAGTTTGCGAGCGGAAGTATACGAAACTACCGGGGACATCGCGGCCGCCCTTCGGCTTTGGTTGATCGGGCAACTCATCCAAATGCTGGTGATAGGGATCGTATCTGCATTCGCGGTCTGGCAGATCGGACTGCAATCGCCGTTGGCCCTCGGTGTCATCGCAGGAATGGCTGAGTTCATTCCATACCTGGGGCCGATTATTGCTTCCGTTCCCGCGGTCCTGGTGGCGGCCACCGATGGGCTCCACGCGGTTCTGTGGACCGTCGCAGCATATATTTTGATTCACCAACTGGAAGGCGAGATCTTGGCGCCTCTAATACAGCGGCGGATGGTTTATATTCCGCCCGCACTGATGTTACTGGGAATCATCACGATCAGTTCGGCATTCGGAGCCGCCGCGACCATCTTCGCTGCTCCCATCGTGGTCATTGTGTTTGTCGCTATTAACAAACTGTACCTGCGGGAGGCGCTTGGGGAGCGCGTTTCGCTTCCTGGCGAGCAATAGTTGCGTTAGGCGTGCCGGAGAAGTGCGGCGGCAGTGAAGGCGATAACTGAACGGCGGACTTGTCACTGATCCGGCTGCTCTGAAGACGAGAACGGCCCTACGTTAAATCGGTTAAATCAGATTTACGGTAAATCTACTAAGAACAATTATGCTGAATTAACTCCTGTTAATCCAGCTCGCGGAAACTGTTTCAATTCCGCCGTCTCCGAGGGCAGGTGACGGCCAACGTAACGGCTAGTGGCCGGCTGTTTTGCCATCGATCCTGCGGTCGATGCCCACAACGCGCAAAAAGCGCTAGCGATCCCAGCAGAACTCAGATCAAAGGGTTAAATTGGCAAACCGCGTTATCGCGCTTCGTTGAGCCAAAGAGCTTTATCCAGCTTTGGCAAATCGGACGCTTGCATAGTGCAGGCCCCCAGATATGGCGAAGCCGGCCAGCGCGATATGCGATGAACCGGCTTTAAACGTTGAGCAGCTTGGCGGCCCGCTCAACTCTCTAGATACACACAGACCAAGGCAATACTTCAAGTCGGATATCTGACGCGATTTTATGCGCTGACGTTCGATGCGACCAGCGCTGTTGCTGAACTTGCATTCGCGGCGGGCCCGCGATGACACACATCACTATAACAGAGAGCGACGATATCACCGCCGCGATGAGCGACGCGCGCTGCTATGTTGCCTTGGCAAAGCTGAGCCAATTCGCGGAGGAAACTATTCGCTTAGGTGGTATGGCCCAACGCAATCTGCACCGCAAGCAACAGGTGGTCGATTGCCTCTATGACATCGCTAGCGCCAACAGGCTTGCGAGCATTCACGATGGCGACCGGCCGACCGTTGCTCGGGATCACGCCGAAGCAGCGCTTGCGCGTTTGGTACTAGAGCGGGGAAGACCCTAGCGAGGAAACAGAGCGGCGCATTGGCGCAATCTGCCACGACATTGAATTTTACCGATAATACTTCATTCGCTCAGATGGCAGTCGGGCTGGTGCAGGGGCCATAATCGCCCGGCGGCGGTGCGTCATCAGAATCCCAACAAACCCGATCAGCAACATTGCCCAGGTTGATGGCTCTGGGCTGCTGCAACATATGATTGGATGTGACCCGACATATGATTGGATGTGACCCGACCAGGCGATCTGAATTTGGCCACTTGTGGGAAGGACAAATTGCAAATCGAAAGTTTTGTCTGCCACCTGTGAAATAGTAGACCTGAAGGCTACGCAGTCTGAATCCGATAGATTGCATGATTGGGTAAACATCGGCACGTAGACACTGACAAGATCGATGTCGGTTAGCAATCCGAACTTCGTTATGAGAGATGGAGGATGAATATAATATATCAGGCTATCAAAATCGAGCGTTGGAGGTAGCGTTAGAGTCCCGAAATCTACGACATCACCGGCAGCAAACTGATAGAGAGGGGTTTCAACGGCATCGGCGCAGCCGCGATGGCATGCGCTTGGGATGCCCAAGGAAAGTTAAATCGCTAAGCAGATCGATCGCGATTACTGCGGCGGTACTGGGCGCTACCATTGCGATGAGTGCGGCAAAAGCTAGAACCATCCTACGCATAATCAACTACGCGCCGCGCGCCCTTTACTAACCAAGGCGATTGCACGCTCTCGCTGTGGTTAGGTCAACCACGCCCGCCTAAACATTTTAGGTTGACTTTGGGAAGAGTGGGCACTGGGCAAGAAAACCGCCGAGTTAAGCGGCTTTCGGATTGTGATCGCGCCGGAAGTTAAGGGGTGAAGGCCACGCCGCTCTTGCTCTTTCGATAAGCCATGAAGCCGATCCCGCAGAAGCCCATGAGCATCATGGCCCATGTGGATGGCTCCGGTGCGGCCGATGCTAAGCTCGAGGACAAGCTCACATTGTCCAGAATATTGCCGACGTTTCCGCTGCCGCCCGGAAGATCGGCAAAGGAAAGATTTCCGCCGCTCGTTGCGAAGGAAAATGAAAATGGCTGAAGAGGGTCGTTGGACGCCAGGGTCAGAGCGCGGCTGAAAGAACCAAGCGAAATCACCGTTGTTTTGGAAACATCGCCACGCGCGTTGCCGCCCAAATCGAACGAAAGAGTATAATTTCCGGCTGCAAAGCTTTGTAGAGTCTGGAGGGTTCCCGCCTGCTCCGTCGAACCATGAAGGTCCACGAAGCCACCGTTCCCCGGATAGAAGTCAAAAGATGTCCCGGTTGGGGTCTCGCCAATCAAATCCACACTGCCCGATGGGACTGTCCAAATGGCCGGCGGTGTCCAATTAAGCTGCTGCCCGTATGAGTTGAAAGTGTCGCTCAAAAGCACATCAGCATTGGCGGTGGATGCGCCGATTCCGAAAGCGGCCACGAATGCAAGCGCGAGCGAGTTCGTCTTCATTTTAAACCCACCTATGAACCGGCCCCAGGTCCCGATTTAAACCCGTTATTTCCGGCTGTCCATACTATTCTTTTTTTATTTCACCGGAACAACATAGGTTTCGTTGAATTGAGGCAGCTGCTTTTGTTCCAATGTTCGATGAACGACATTAAACCGGAGCCAGTTGAGCTGCTTAAATCCACAAATCATCCATACTAACCCCCCGAACGAGCAATTCCCGCATCCAGCCGGGCTTCATACCCCGGCCGGCCCAAGTCTGTTACAGGGGCTCGAGGTTTCGAAATTTTGGGTAAGCCTTCGGATATGCACGGTGCCGAGTTTTGCCTTGTATTTGTTCCAGCCGCCTTTGAAGCTTGAGCTTCTCCGCCTCCATTTTCGTGCGCAGGACGGAGGCGGTCTCCTCGTGAAGGGCCCATAGCTCGTCTACCGACATAGAATTCAAATCGATGCTTTTCATCGAAGGTTAGACTGCGACCGGCATCCAAGGTTCGATTCGGAGAAAAAGCGCTCCGAGGGCCGCGCACTTAACATCAATCGGCTCACGCAATCGCTTCATCGTAAACTCGATGTTGTCCGATTGCAGATCGCGCCAGCTTTCCACCACAGTTTATCGAAATATTGCTTGCCGAGCTTTCTGGCTGCCAGCGTTCGCGAGTGAACTTCTCATGTATGAACGGGTCGCGCGGCACTATTTCCGCTTGGCCTTGGCGTTCCGCCGGTATCCTTTGACAGAATGTGCAGAACAGTTTCAATCATGCCTCGAATGGCCTCAGGCCGCGTCACGGGAGGCTCTTGCTTAGCGGCCCAAGCATCAATGGCTTTGATTTGATCTTTCTGGAGCCGAACGCCCACAAGAGTGCCGATGACTCCCGAGCGCTTTCTGACAGGCCGGCTTATGTTATCATAGCTTGCTTTACATAAGAACGAGCCGGAGGGAAGTGCTCAGCTTCCGCGCCCCGGCTCTAACTCAAGTCAAAAGGGGTATCAAATGGCTCAAGCGGACTCCAATACTCGCATAACTGCGCCAACGACCCGGCGCGGGTTTCCTCTCCAACGCTGCCGCGCTTGCAGCCGGCGGTACTGCATTCGCGGTTGAGGCCAATTCTCCCGCTGGCTGCCGGGACATCTGACCCGATTTTTTCGGCGATCGACGCTCATAGAAAGGCCAAGCAGGTCTGTGATATGGCCTGCGCTGAAGCGGACAGAATTTTCGATCTGGCCGACAACTCGAGTTGCGCGAGCCGAGTACACGCCCGGATTTAACCTCTATGTGAGGGCGGAGTGGTTGGGCGACATTGACCGATATGTCCCACCAGAGACGAACGCGGACTTGAACAAGCTCTACCGCGTCGAGCTGGAACGGCAATCAAAGGAATAATACCGTGACTATGTCAATAGCATCAGCCCAAACGGCGGCCTCGATGCGATGATCAAGGAACGGGCCCGCGCGGAATATGGCGCCCGCTGTGAATTGCTTGACACTGCGCCGACGACGGCGGGGCTGCTGGCACTGCTCGTTCACATTGGCGATCGCGGACTTACCCGACGACGATCAAAACATACCGTACCTGTTGAACTCGCTTGCCCAAGCCGCCAAGGCGCTCCAGACCGCCTGGTCAATGGTGGCTCTTTTAAGGCCCGCCGGTTCACGCTGGCTGGCCTTTTCATGTTCGAACAACACAGGAAATTTTCGTGTTGCGTCCGTGCTGCATGGAGCTATTGGGAGCGATTGGTAACGCATTGATTTCATTGAAATGCGGCAAGGACGTATCGCAACACGAAGACCGGCCAAAGAACAAAGTGGAACCACAAAAAACCCTTATCGAATAAGGCGAAGCGCTGGCGATCCCAGCAGGATTCGAACCTGCAACCCACGGAGTAGAAATCCGTTACTCTATCCAGTTGAGCTATGGGACCGACGTCGGCGTTATATCACCGTCAATATGAAAAATCCGCTTCGGCGCCAACCGGTTTCGGCCGGAATCTCATGCGCGTTCACCGCCCTGGAACTTCCTGGTTAGGTACCTGATTTCGGAGAAGCAGACACGGAATAGGTGAACCGCTCCCGTCACCAACATCTGCTTGATAGATCCGGACTTGGCTTCTCGACGGTCCCGGACCCGGCTTCGCCACTCGAACCCTGGTCGATACCGTGGGCGCAGCCGACACAGTCGGCACCAGAAATCGAATAGATGATGGCTAAGCGGTTGTAGGAATAGCAGTCTCGGCGTATGCGGAACCATGGTCGAGACCTACGCCCGCCCACGATTTGGAGAGCCGCGCCAGCCGAAGAACCGGGCAAATCCGGGGAGCGGGCTTATCGGCGCGATTGAGTTCGTCACGATAAGCCACATCCGGACTGCCACTTTTCTCGTTCTCTGCGGTCTCGTGCTCTTCCTGCCCGGCTTTTTCAATATTCCACCGATCGACCGTGATGAGGCGCGGTTCGCGCAGGCGACCAAGCAAATGGTCGAAACCGGTGATTTCGTCGACATCCGGTTTCAGGACGAGGTGCGTTACAAAAAGCCGGTCGGGATTTATTGGCTCCAGGCAGCAGCAGTCGAAACCGCTTCAGCCATCGGTCTCCCCCGGGCTCAGGTTCGTATTTGGCTGTACCGCATTCCATCGCTGGTTGGCGCCATTGGCGCTGTGCTGCTGACGTATTGGACAGCCCTGGCGTTTGTGACGCGGCGCGGCGCCATACTGGCGGCTCTTATACTGTGCAGTTCGGTTTTGCTCGGGGCCGAAGCGCGGCTCGCCAAGACCGATGCGATGCTGCTGCTCACGGTGGTTGCAGCAATGGGCGCGCTGGCGAGGGTCTATTTGTCATGGCAACGCGGTGAGGATCCCATCCGTCCGCCCTGGTCGTGCCCTGCGATCTTCTGGACCGCTCTAGCCGCCGGCATTCTGCTTAAGGGACCGCTCATCCTGATGTTCGTCGGCCTCACGATCGTCACCTTGGCGATCGTGGATCGGTCTGCCGGATGGCTTTGGCGCCTGCGTCCGGTCTCCGGCGTGATTTGGATGATGTTATTAGTGCTGCCCTGGTTCATTGCGATCTTCTGGCGAGCAGGGGAGACGTTTTTCACAGATTCGATCGGCGGTGACATGTTGAGCAAGATGGGGGCGCAGGAATCCCATGGGGCTCCGCCCGGCGTCTATTTGCTGCTGTTCTGGGTGACGTTCTGGCCGGGAGCCCCGCTTGCCGGTATGGCGGCGCCCGCGGCGTGGCGAGCGAGGCGTGAGCCTGGCGCCCAGTTTCTGCTGGCCTGGCTGATCCCATCATGGATCGTGTTCGAGGCGGTGCTGACGAAGCTGCCCCATTACGTGCTGCCGCTCTATCCGGCGATCGCGATCCTGACGATCGGCGCGCTGGAGCGCCGGGTTTTGTCGCGGTCCTGGTTGAGGCGAGGCGCTGCGTGGTGGTTTCTCATTCCGGCAGTTGCGTCAGTTATCGCCGTTGTTGTCGCGATCATGCTGACGCGTCAGCCGGTGTTTCTAGCCTGGCCGTTTGTCGCCGGGGCGCTCATTTTCGGATTGTTCGCCTGGTGGCTTTACGACGACAATCGCGCCGAGCTGTCACTGCTCAACGCCGTGGTTGCCGCCATGTTCCTGGCCACATCGGTTTACGGCCTGGTGGTTCCCGCGCTAACGCCGCTGTTTCCGAGCGCCGAGATTGCGCGCGCCCTGCGCAACGTGGTCTGCGTAGGCCCGAAAGCCGCTGCGGCAGGTTTTCACGAGCCGAGTCTTGTCTTCATGACTGGCACCTCGACGCTGCTGACCGACGGTTCTGGCGCGGCAGATTTCCTGCGGCAGGGAAGCTGCCGGTTCGCGCTGGTCGAGCAGCGGTCAGAACGCGGCTTTGCGCAGCGCGCGGAGGCGATTGGCTTACGTTACAACGTCGCCAAGCGGATCGAGGGCTACAACATCTCGCAGGGGCGAGCGATTTCGGTCGCCATCTTCCGCTCCGAGGATACGGAATAAGATGTCCGGCGGCGCCGATTCTGGCGATGCGTCGAGTTATTTAGCGCGCATTTTTGAACTGGGACGACGCTCGGCCCTCCAGCTTGTGCGCCCCCCGTCGCATTCTCGGCGAGCCGAGGCAGCGCGGAGGTTGGCACGACACTCGTTGCTGATCACCGCCATTTTCGGGGTTCTGATCATTCTTCTAATGTACTTGCTCGACGCACGAGAAATCGGCCTGATGCCTCCGCGCCGAACCCCGAGCCTCTGGCCGGTCCGCATCCTGACCGATTTCGGCAAAGATGCTTATGTGCTGTCGGCGCTGGCGTGCTTGCTTATCCTCGTTTCATTCGTTTCTCCGCTGTTATACGGAAATGCGCGAGCGCGCTGGCTGAGTTTCGGGATCCGGGTGCAGTTTCTGTTTTTCGCAGTGCTGACGCCGGTGCTGGCGGGAGCCGTGGTCAAGTGGATCGTCGGACGCGGACGGCCGTTCGTCGGAGGCGAGGCCAACCCCTTCAACTTTGAACCGTTTGTCGGGACCGAAGCCTATGCAAGCTTCCCATCGTCTCACGCGATCACCGCTTTCGCGCTGGCTTTTGCGGTGACGGCGATTTGGCCGCGAGCACGGGCGGCAATGGTCGCCTATGCGCTCCTGATTGCGGGGAGCCGTCTTGTGCTGTTGGCGCATCACCCCAGCGACGTCGTTGGCGGCGCGCTAATTGGCGTGCTTGGAGCGATGTCAGTGCGGTACTGGTTCGCGGCCCGTCGGCTTGGGTTCACCATCCAGCGCAATGGCCACATTGTCCCGCCTCGGAACATTTTCGGCACGCGTAAAAGGGTTGCCCGTAGGCCGACGGCCCCATAAGAAGCGGGCGCCGCAACCGCCTGACCGCCAGCGCCATTGGCGGCGGCCCATTAGTAACGGTGAGCGTCTAACTTGCCTCCTCCGGACACAGCCGCGATCGCCGTTTCTATCGTTGTCCCCGTGCGCAACGAGGCTGAGAACGTCATCCCGGTGATCGCTGAGATCGTCGCTGCCCTCGATGAGCGCTGGAGCTATGAAATCATCTACGTCAATGACGGCTCAACGGATGCGACCGCCCAGCGGCTTGTTGCCGAGATGAGGAGCCGTGCCAATCTGCGCCAGATCGTCCACGCGACATCCGCCGGGCAATCGGCGGCAGTACGCAGCGGGGTGCGCGCCGCGCGCGGCGCAATCGTGGCTACTCTGGACGGCGATGGCCAAAACGATCCAGCGTTTCTTCCGGACCTGATTATGGCGATCGAAAACGGCGGCGAGCGCGTCGGCCTTGCGGCCGGCCAAAGGGTCGGACGCAAGGACACCGGCTTCAAAAGACTCCAATCGCGAATAGCAAACCGCGTGCGTAGCGCAATCCTGCGCGATGGAACCCGTGACACCGGTTGTGGCCTGAAAGCCTTCCGGCGCGAGGTATTCCTGATGCTGCCTTATTTCGAGGGCTTGCATCGCTTCCTGCCGGCTCTTGTCCGGCGCGAGGGTTGTGAGATCCGTTACGTTGAAGTTATTGACCGGCCGCGCCGGTCCGGCGTGTCAAACTACGGTTTCTTCGATCGGTTGTGGATCGGAGTAATGGATCTCGCTGGCGTATGGTGGCTGATCCGCCGCAAGAAGCCGACGCCTATTGCGATCGAGGTGACCTTATGATCGAGCTATACAATCATCTTGCCAGCTATATGCACGACGTCTTCATCGTCCAGTTCGACGGATGGGTAGCACTCGGCTTTGTCGCGCAGGCATTTTTCACCATGCGGTTTGTGGTGCAGTGGATTGCATCCGAACGTGCGCGCAAAAGCGTGATGCCGGTGGCGTTCTGGTTTTTCTCGATCGGTGGCGGCGCGCTGCTGTTCATCTATGCGCTGTATCGGAAAGATCCGGTATTCATCGCCGGTCAAGGCCTCGGTCTCTTGGTTTATATTCGCAACGTCTATTTCATCGTCGTCAATGGACGGCAGGTCTCCGCCACCAGTTGAATTCGGCTGTATCGGCAAAGCCGCGCTACGGTACGCCCGAATGTACCTTGCCGGAAAATGCTTCCGCCGGCTGAGCGAGGTCATTCTCAGCGTTGCGATGGGCGGGCAATTCCCCTGCGGAATCCAGCACGGGATAGGCTACAGAGCAGATGTGCGAGTGAATTCGCCGGAGATCGCGAAGCACGTCAAGATGAAGCGAGGTCGTCTCGATGGTTTCGGGCCGACCTTCCCGCAGGCGGTCCAGGTGTCGCTCGGTAGCAGCAAGCTCTGCGTTGCGTAACAGCGCCTTCTCCGCGAGGAGCTTGCGGGCTTCGCTGACGTCGCCTGACATGAACACGCCGAAGGCGACCCGAAGCGAGTCCGTGGTTCGCTTGTGAAACGCCGAAAGTTCTTCGGCGCCCTCCGGCGAAAACTGGAATCGGCGCTTTATCTTCTTGGTTGCGAGTTCACTCAAATTCTTGTCGATGATGTCGCCGATGTGCTCGAGATTGATTGCGAAAGAAATTATTTCCATGGCCCGATGGCCTTCTCGTTCGTCGAGGCTGCCGCGTGTGAGTTTGGTAACGTATAGCTTGATTGCTTCGTCGAGACTGTCGACGCTGTTGTCCATCTTGGACACTTGATCGACCAACGCGCGGTCGTTTGTCATGATTGCTGCCATCACTTTGCGCAGCATGACCTCGACGTGATCACCCATGTGCAAAGTTTCGCGTGCCGCGTCGGCCAGGGCAAGCGAGGGCGTCTCGAGGGCGCTTTCATCGAGATAGCGTGGACGGGAGGGGTCGGTTGCCGGCGGACGGTCCGGGAAAATCTTCCTGAGCAATGCGGCGAGACCATCCAGCAGGCCGATAAAGATGATCGCCATGGCGAGGTTGAACGCAATGTGGAATTCGGCCGTGAGCTTCGCGAGATCGGGTTGCCACTTCTGCAGAAAGTCGGTGATCGGATGGAGGAACGGCGTCACCAGCAGCACGCCTGCCAATCGATTGATCAAATTGCCCAGCGGAAGCCGGTAGCTCGCCGGGTTGTCCCGTCGCACGCCTTCGAAAAGCGGGTTGATCGCGCTGCCAAGATTGGCCCCCAGCACCAGCGCCAGCGCCGCCGAAGGCCCCACGAACTGGGAGTAAGCGAGCGACATGATGAGGAGAACGCTGGCCACGCTTGAGTGCACCGCCCAGGTGACGATCGCGCCGAGGACGATGCAGAGCACGGGATCGCCAGTAATAGCGTTCATGAAAAGGCGTACGCCGGGTGCATTTTCGGCAGGTGCTAATGTGTCCAGCAGGATGTGCAAGGCCAGCAGCATCAGGCCAAGACCGATCGCGACCCGGCCCATATCCTTGATGCGCGAATGGGCGCCGCTGCGGAAAGCGACCAGGCCGATAACGAAGAGAACAGGCGCGGCGGCGGCGATGTTGAACGACAGGATTTGAACAATGAGCGTGGTGCCGACATTGGCGCCAAGCATGATCGCAAGCGCCGGGACCAGACTGAGCATCCCCTCCGCCGTGAAGGAACTCGTAATCAGAGCGGTCGCGGTGCTGCTCTGGAGGAGGGCGGTCAGACCGACACCCGCTGCAAATGCGGTGAACCGGTTACCCAAGCCATTTGCCAGAAGCCGCCGGAGATCGGGACCAAACGCGCGCAGAATGCCGCTATGGACCATATGAAGGCCCCACAG
This sequence comes from Bradyrhizobium sp., assembly GCF_035273305.1. Classification (GTDB taxonomy): domain Bacteria; phylum Pseudomonadota; class Alphaproteobacteria; order Rhizobiales; family Xanthobacteraceae; genus Bradyrhizobium. Next base: position 7,076 of record NZ_DATEPI010000072.1, on the reverse strand, counting down.
CAGCAGCGCCACGCCCCCCATCAGGTCGAGCAAAACCACGCTTCCCATAGTCGTCCGCTTGTTGAATTTGAGTCGAAAGATCACGCTATCGGCAAACGACGGGTGATCAATCGTTTTGTTGGACGCCGGCTGCGAAAATGGCGATGGGGTACAACTCCGCTAGAGCATTTGCAACGCTATTCGGTCGGATTGAGTGCTCATCGGTCGCCAATGTGCCAGCCATGCGGCTCCAGGCTGGAAGGTAATACGAGCCGCGGGCGCGGGTGGCAGGCGCAACAGACTTGGGCGCGGTTCGTGGCATGCGCGACCGCAAATTGGGACGAGTATCAAGGTTACCACACCTGCCGAAGCATCGAGCCCGGCCCGCAACCGCGCGTCGGATATTCCGGCGTTTAGCTACGAATCGGCGCTCATTGGACCTGAGCTTTGGGTTGCAGAGGCTCGGTTAGTAAAAATTCCCTGAAAGCAGCAGTTAGATTGCGAAAGGGCGCGATAGGAAGATTCCAATGTTTGTTCTGTAGAGCGGTAAGGGGCTGAAACGCCGGATGAATCACCGTCGAGCAGGCGAAGGATCGATATGCTAGCCAATCGTCGTAGAAGCGAACGTCGTTTGTGTAGACGGCTCGCGAAGATCCAATTCGGGAATGGCTCTTTGCCACGCGACTGCACGATCACGGACATTTCGGATGGTGGCGTGAAGGTCATTGCCGAATACGTCGACATTCCCTCTGATTTCACGATCATATTGTCAGAGGGCCGTCCACGCCAATGCAAGCTTGCCTGGCGCATCGGCTTTGAATTCGGCGCTCAGTTCCTCGACTGAACGAACAATCATCACGCTCGATTCCGCCTCCCATCGGCACGTCGAATCGAGACTAAACGGACAAGGCCCAACTCGGCTTCCGTAACTCTCGACGGCTCCGGAAGCGTTATTTGGCGCGCAGCATCTTGAGAACCGGCGATAGCAGCGAACGACGCCGTTTGATCTCACCGCGGCCGGTCAGGCGCTGCGCGATCTGAAGGAACGTCTGAGTGGTCCGGTGGCGTGCAGCAAGTTCAGCAATCATCTGGCCGTTGTTAGCAGCCGTGCCGAAAAGCCGCGAGTCGAACGGAATCGTCGCGATCGGCGCCGTCTCGATTGTTTTTGTGAATCCCCGCGCGTCGATTTCAGGGCGCTTCGGCATGCGCGTCTGGTTGAGACAGTAGACGGGCGGCCGATCGTTGGGACGCGCCGCCTTCAGCACCGTCAGCATGTTTTTGGTGTTGCGGAGGTTGGCAAGGTCCGGTTCCGCGACGATCAGAATATCGTCTGCGCCGACCAGAGCCCGCTTTGTCCAACCGGACCATTGATGCGGAACGTCCAGCACAATGCAGGGGGTCGTCATGCGCATTGTATCGAAGATCGAATCGAAAGCTTCCGCACCAAGATCGTAGACGCGATCCAGTGACGCAGGCGCGGCAAGCAGGCTCAGGTGGTCAGTGCATTTCGCCAGCAGTCGCTCCACGAACGAGGTGTCGAGCCGGTCGGGAGAGAACACGGCGTTAGCAATTCCCTGCAAAGGATCCTGATTGTAGTCGAGCCCTGCCGTGCCGAACGCGAGATCAAGATCGATCACGACGGAATCCAGCGCCAGATCACGCGCGATCGCCCAGGCGACATTATGGGCCACTGTCGATGCGCCCACGCCACCTTTCGCGCCGACGACAGCGATCATGCGGCCGACGGCCACTGCTTCCGATGCCGAAAACAGGCTGCAAATCGATCGCACCACATCCAGCGTGTCGACCGGTCCGATGACGTAGTCATTGACGCCGCGGCGCACCAGTTCGCGATAAGGCGCGACATCGTGCACCCCGCCGATCACCACGACGCGGGTTCCGGCATCGCACACGGTTGCGAGCTGATCGAGGCCCTCAAGGATGTCGTTGCGGCCTTCCGTCTCGAGTATGATGACGTTTGGGGTAGGGACCTTGCTGTAGGCTTCGACCGCTGCTGTCATGCCGCCCATTTGAACGGTCACATGGGCCTTTGCGAGCCGACGGTCTTCACCCGCAGATCGCACGGCTTCCGCCGTTTCCACGGTCTCGCAAAATGCTTGCACGGACACGCGGGGTGCCGGAGCGATATAGTCGTCGGCATGCGCCGGCGTGACTTCCGGCTGCTCTTCGGATTCTAGACGGGCGTGGCTGTTCATTTTCCGGTTTCGCTGAGTTTGGCCTTTTCGGCTTCGGGATAAGTGATCGCGCTCGCCTCGCCCTTGCGGTATTTCTCGAATGCCGCCGTGCGGCGGGCCGTGTACGGGGGCGATTCAGTCCGCGGCTGCTCAAGATCGGCCGGATTGTCGATCATCGCAGCGAGGTTGCGCTGGGTAGCGCAGCCGAAATTGTAGTAGTCCTTATTTTCGGAATAGCGGCGGTTCAAAATCGAGGGCCCAAGATCCTCCGGCCACAGGCCGCAAGGGCCGGCAACCGCTGCAATCCTCGGATAACTCAACCTGATTGTGGCAAACGTCCGCGGATCATCCGGATGATAGTGGTGCAGGACGATTCCCCGCGCCGGCACGCCGGCCGCTGCAAGAAGAGAACGGATTTCCTGAAATGAATTGGCCGCTGCCTTTGAGTTCGGGGTGTCGACCGGCACATCGACCACGATCGCGCCGGTGCCTTCGCGCAGCCACACCTGCGCCAATCCGAGCACGTCCGTGCGTTGTGGCGCTGACAGTCCGCCGCGTCCGTGACCGACAAAAATCACAATCGACCGGTTTGCCTCTTCAATTGCGATGGGATGCCGCATCTTGTATTCGTCGGGAACGCTCGCCGTCACGATCTCGGCGCCCGTGTACGTGCATGCACCAAGAGCCAGTGAAAAGCCGGCCAATGCGCAGAGCAGGCCCAGACTTCCATGCTTCTCGAGCGGTGTTCTGCTTTTCATCGTTCCCTCATCCCGCACCGGTTGCGCGGCTTCCGTCTCAATCGATGATGAAGCCAAAGTTCGGCTGGTAATCTCCAGCCGGTTCGAGGCGGGCCGAAACCCCGTAGATTCGATTGATCTGTGCCAGCAGCGTCGATTGCGAATCCGAGGCCGGCGCGAAACCATCATCGGGGCGTGACAGTTCTTTCTGGGCAACCGCCCGGACCACATAAGGCGTCACCAGCACCATCAGTTCAGTCTGGTTGTTGACGAAGTCCTGGCTTCTGAATAGCGCGCCGAGCACCGGTAATGCGTCCAGACCGGGCAATCCGTTGATGGCCTGCTTCGTCTGCTCCTGGATTAAACCGGCCATCGCCATCGAGCCACCCGATGGGATTTCCAGGGTCGTCTCGGCACGGCGTGTCTTGATTGAAGGGACAGTCAGTGAATTGCCGCCCTGGTTCAGGGTAATGGCATTGTCGTTGGAGAGTTCTGACACTTCGGTCATCACGCGAAGGCTGATGCGGCCTTCCGTCAAAACGATCGGCGTGAAGTTGAGGGAAATGCCGAATTTCTTATAGCTGATCTGGGTGGTACAGACGTGGGTGACCGGGTCGCAGGCATAACCGGCGGGGATCGGGAATTCGCCGCCCGCAATGAAGGTCGCAGACTCACCGGAAATGGCGGTCAGGTTCGGCTCGGCCAGCGTGCGAACCACCCCCGCGCTTTCCATCGCCCGCATCGTGGCGGTCACGGTCGGCAGTCCCTTGGCAATGGCCGAGGCGCTCGCGCCGTTGTCGCTGACCAGCGGGCGGCCAAAGGCGGTGAACGGATTGCTGTTATTAAAGTTCACAATCGCGGTGCCGTAATTCATGCTGGCACTGAGATCGACTCCCATCTGCTTGATGATGTCACGGCGTACTTCCGAAACGTTGACCTTCAACATCACCTGATCGCGGCCCTGGACCACGATCGAGTTGACGACCTTGTCCGCGCCTCCGACCAGCCGTGATGCCAGATCGCCCGCTTGCTGAGCCTCGATCGGGCTTGAAACCGAGCCGGTAAGCATCACGCCTTCGCCGACACCTTCGATCTGGATGCCCGCGTAAGGAAAGCTTTGCTTCAAGGCAGCCCGTACGCCGTTGAGATCGCGCTTCACCGCGATGTCGTAGGCGGCTACCTGCTGACCTTCAGCATCGAAAAAGACGACATTGGTTTGACCAACCGTCTCGCCGATGATGTAGGCCCGCTGCGGCGAGCGAATTACAGCGTTGGCAATTTTGGGATCAGCGACCAGCACGTCCTTGATGTCGCGCGGCAGATCGACAATCATCGACTTGCCGATCCCAAGCGCAAGGAAACGCATCTTTGTCTGTCCGCTCGCCGCCTGCATTGCCGTGGACTCGGCTGCAACGACGGGAGGCAAAGCCGGACTAAGCATCAGTGCGGCGACCACCGAAAACGACAGGGCGCGAACCACGACTGTTCGCATCGCCAAATGATTTCCCCTGCATTTCATATCGCGCGTCCTGTTAGTCATTTCTGCGTAGTGGTCGAGCTTTGGATGCCGTAGCGAACCACGTCGATGCTTTCGCCGCGTTTACGCACCTGATCGTCATTTCTGTTCTCGACCATGTTGACATCGGCAATGCTGCGCAGGGCCAGAGAAAGTGTGCCGGTCTGGCGGGCCCGGGCGAGCGTCTCAGCCTGCTCAGGCCTCAGTTCAAGCGTTACCGTCTTGCCGACGACGGCGTTCTGACCGTCTTTTTCCTTGGGGGCCTGATCGATCGCGAGGACGCGAATGTTGGGCAGGATGATATCCGAGTGGACCACATCCGCTGCGTTTGCACGGCCGCTCTCCTTCTCGCGCCTGGAAAGAATCACATCGACCCGATCGTTCGGCAGAATGAATCCTCCGGCTCCCGTTTCCGGCGAGATTTCGGTCGAAACAGCCCGCATGCCGACTGGCAGGATCGCGGCCATAAACCCTGATCCGTTGGCCTTGACGAGCTTCGGTTCGCGGATCGGCTCGCCCGCTATGAACGGCGCGCGCGCAATTGATCCCGCTATTTGGGTGGTCGCATCCGGCCGCTCACTGCGGCGAATGAAATTATTGCTTGCAGTTGCGGCCGGCCACGTTTGCCATTCGAGATTCTCCGGGCTGACCGACTGGCCGAGACCGATGTCGGCCTTTGCAACCAGAACCTCGACCGTCTGGATTTGTGCCAGCGATTCGGTTGGACGCGATCTATAATCCGAACCACTTACGAGATATGCCGCAACTCCGCCGGCAAGAAGGGCGATGGCCAGGACGACAATGCGTGCGGTGTACATACGCTTACTAACTACTTTTACGCAGGGCTACTGAATTCCAGATCGGGGGCAGCTTCTTCTGCGACCATGACTAAGCACTAAAGGTGTAAGGGAACTTGCCGCTGGCAGCGTTTGAGCGAATGAATTCAGGGATTTGTCCTCATGGTGAACGGCGGGTTATCATCCGAAACCGACGCAAGACCCTGATGCACCGCGCGGTTGACGCGCGGCTACGTCGTCGCGCAGGCGTCGGGCCTGAGCGGAAGCAATTACGCTCGTTAAGGATTCGGACTGCTCAGAAGGCGCTACGCAGCATTGAAAGCGGCGAAGCCGCGGGCGAGATCGGCCTTGAGATCCTCGACGTTTTCCAGCCCGACATGAAGACGCAGGGATGGGCCGCCCGGCTGCCATTGCGTGGCGGTGCGATAGCTTGCGCAATCGAAGGGAATGATCAGGCTTTCAAAGCCGCCCCATGAATAGCCCATCCCGAACAACTCCAAGCTGTTCAGCAGCGCATCCACCGCCTGCTCAGTCGCCGGATTAAGAACGACGCTGAACAGCCCGGAGGCGCCTGTGAAATCCCGTTTCCAGAGCGCATGACCTGGATCAGCTTCAAGTGCCGGATGCAATACTCTGTTGACCTCGGGCCGCTTGGCGAGCCATCGCGCTATCTCGAGCCCGGAATGATGATGTTGCGCCAGCCGCACCGCGAGCGTCCGCAAACCACGTATCGCCAGGAAGACGTCATCCGGCCCGGCGCAGACGCCAAGGAGATGGATAGCTTCCGCCAAAATCGGCCAAGCCTTCGCATTCGCCGAAATCGTACCGAACATGATGTCTGAATGGCCCCCGATATATTTGGTGGCAGCCTGGATACTGATATCGACGCCCTGCTCAAGCGAGCGGTGAAAGAGCGGCGTCGCCCAGGTATTATCATCAATCACGAACGCACCGCGCGCCTGCGCTACCGAGGCGATCGCGGGAATGTCCGGCATTTCGAAAGATTGCGACCCTGGCGCTTCGACCAATACCGCCCTCGTATTGGATTTGAACAGTTGGACGATGCCGGTGCCGATCAAGGGATCGAAGTAGGTTGTTTCGATGCCGTAGCGGGCCAACACTCCGTTGCAGAAATTGCGCGTTGGCCGATAGGCGTTGTCGCAAACCAGGAGATGATCACCTGATTTGAGCACCGCGAGCAAGGTCGTGGTGATCGCGGCCAATCCTGAGGGCGCGATACCGACTCCGGCGCATTGGGGGCCCTCCAGCGCCATCATGGCCTCTTGCAGGGCCTTCGTGGTCGGGGTCCCGCGGCGGCCGTATTGATATTCCCCGCGGTGGGCATGCAGATCGTCAGCCGTGGGGTAGAGCACGGTAGAGCCATGGACGACTGGCGGATTGACAAATCCCTTCTGCGCCTTTGTGTCGCGGCCCGCGGTCGCCAGCAATGTTTCCTTCTGCCGTGGCTTTGACACCCGCTTATCCTCTGAGGAGCTCATGCGTCCGCCGCCACCAAAATCACCCCCACACCGCAGCCGCCAGACCTCTTTGGCATCCGCCAGACGGCGGATCGGGCACGGGTTGATAGATAAAGAGGACACAGAAGAGGGGCGTCAACCCCTTGACCCGGATCGCCAGTCGTTCTGTGATGCAGCCGAGCTATTCAGTCGCTGCATGTTGAGGGGCCTGCCGCGACATTGACCATCGCCGATATGGACGCGCCTCCAGCCTTTCGGGCTGGCGTTCGCAGCAATGGATCACAAGGCTGGCCCGTCAGTGTGCGCGATTGATCGGCAATCATTCGGGACGAAAGTTGAAAGGCATTGTCATGAAACGCGTATCTCTGATTCTT
>NZ_DATEPI010000071.1:0-9044 GCF_035273305.1 Bradyrhizobium sp. | reverse complement strand
GCGATCAGGATAGAAATGGAGGACATTTGCGACAATCCGACCGACATCATGATTTCGGTTCAGCCCGAAGGTGACAGTTGGACCGCAAAGATCGTGCAGGAAGGATCGGAAGATGATTCCGAGCGCCGTCAAATGATCGAGCAGATCGCCGCGCGTCTCAAAGCCGAATATGATTTGAAGGGCTGATCAGGCGTCCAATACCGTTTCACGCTGTATTCTGCCTGTGGCTTGCTCCTCATCTCCCTTGCGGAATCGCGGCGCTTTGGTTCATGCTGGCGACATGCCGTTCGGCATCCCGCCGTCGGCGCAAGACGGGGGTGTACGTCATGACGATGAAGACGTTTTTCACGATCCTCGCTGTTCTCGCCCTGATCCACGGTATCGGGTTTGTACTGGCGCCCGAAGAGGTAGCCGCCAGCTATGGACTGGCCAATTCACCGTCTTCGGTACTCCTCGCACGATTGTTCGGCGCCGCACTGCTGGGGCTGGGCCTGATTTTCTGGTTTGCCCGGGACAGCTCCGCCGAAGCGCTGCGTGGATTAATGATTGCAACCGTCGTCGGAAATGTCGTCGGCCTGGTGGTGGTTGTGCTGGGGACCATCGCCGGCACGCTGAATTCAATGGGATGGATCGCAGCCCTGATCTACCTGTTTGGAGCGGCCGGCTGTGGCTACTACCTGACGCGTTCGCCGCAATTGTCGGCGCGCTAGCGTAACAGCCAACCGCCGCGCCTTCGTCCGGCGCCTGTACCGCGCCGGCGCTGGCGCGTCTTTGGCCAAGGAAATGCGTCAAGCAATGCCTAGCATTGCGATGCTTGACTTTGGATTGCCGGCCGCCGGCTGCGCCGCTTTCAAGCCAGCGTAAAAATTGCTATCGCTCAGGCCGGCACGGGACGAAGATCCCGGCGCATCGGATCGGGAGGAATTTCAATGAAAAAACTCGTTGTTTGGATCGCAGCCCTTACAGTCGGCGTGCTCGGTTCGATTGCCGCGAATGCGCAAAGCATGACCTTGACCAGCTCCGACATCAAGGACGGCGGCACAATCGGCAACGAACAAGTATTCAAGGGCTTCGGTTGCACCGGCGGCAACATCTCTCCGGCGTTGAGCTGGAGCGGAGCGCCCAGTGGGACCAAGAGTTTCGCTGTGACCATCTATGATCCGGATGCGCCGACCGGAAGCGGCTGGTGGCACTGGGTGGTGTTCAACCTGCCCGCGAGCACGACATCGCTGCCCAAGGGAGCCGGAGACGTGAAGAAGAAGCTGATGCCGAAGGGCGCAATTCAGAGCCGTACCGATTTCGGATCGGATGGCTATGGCGGCCCTTGCCCGCCGCCTGGCGATAAGCCGCATCACTACCAGATCACGGTTTTCGCGGTGGATGTCGACAAGCTGCCCGATGCCAAGGATCATTCCGCGTCGGCCGCGCTCGTGGGGTTCGATCTGCACTTCCACAGCTTAGGCAAGGCGACCTTGACCGGCATGTACGGCCGCTGAGCGCCCTCGTGAAGCAAGCGCATCCTGCCTGTCGCGGGATCACTGTTGCGCACATATCTGCGAACACATCATCGCCGGCCACATGGTCGGCGACGATGCTTTGCGGATGCTTGCCTCGTCCGCCCCACAGCTTTCAGCTGAAACAGGCGTGTTGTTACCGCGCTGATCGGGTCAGCGCCGCCGCTTCACCCTGGGTTTGGTAACTTTGTCGGCCGGGCTGGCCGTCGAGCCGGCCATTTCCTGAGCCCCGCCTAACAGTCTCGTGTTGAGACTGCCACCCGCAACCAGCATGTCATCGAGCGCTTCGCTGATGTCTTCGGACTCGACCGTCGCGCCGCCGTCTCGAATGATGCTCGCTTGTGCGATGCGCCGCATCATTTCCTTCATGAACGCGGCGCTGACGCCGTTCGTCCGTTGCGCTGCCTCGGCTACCACGGCGTCGCCGAGCGGCAGCGCGCTGCCGTAGAGTTTTACAAGTTTCCTGCGGCCGGTTTCGTCCGGAGGCGGCACCTCGATCGCCTGGTCGATACGGCCGGGCCGGCCCGCCAATGCGCTCTCAAGTGTTTCCGGCCGGTTGGTGGTGAGGACGAACAGAATATCTGCGTCTTCCTTTAATCCATCCATCTGATTGAGAAGATCGTTGAGCAGCGCCTCTTCGCAAGGCCCCATTTCGTTTCGATCGGACGCAATCAGATCGACGTCTTCGATCACCACCATCGACGGCTGCAACAGCCGCGCAAGGTCCATGTACTGGTCCAGCATCGTGATCTGCGCTGCTGTCATGATGATGGTTGTGTGGCCGGGAAGGTTGCTCGCCAGATAGCGGATGGTGTGGGTCTTGCCGGTTCCGGGTGGCCCGTACAGCAGAATACCTTTGCGGCAGGATTGCCCGAGCTGGCGAAGTTGGGCACGCCGTCCCACAAAGCTCAGGACGTTGCGGTCGAGCAGCTTCAGGGTGGCTTCCGGCAGGATCACATCTTCGCGTTGCACCGCTGCCAGTTTGTGGACCATGATTCCTTTCGAGCTTCCGTGGTAATCCGAAGCGCTGTCGAGCGAGAGGATCTTGCCGCGATAGCACCGGGCAGCGTTGACGGCGCTCGCCAATTCGGAAAAGCACCGGCGCACGAACTCCGCTCCCGCCGCGCCTGCGGCCAAAACGATCTCGACGCGGATGCCCGATTCACGGCTGTACTCGCGGTGGGAAGAGAGAAGCACCGCGTAGCGCAGGCCCTCGGCTTCGCAAAGCCACAAGCCATTTTGCAGACATTTCACCGGGGAGCTGTCGCCAATATCGACGTCATGATACTGCGCCGGCGCGATGCCGGGGGATTGGTGGTCATCTCGGCTTAGCGCCGCGATGGTCAAAGTCTCGTAACGCTGCCGCTCATGGATTCCGAAAAACCGGATCGGCGATGCCGAAAACATCCGGTCAAGCGCGGTTTGAACGTCAGCACGCATATGACCGGGAAACTGTCGCGAGCTCGCAACCAGCTGATCCCGCGGTATGCCGACGAAATGCCAACCCAATGCTTCGCAGGCGTAGTCGAATTGCTTGTCTGGGGCCTCTTCAGCTTGCTTGCTTCGCACCTCATCGATGCAGTCGTCACAGACGACGGCAACGAGCGAGAGCAGCTTGCCGTTCGAAAATGCTCCGCAAACTTTACAGCAGCCGGGCTTCGCCGCATCATGGGCCGAAATGGCTTCTGTCGTGATCAGGAGCGGATGGCCTGCGGCGTGGATGCGCTGCCGAGCCGTTACGAGCACCTCGTCGGCGGCGTCACGCGAATAGGTCCCGCACAGGGCCTGCCCGTACCTGTCGGTCGTTTCGGCCAGGTTGTCCGCCTTGGCGAACGGGATCTTGAAAACCGAATGCAGAAGATCGACGACGAAATCGCCCGGCGTTTCGTCGTCGCCATGAATGAATACCTGAACGTGGCTGGCCTCGGCGGAAGCATCGGACATGAGAATACCTGCGTCTGGTTGTGTGATATGACATTTACTCGCGAAACGAGAATAGAACCAAAGAAGAACAAAAGTCACGCGAGAATTTTGCAGGGACGTGCGGTCCGTCGTGCCCCAGCCGAGCGTCGCTTAAATTTAACTAGCAAATACATTATCTTACAAAGCGCGAGGCAAAAGCTCGCACGCGCTTTCCAGCCCCATTTTGCCTGACGGTCAAATCGATCCGGTTTGGCGGTCCAGCCCTGCTTGCGAAAATATTTCCATTCTCGCCTGGCCCAAATCAAAATTATAAGCCTCGCCGTCCTGCTCCAGACGAGGGGCGTTGCGCAACGTCACGGAGCGCGGTGCGGGATGCGATGGATGCTGATGTGCTGCGGACGAACAGCGCGTGAGGCGGACGGCGAAGTCGTGTGGTTCTGACGCCTCGATGCTGGCGTCAAGTTAGTGAGAGGTATCTCACTGGCGACGGTGACAACCAAGCCCGATCACCGGGAAGATCACGAAGGAAACCGTTAACACCATTGCGCGGGGAATGCCGGGCGTATCCGGCGTGACCGTGGTGACTTACTCGTATGCTTTTTTATTTTGCATGCGAGGCTGCGGGTGCATCGAGCGCCCGGCATTCCCTGCGCCCTCTGATGTTCAGGTGCGCTTTACGTTTATCAAAACTCGCGCGGATCACGCGGCGAGATCGCGGCGGTGTGAGTAACCCCACCCGACGCTCGCGCCACCCTCCCCATAAAGTAAAGGGGAGGGATGAAGAGAGCTACGACGAGCCAAGCTCGCTTTTTCTTATCCCTCCCACTTGTGGGGAGGGATAGCAGATCGTGAGCGGAGCGAACGATGTGCAGGGTGGGGGGCTGCTTCCGCGAACATGGTGTTTGCGCAACGCCATCCGCTGCCAACCCCACCCGACTGGCCTTCGGCCAGCCACCCTCCCCACAAAAGTGGGAGGGATAAGAAAAAGCGCGCGTCGCTCGGCTCCACTCCGCAAAGGAGGAGGAATTGTGGGAGTTGTCTGCGCCGACCGCGGTTGAACGGGCGGGCGCAACCGTGCAAGGCTACTTCAACACCGCAATCAGACCCGACCTTCGATGACCATACCATCCGTCACTTCCGCGCAAGTCCGTTCCGCGTTGCTGCTGCGCGATGAAATCGCATTGCTCGATGTGCGGCACGAGGCCGCTTATGCCACCGGCCATCCATTGTTTGCCGCCAATATGGCGCATGACAGGATCGCACTCGAAGCCGAAAGCAGACTACCGCGCAAGGATGCGCCGGTGGTCGTTTACGATGCCGGCGACGGTCTGGTAGCGCAGGCTGCGGATCGCCTGAAAGCGTTGGGGTACACAGACGTTCGTCAACTCGATGGCGGATTGCAGACTTGGCGGATGGCGGGTTACGAACTGTTCCAGGATGTGAATTCCTATGCCAAGGCCTTTGGCGAATTGGTCGAGTCGCGGCGGCATACGCCCTCGTTGGGCGCCGACGACGTCGCCGCGTTGATTGCCCGTAACGCCGATATCAGGGTTCTCGACGTTCGGCGGTTCGACGAATACGCGACCATGAACATCCCGGGCTCCGTCAGCGTGCCTGGGGCCGAACTGGTGTTGCGCGCGGGACGTCTCGCGCCGGATCCCGACACCACGATCATTGTGAACTGTGCCGGCCGCACTCGCTCGATCATCGGCGCTCAGTCGCTGATCAATGCCGGCATTCCAAACAAGGTGGTGGCGCTGAGAAACGGGACGATCGGTTGGACGCTTGCGAACCATGAACTCGAGCACGGTGCTGACAGGCGCGGCGATGTCGGGCTGTTCGAGGGCGCAAAAGCAAAGGCGCGCGAAGTTGCTTATCGCGCCGGCGTTCGGCACCTGGACTTAGAGGAGGTGAGGGCGCTCGAGGCGCAGACTAACCGCACACTCTATCGGTTCGACGTTCGCCCCAGCGAGGATTACGCGGCCGGCCACATTCCAGGGTTTCTGCACTATCCGGGAGGACAGCTTGTCCAGGAGATCGACATGGCAGCGCCAGTGCGAGGGGCACGCATCCTGTTGACGGACAATATGTCTGTTCGCGCCGAGATGACGGCGTCCTGGCTCTCGCAAATGGGCTGGGACACATACGTGCTCGATGGTGGTTATGATGGCGCGCTGGAAGTCGGCCCGCCGCAACTGTTGCCCAAGCCCGATCCCGGGCATCGCTACCGCCGTCCTTACGAGGGCACCAATATCGATACTGACGCGATGCAGGCCTATCTCGATTGGGAATATGGCCTGGTCGAGCAGCTTCGGCGCGATGCGACCCATGGATTCCTTGTGATCTAATGCCGGGCCATCGGATCATGATCTCATCCACTTGGTTGAACATGACCTTGGGCAAAGCCTGTTCGCCATTAGCTGCCACTGTTGCTTGATGCTCCGATTGAGGTGACGACCTATGCCCGCTTTCCCGTCTTCCACGACCGTTCTTGATTCTTTTCTGTTTCGGAATGCCTTCGGCACGGCCCCAATGCGACAGGTGTTTTCGGATTTCAGCTCGCTTTCCCGTTACGCCGAGGTCGAGATCGCGCTGGCCAAAGCCGAAGCGCGCTGCGGCGTGATTCCGGCGGAGGCCGCGGAAGCGATTGCAGAACGCACCAACGTTGCGGCGCTTGACTTCGATCTCCTGCGTCGCGAGACCGATATCGTTGGCTATCCGATCTTGCCGCTGGTTCAGCAGATGGTGAAGCAATGCGCCGAGGCCGGTCGTTACGTCCACTGGGGGGCGACGACCCAGGATATCATGGACACTGCTCTAGTCCTGCAAATGCGTGCGGGCCTCACGATCATCGAGCAGGATATCTCTACGCTGCGCGGCATTCTCGCCGATCTGTCCAGACGCTATCGCGATAGCCCGATGGCGGGTCGCACGCATTTGCAGCAGGCGCTGCCGGTGACGTTCGGCTACAAGACCGCGATCTGGCTGGCAATGTTCGACCGCCATGCCGAACGTCTTCAGCAATTGAAGCCGCGTGTTCTGGTGGGCCAGTTCGCCGGCGCCGCCGGCACGCTTGCCTCGCTCGGAGATAAAGGTTTCGACGTGCAGAAGGCGCTCTGCCGCGAACTCGGTCTCGGCATTCCCGTTTCCACCTGGCACGTCGCGCGCGACGGCCTCGCCGAGGCGGTGAACTTCCTCGCACTGTTGACGGGCTCGCTCGGAAAGATCGCGCTCGACATCATGATCATGGCGTCTACGGAATTCGCCGAAGTTTACGAGCCGTTTGTAAAGGGCCGCGGCGCTTCTTCCACCATGCCGCAAAAACGCAATCCGATCTCCGCCGAGCTGATGCTGGCGGCCTCCAAGGCTGTGCGCCAGCACGCTGGCCTGATGCTCGATGCGACGGTGCAGGATTTCGAGCGTGCGACGGGACCATGGCACGCGGAATGGATGGCGATTCCGGAGAGCTTTGTGCTCACGGCCGGAGCGCTTCACCAGGCGAAATTTGCGCTGGAGGGTTTGATTGTCGATGAGAAACAGATGGCGAAAAATCTCGGCATCAGCCGCGGCCTGATTGTGGCCGAGGCGGTGATGATGGGGCTCGCCCCTGAGATCGGTAGGCAACAGGCGCATGACGTGGTTTACGACGCCTGTCGCCTCGCCAATGACAATAACATGACGCTGGCCGATGCGCTCTCGGCCGATCCGGAGGTTTCGGCGCGCATTGATCGCGCAACCATCGAGCGCCTGACCTCGCCAAACAACTATCTCGGCCTCGCGCCTGAAATGGTGGATCGCGTGCTGGCAGCGTCACCTCGTTGAGCTTTCGGCCAGTTTGCTTATATCTGCCCCGAACATTAGATCTGAGGAATCCCATGACCGTCCACGAGCGCAATCTTTCGGCGTCAATCGACCCGGTGAAGCTCGACCGCCTCGCCGAAGTGGCAATCCGCGTCGGGCTTAATCTACAGCCGGGACAGGACCTGTTGCTGACCGCACCCGCGGCGGCGCTGTCGCTGGTGCGTCGAATTGCGGAACATGCGTATCGAGCTGGCGCCGGACTGGTGACACCGATCCTGTCCGATGAGGCTGTCACGCTGTCGCGTTATAAGTTTGGTCGCGACGACAGCTTCGATCGCGCCGCCGGCTGGCTCTATGAGGGGATGTCGAAGGCGTTCGCCGCCAACACTGCCCGGCTCGCCATCGTCGGTGACAATCCAATGCTGCTCTCCGGCGAAGATCCCGCCAAGGTCGCGCGCGCCAGCAAGGCCAATTCGATCGCCTATCAGCCCGCACTGGAAAAGATCGTCAATTTCGACGTCAACTGGAACATCATCGCCTATCCAAGCCCGTCCTGGGCCAAGCAGGTTTTTCCGGCAGACGAAGAGCATGTTGCGGTCGCAAAGCTTGCCGACGCAATCTTCGCCGCTTCGCGGGTCGACAGTGATGGCGCGGTCGCGGCATGGCAGAAACACAACGCCACGCTGCGCAGCCGGACAGAATGGCTGAACGGGCACCGCTTCAGCGCGTTGCATTATTCCGGACCGGGGACCGACCTGACCGTCGGTCTTGCGGACGGCCATGAATGGGAGGGCGGCGCCTCAGAGGCCAAGAACGGAATCATCTGCAACGCCAACATTCCGACCGAGGAGGTTTTCACCACGCCGCATGCGCGACGCGTCAGCGGGCACGTGATCAGTTCCAAGCCGCTGTCGTACCAGGGCTCGCTGATCGACCAAATCGCGGTGCGGTTCGACGAAGGACGGATCGTCGAGGCTAAAGCTGCGCGCGGCAAGGAAGTGCTCAGGAAGGTGCTCGATACAGACGAGGGCGCGCGCCGGCTGGGCGAAGTCGCGCTTGTGCCGCATTCTTCCCCGATCTCGAAAAGCGGACTTCTGTTCTTCAACACACTGTTCGACGAGAACGCCGCCTGCCACATTGCCCTCGGCCAATGCTACTCGAAGTGCTTCGTGAACGGCGGCAAGCTGAGCGCCGAGCAGATCGCGGCTCAGGGCGGCAACAAGAGCCTGATTCACATCGACTGGATGATCGGCTCGGATCAGACCGATATCGACGGCATCCATGCCGACGGGCGGCGAGTGCCGGTCTTCCGTAAGGGCGAATGGGCGTGAAGTCCGCGGGCGAAATCGGTCAGCCGGCTCGCGCGAACTCGCGAAAAGCTTGCCAACACGCATAGATAAAGCCGAGGGCTGTCGCGCTCCACGCCGCGAGTGCCACCCACATCATTCCCTGCGACATCAATTTGAGAGGAGGAAACTCCGCCGCGAGCGACAGCCGCAGGGTCGCCACCGCGTACATGCCGAGCGGGAACACGAGGCTCCAAAGCATCGGGGTGTAGCGTAGCGGCACACTTCGGATGCCGTGCTTCCATATTCCAAGCATCAGCAGCAAAGGTATCCACCATGTCGCCCAAGCCCACATGAGGAGTGTAACGCCATCAATCAGTGGCCGCATCGATTGCAGAAAGGACACGTCAGTGTCGGCGAGGATGAGTGTTGATCCCGCGTTCGTCGTGATCGCAGCGGCTCCCATGACAACCCACAAAACCGGGGTGATATCCTCGGGGTCGAGATCGGAGAAGAAAAT
>NZ_DATEPI010000070.1:0-19969 GCF_035273305.1 Bradyrhizobium sp. | reverse complement strand
GTGTCGATCCCATTTCGCTCCAGGAACGCTTTGACACTGACGATGTGTGCTTTCAGCGTGCCGCTTAGAGCGGTCGCCTGTTGAGCGATCGTTGTGCCACCGAGAAAGACCACGCCCGAGAGCAGACTCGCCAGCACCAGGCATACGATCGTCAATCGGAGCGCATGCGGTAATCTGACGACATGCCCCAGAATGGTCGTCATTGCGTTCAGGCCTACACCAAGCAGCATGCCGGCAAAGATCAGAAATAGGGTCGCGGCATAGTACCAGGTGAACAGCAGCAACGCGGCGAAACCAACCATGCCGATACCGCCGACCGATATCGCCCAAGCAAGATCATTCCGGCCTTGACGTTCAATCGAGACTGTCACCGTTGATACCTTCTCACGCCGTTGCTTCCAGCCTACTCTTTCGTCAATCTCGTTCAGGATCAAGCTTCGGAAATGTGCGGGTTTGACGCTGTCGTGCCGATTGTGCGAAGCGATCACGCACGGCAAGACGTGGGGCGGTTCGGATGAATTTCAGGTGGCTCGGCCCGGTGGCGCTATTGGCGGTGCTGTTCATTGGTGATCAGATCCGCATCTATCGGCCCGGTCACAAATACCGCGTTATCCTCGAGGTCGAAACGCCTGAGGGGTTGAAGACGGGATCGGGCGTGCTTTCGGTGCACCCCGATAGGGGGTACAGTCGTCACGGCCACACCACGACCCGCGGAGACGCGGTTTTCGTCGATCTTGGCGGCGGCAAGAATCTAGTTGCCTTGATGGCGCACCTCGACGGCACGATAGATCTGGACGGAATGAATTATCTGGCGTTGCGGGCCTACAAGGCGGCCGGCCGCAACGTCTCATTCAATGAGATGAGCCGAATGACCGGTACCGTGCCCGTGACCGGCGCCCTCATTCCGGTACTCGTCACCTTCGCTGATGTTCGGAACCCAACAACTATTCGGACGGCTGCCTCCGACGCGATGGCATCGGAGTTCGGCAACGGATTTCGTCTCCGAGACATTCATGTAGAGGTGGTGCCGAACGGGCTGTGGCCGCTCGACTTCGGCGGTCCGCTCGGTGAGCCCGTGACACGCGGCATAGCAGCGAAATTGCCCTGGCTGAACGGAGCTGAGAATTCATCGACGATCGCGATGCAGGCAGCCGGATTGCCGATGACCGACACTCTTGATGCCCGCGAAGCGTTCACGCGGAAATAGCATCTCCGGTTTGCCGCTGGAGATGTTGATCCGGGCGCGGCCCACGGGCATGATCTGGTAAAAGCTATGCGGCCTGAAATTGGACTGAGGGAATGAACAAGCCGGTAGTCGGCGTGATCGGGAACGCCTATCGGATCGAAAATCGTTTTGCGACGCAAATGGTCGGAGAACGCAATCTTCGTGCAGTGGCTGAGGTCGCCGGCGCATTGCCGCTGATGTTTGCGGGTGAACCGAGTATTACGGATATGCCCGCACTGCTCGATGTCGTCGACGGCGTGGTGCTGACGGGGGCTCGCGCCAATGTCCATCCAACCCGCTTTGGGACCGAGGCGGATCCCCGGCACGAACCATACGATATTCATCGCGACGATCTGGCGTTGGCTCTATCGGAAGCTTGCGTCGAGCGTGGCATCCCGCTGTTCGGCATTTGCCGAGGCTTGCAAGAGATGAACGTTGCGTTTGGCGGCTCGCTGCATCCGGAAATCCGGGAGCTGCCGGGGCGCATGAACCATCGGATGCCGCGCCTTGAGAACGGCGAAATCCATCCTGATCCGACCGTCATATTCGCTGACCGGCACGAGGTCGCGTTGATTCCGGGTGGCGCCTTTGCCCAGATCCTCGGATGCGAGACGATCCGGGTGAACTCCCTGCATGGCCAGGGCATCCTCAAACCGGGCGGCCGCGTTGTCGTCGAAGGGGTGGCGGAGGACGGCACGATCGAGGCGATCCGAATTGCCGACGCGCCCGGTTTTGCACTCGGTGTGCAGTGGCATGCTGAATACGATCCACAGCGCAATCCAATCAACCGCAAACTGTTTCAGGCATTCGGCGAAGCGCTCATGCAGCGCAAACGAAGCACGTAGGCAATTCACCGAAACGAAAAAGGCGCTCCGTCGGGAGCGCCTTTTCGATTCCGCGGCCTGAAGCGGGCTGCCGCTGCTTAAAAACTAAAGCGAATAGTACATCTCGAATTCGACCGGATGAGGTGTCATTTCGAACCGCTCGACTTCGGTCATCTTCAGTTCGATATAGCTGTCGATGAAGTCATCGTCGAAGACGCCGCCCTGCTTGAGGAAAGCGCGATCCTTGTCGAGATTCTCCAAAGCCTCTCGCAGCGAACCGCACACTGTCGGGATTGCCTTCAACTCTTCCTTGGGCAGATCGTAGAGATCCTTGTCCATCGCTGGCCCCGGATCGAGCTTGTTCTTGATGCCGTCGAGACCGGCCATCAACATCGCCGCGAAGCCGAGATAGGGATTGGCCATCGGATCAGGGAAACGTACCTCGACCCGCTTGGCCTTTGGATTTGAGGTGTACGGGATGCGGCAGGATGCCGAACGGTTACGCGCGGAGTAGGCGAGCAGCACCGGCGCTTCATAGCCGGGAACCAGCCGCTTGTAGGAGTTGGTTGAGGGATTGGTGAAGGCGTTAATCGCCTTTGCGTGCTTAATGATGCCGGCGATGTAAGACAGGCAGGTTTCCGAGAGGTCAGCGTATTTATTGCCGGCGAACACCGGTTTGCCACCCTTCCAGATCGACTGATGGCAGTGCATGCCCGAGCCGTTATCGCCGTAGACCGGCTTCGGCATGAAGGTTGCCGTCTTGCCGTAGATGTGCGCGACCTGATGAATGCAATATTTGTAGATCTGCATCTGGTCAGCCATCAGCGTCATGCTGTCGAACTTCATGCCGAGTTCGTGCTGGGCCGAGGCAACTTCGTGGTGATGCTTCTCGACCTTGACGCCCATCTTGGCCATTGCGCCAAGCATTTCCGAGCGCATGTCCTGCACCGAATCCTGTGGCGGCACCGGGAAGTAGCCGGCCTTGGTGCGGATGCGGTGACCTAGATTGCCGCCCTCATATTCAGTATCCGAGTTGATCGGTAATTCCACCGAGTCCAGCTTGAATCCGGTGTTGTAAGGCGTGGTCTGATAACGGACATCGTCGAAGACGAAGAACTCGGCTTCGGGTCCGAAGAAAACGGTATCGCCAACGCCCATCGATTTGACCATGGCCTCGGCCTTTTTGGCCATGCCGCGTGGATCGCGGTTGTAGGGCTCACCGGTGGTCGGCTCCAGCACGTCGCAGGTGATGACCATCGTGGTCTCGGCGAAGAACGGATCAATAATCGCGGTGACCGGGTCCGGCATCAGACACATGTCGGATTCATTGATCGCCTTCCAGCCGGCAATCGAGGAGCCGTCAAACATGACACCCTCGGCAAACGTGTCCTCTTCGATCATGCCAACGTCGAAAGTCACATGCTGCCACTTGCCGCGCGGATCGGTAAAACGCAGATCGACGTATTTAACGTCGTTGTCCTTGATCGATTTCAGGACATCTTTGGCGGTCTTCATGAATACCCCTTTTGGCTTACAGGTCGTCGTGATCTGGCCGCGGGCAGCGACCGTGGGTGAAGCTCATTACAATTCAGGCAAGGCCAATACAACATCAGACTAGCGGCAAACTCGGGTCAGATCGCATCCAGCCCTGATTCACCGGTCCTGATGCGAATGGCTCCCTCGACGTTGGACACGAAGATTTTGCCGTCGCCGATGCGCCCGGTCTGGGCCGCGCGTCTGATGGCGTCGATGGCGCGCTCGACCAGGTCATCACCGATTACAATCTCGATTTTCACCTTGGGCAGAAAGTCCACGATGTACTCTGCCCCGCGGTAGAGTTCGGCATGGCCTTTCTGCCGGCCGAACCCCTTTGCTTCAGTAACGGTGATGCCTTGGAGTCCAACTTCCTGGAGTGCTTCCTTTACCTCGTCGAGCTTGAATGGCTTGATGATGGCTTCAATTTTCTTCACTGAGCGCCTCCCGGGCGTTTGGGTATCCGATGGCAGATTTGCTTCGACATCGCGCTTCGCATGTTGTCCGATCGTTCGTAGATGCGCGGCCGAAGTCCGATTGAGCGGTTGAATGCGGTGCTGTGGAACCGACCTCGATAAAAGCAGGGTCTATGCCACAAGATCGCGGACACCTGCTTCAGGAGGGTTATCAGCTGTTTAGCAGGCATTCCGCGCGAGGTTTAGCAGATGGAAGCACGATACGGCAGCCCGCTAAATAGGCAAACTGACCAATGGCTATGCACTTTCCAAGCACTGGATTTCGCAATGCATGGGCAAATGCCTGAGAATAAGGCGGGCGGCAGCACGGATTTGGCATGGAAGTTTTGACCACCTCTGAAATGGAGCGCGCGGATCGGCTCACCATGGCCGCGGGAACGCCTGGGTTTGCGCTGATGCTGAGCGCGGGCCAGGCCGTCGCGGAAGCCGCGCTGGAGCTCGTCGCGGAGGGGCCGATCGTTGTGGCTGCCGGGTCCGGCAATAATGGCGGCGACGGCTTCGTCGCGGCGGCTGAACTGGCGGCGCGAGGCCGTGAGGTTTCAGTGATCTTGCTGGGCGACCGTGACAACCTGCAAGGAGACGCGGGCTCCGCGGCGAAGGGTTGGAAATATCCGGTATTGCCATTCAACCCCCAGGCGATCGGTAGACCTGGCCTAATTATCGATGCGTTGTTTGGTGCTGGCCTTAACCGGCCGGTGAGTGGCGAACCGCGCGATGTCATCGATGCGATCAACGCCAACGGTGCTCCGATTATTGCGGTGGACTTGCCGAGCGGGATCAACGGGACCACTGGCGCCGTTATGGGTGTCGCGGTGCGCGCCACCGAAACCATCACCTTCTTCCGGCGCAAGCCTGCGCATTTGCTGCTGCCCGGCCGCGTCCACTGCGGACGGGTGCGAGTTGCGGATATCGGGATTGATCCTCGGGTGCTAGAGGAAATTCAGCCACAGACTTTCGAAAACCTCCCGCAAAAATGGCGCCAATCGTTCCCGTTGCCACGCATCGATGGCCATAAATACTCTCGCGGCCATACGATCGTGATCTCGGGCGATGCCGTGACTACCGGCGCCGCGCGGATGTCCGCCCGTGGGTGTCTGCGCGCCGGAGCTGGCCTCGTCACGGTAGCCTCGCCCAGAGAGGCGGTGATCGTAAACGCCGCCGCGCTGACGTCCGTGATGGTTCGCCCGATCGATACCGCAATTGAGTTTGCCGAAATGTTGAGTGATAAGCGTCTCAACGCCTGCGTGATCGGGCCGGGCGCCGGTGTTGGCCCGCGCACCCGCGATTTTGTCCTTACGGCGCTATCGGCCAACCGCGGACTGGTGCTTGATGCGGATGCGCTGACCAGTTTCGCTGAAGCGCCTGATCGATTGTTCGAAGCAATTAAAGCATCACCCGAAGCGCAGGTGGTTCTCACGCCGCACGAGGGCGAGTTTCCCCGGCTGTTCAGCGATATCAGCAACAAACATCCATTTCGCTCCAAACTTGAACGGGTGCGCACCGCCGCGCAACGCAGCGGCGCGGTCGTCCTGCTGAAGGGGCCGGACACGGTAGTCGCCGCCCCGGCGGGGCGGGCCACCATCGCGGCCAATGCGCCGCCCTGGCTGGCCACCGGAGGGGCCGGTGACGTGCTGTCTGGCATCATCGGCGGGCTACTCGCGCAAGGCGTTCCGGCTTTCGAGGCGGCCTCGATCGGGGTCTGGATGCATGGTGAGGCGGCGCGCGAGGCCGGCCCCGGCTTGATCGCTGAGGACTTGCCGGAAGTACTCCCCGCCGTGTTTCGCCATCTGTATGACGAATTCGGGATCGACTACTGAGCCGGTTCCATCATTCCACGCTGTACCACCGCACGAGGCGGGGTGCCGCCCAGTCCGTCGCCACGCTCTCGATCAGCCAGGACCCTGCATGGTCAGCGGCGAAAGCGATCCTTTGCGTCTGGCCGGACTCGATCGCAATCGTGTCTAGCCAGTACGGCTTCCAGCCATCGTCAAACCGATCGAGCAGCCGGAAATGATGCCCATGCAGGTGAAAAATTGTTGGCTTTTCCCCCGGGTTGCTCAGCCCCAACACCACCGGACGGCCTAATTTGGCCCGGAAGGCTGGCGGGGCGGACAGCGCGACCTTTGCAGGCCTTATCCAACCGCTTTTCGCTCCCCCAAGGGTCACATCAAAGCGTTGGGCGCTTTTGAGGTCGAGTTTGCCTGGAAGGCCATTGGATGGCAGGGCAGGCGCCAAGGGCAGGGGTGTATCTCGAAGGGGCGATTGGTCTGCCACAACTAACTGGCCAATCGGGCGGGCTTCCTGGCCATTATGGAGCAGGATCGGCGTTGCGCCGGGCAAGGCACTAGCGTCCACGAAAGCATCCACCCGCCCTCCGGGAGGCAGCACCATAGCCCCATTGCGCGCCAAGAAAGGCTCGGCCGGTTCGCCGTCGAGGGCCATGACGCGAACTTCGAGGTCCTCAATTTTGAGGGCGATTACCGTGCGTTGGCACCCGTTAATGAAGCGAAACCGCAGCCGCTCGTGGGCGCGTGCCGTAACGTCACGGGTTAATCGACCGTTGACCGTGTAGAGCGGGGGAGCGCCGTTCGGCTCGATTCCCGGGGCGATAGGAGTGCCGTCAGGGCGCAACCGCCACTCCTCGATCAGAAACACCTCGTCACGGTCGACCGCCACCGGTTCGCTTTCCGCGACAATAAGCGGCAGCGCCGGCAAGGGCCGCGCCATGCCGTCCCCCAATAGCTGAAGGTCCCACAAGAAAGTGCCGGCCTGACGCAATGGAGTCACTTGGCTTTCTTTGGCGCCTGGCGGCAGTGGGGGCCGCACGAGAAGCGGTTCGGTCAGCCGCGCTCCATCTACCCCGCGCCAGTTCAGCACGGCTGGCACCGGCAGATTGTTCTGGATCGCAATTTCGAGCTCATCTCCTTTCATAAGCCGCACCGCCGGCTCTGGCGGCGAACTCCGGAGCACCCATATCGGGATTTCAGGTTGCCCGGAGCCGATGGCTATGGCGAGTTCCGTGGCTTCCAGAGCGACGCCGTTGCGCCCTCGGGCAGATGCCAGCCGCGGTGCGGATTGGCCGAGGGCCGTAGCGGCCAATCCCGCCAAGAGTTCGCGCCGGTCCAGTCCTGAAATCTTGTCTGGCATTGTTCGATCCGGACATTTTCCACTGGATATGTCCAGCTAGCACGGGTACCTGCGGGGCAGGTTTCGGGATGGCGTTTTTTTGCTGCGGAGAGGTGTGCCCATGTTATAAGCCCGCCGCCCGCGGCATCGCGGCCGGTGATGATGCAATTAGCGGGCGTGGCGGAATTGGTAGACGCGCTGGATTTAGGTTCCAGTGACGAAAGTTGTGGGGGTTCGAGTCCCTCCGCCCGCACCAAGCGCTGACGGCGTTGGCATGACGATTACTGGCGGATCTGTTTCGAAGGGGCACTCAGTCCGAAGAAGCGCATCTGCCGAACCACTGACGCAGGCTCCAACGTCGCGCGTCGACCAAATTGACAATGTGCGGGCTTTTGCTCGGACGAAAGCGGAAGAAGATTGACGCCATGCAGGTCACAGAAACCCTCGCCGAGGGATTGAAGCACGAATTCCAGATCAACGTTCCGGCATCGGACCTTGATGCCAAGGCGGATGCGCGTCTCGTGAACCTCAAGGACAAGGTCCGTCTGAACGGCTTTCGCCCCGGCAAAGTGCCGGTTAGTCATCTCAAGAAGGTGTATGGCCGCTCGGTGATGGCGGAGACCATTGATCAGACCATCCGCGAGACCAATTCTCAAATCTTTACGGAGCGTGGTTTCCGCCTGGCCACCGAGCCGAAGATTACCATGCCTACCGAGCAGAAGGCCGTTGAGGATATCCTCGCCGGAAAATCCGATCTCACCTACACGGTTTCGATCGAAGTGGTTCCTCCGATCCAGCTCGCGGACTTCAAGAGCTTTACGGTTGAAAAGCCGATCGCCGAGGTCACCGACGCGGATGTCGACGATGCTATCAAGCGGATCGCGGACCAGAACAGAGCTTATGCTGCGAAAGGCGAGGATGCCAAAGCTGAGTCCGGGGACCGCGTTACCATCTCGTTCAAGGGCACGATTAACGGCACCCCGTTCGAGGGAGGTGCCGGCGAAGGGATCCAGGTTACGATCGGCTCCAACACCTTTATTCCCGGCTTTGAGGAACAGCTCATCGGCATTGCGACGGGCGAAACCCGCAACTTGAAAGTCTCCTTTCCAAAGAATTATGCCAACGACAAGCTTGCCGGTCAGCCGGCGGAATTCGAAACGACGGCAACCCTGATCGAAGCTCCACAGGAAAGCAAAATCGATGACGAGTTCGCCAAGTCGCTGGGCTTGGAATCCCTTGATAAGCTGAAGGAAGCCGCGCGCCAGCGGCTGTCCGCCGAGTTTGCTGGCGCTACCCGGCAGCGGGTCAAGCGCATGCTGCTCGACCGCCTCGACGAATCCCATCGGTTCGAGGCACCGCCTTCACTCGTGGAGGAGGAATTCAAGCTGATGTGGAATTCAATCAAGGCCGAAATGGAATCCAGCGGCAAAACTTTTGCCGATGAAGACACGACGGAAGAAGCTGCCAAGGAAGAATACCACAAGATTGCCGACCGTCGGGTCCGGCTCGGCCTCGTTCTTTCCGAGATCGGTGAAAAGAACAAGATTACCGTCACCGACGACGAAGTCAGCCGCGCCGTGATTGAGCGCGCTCGGCAGATGCCTGGTCGCGAGAAGGAGGTTTGGGATTACTACCGCAACAACGCCAATGCGCTGGCCCAACTTCGTGCGCCGATCTACGAGGACAAGGTGGTCGATTTCATCCTTGAGCTTGCCAACGTCACCGAGAAAAAGGTCACCCGCGAAGACCTTTACAAGGACGATGAAACCGAGAAGAGCGCCGCCTGATCGCGCACGGCGCGGCGTTAAGGTTGAGAGCCGAAACGCGCGCGGCTGCGCATCCGTAAGCTATGCCCGGCCGCGCGAATCAGCTTCAACTGGCCAATCAGCACGCTTTCGACCTGCTCTTGTCAGCGGGAAATTGGCTCCATATCTGTGAACCCTGTCTTTAATTCCTGCATCACGGGACGTGCCTCCGCGCCCGGCAATAAGTGCTCGCCGATGGATGTTCGTCCGCCAACTTTGGGTGACTAATGCGCGATCCGATGGAAACTTACATGAACCTCGTGCCGATGGTGGTTGAGCAGACCAACCGCGGCGAACGCGCTTACGACATCTTCTCGCGCCTGTTGAAGGAGCGGATCATCTTCGTGACCGGTGTAGTTGAGGATGGGATGTCGACCCTCACCGTGGCGCAGCTCCTGTTTCTGGAAGCCGAGAATCCGAAGAAGGAAATCTCGATGTACATCAATTCGCCAGGCGGGGCGGTGACATCCGGCCTTGCGATTTACGACACCATGCAGTTCATCCGTCCGCCGGTCTCGACCCTGTGCACGGGGCAGGCAGCCTCGATGGGTTCGCTGCTTCTGGCCGCGGGCCACAAGGACATGCGATTCTCACTGCCGAATTCGCGCATCATGGTCCACCAGCCGTCTGGCGGCTTTCAGGGTCAGGCCACCGACATCATGCTGCATGCGCAGGAAATCCTGAATCTCAAGAAGCGGCTGAATGAGATCTACGTCAAACACACGGGGCAGACCTACAAGGCGATCGAGGATGCGCTGGAACGCGACAAGTTCCTTACGGCCGACATGGCCCGCGACTTCGGTATCGTCGATAAGGTGATCGACAAGCGCTTGGAAGATCCCGCCACTGCAAAGGCTCCGTGAAGCCCGACGGATCACAAACCGCGGTATAGGCGTTAACAGACCATTGCCATCGGCAATTCAAGTCGCTAGCGAGCCATATTATCGCCCTCGCGCCGGCAGGGTTCCGTTTCGCCTCACGCGGGCGTGGCAATCGCGCAACGCTCGGCTGATTTCGCGAGGTTCGGGCTCGTGCGAATGCCGCAAATCACGGTATTGTCACGAGAAGCGGATGTTGGGCTGATTAGCGAATTCTTGATAGTCGGGTGCGACCATGATTGGCTAGGCGAGGTCGGCTACGATGACAGGAGATTCGAGCCGCAGGGCATTTGGAGTGTTGGGTCTTTTTTGGTACGGAATTTGCTCTATTTAGACCTAGGCGCCGGTTCGTGCCGGAATAGGTCAACTGAGCGGATGAGATCGAACGGCGGACGGAGATAGGAATGAGCAAGGTCGGCACGAGCGACTCCAAGAATACGCTGTATTGCTCGTTCTGCGGCAAGAGCCAGCACGAAGTCCGCAAATTGATTGCGGGTCCGACCGTATTCATCTGCGATGAGTGCGTTGAGCTGTGCATGGATATCATCCGCGAGGAGAACAAATCCTCGCTCGTGAAGTCGCGCGACGGCATTCCGACCCCAAAGGAAATCTGCAAGGTCCTGGACGACTACGTCATTGGGCAGAGTCATGCCAAGAAAGTGCTCTCGGTCGCCGTCCACAATCACTACAAGCGGCTGAATCACCAGACCAAGCACAACGACGTCGAACTCGCGAAATCGAACATTCTGCTGATCGGCCCGACCGGTTCGGGCAAGACGCTACTGGCGCAGACTCTGGCGCGCATTCTCGACGTGCCGTTCACGATGGCGGATGCCACGACGCTCACCGAAGCCGGCTATGTCGGCGAAGATGTCGAGAATATCATCCTGAAGCTGCTGCAGTCGGCGGACTACAACGTCGAGCGCGCGCAGCGCGGTATCGTCTACATCGACGAAATCGACAAGATCAGCCGCAAGTCCGACAACCCCTCGATCACCCGGGATGTGTCCGGTGAGGGCGTCCAACAGGCACTCTTGAAAATCATGGAGGGCACCGTCGCATCCGTTCCTCCGCAGGGGGGGCGCAAGCATCCGCAGCAGGAGTTCCTGCAGGTCGACACCACCAACATTCTGTTCATCTGCGGTGGCGCATTTTCGGGACTGGAGAAAATCATCTCCGCGCGCGGGCGTTCGACCTCGATCGGCTTCGCCGCCCAGGTGTTGGCGCCGGAAGATCGCCGCACTGGCGAAATCTTCCGCCACGTCGAGCCCGAGGATCTCTTGAAGTACGGCCTGATCCCGGAGTTCGTCGGCCGCTTGCCAGTGGTAGCGACGCTAGAGGATCTCGATGAGGCTTCACTGAAGAAGATCCTGACCGATCCGAAGAACGCGCTTGTGAAGCAGTATCAGCGATTGTTCGAGATGGAGAATATCGAACTCACCTTCGCGGACGAAGCGCTTGGGGCTGTGTCTCGCAAAGCTATCGAGCGCAAAACAGGCGCGCGGGGGCTGCGTTCTATTCTCGAGAGCATCCTGCTCGAGACCATGTTCGATCTTCCCGGATTGGAAGGCGTCGAAGAGGTGGTTATCTCCCGCGAAGTGGTGGAGGGAACTGCTCGGCCGCTCTACATCTACGCCGATCGTTCCGACCGCGCCGTCGAGAGCAGCGCTAGCGCCTGAGGCGCGTGGCTGGCTCGGAGTTGAGGTGCGCAACAAGACAGCTGGCGACATTGTCGTCGGCAGTTTGCGTGTAAGATTGTCCCGTGCGTTCGGCCATGTTTTCCGGCCTTTTTCAACGCTTGACACCCCTGCGGTCCATAGCCACCTAATGCTCTTGGCGATGAAAGAACATCTGCAGATTCGTCGCAGTAAACGATCCGGATAGGTCGGCCATCTGCGGCCAATCACTCCCGGAATATCCCTGCACCTTGTGGCGGTTGCGCAATGGCGGACTGCGTCCAAGGGGGCACAACAAAAGGAATAGGCCATGACAATCCCAAAACCCCGGCCATCTATCGTGCACGGCGAAAGCCACTCCTACCCGGTGCTGCCGCTGCGCGACATCGTCGTTTTCCCGCACATGATCGTGCCCCTGTTCGTTGGCCGTGAGAAATCGATCCGCGCCCTCGAAGAAGTGATGAAGAACGACGCGCTGATCATGCTCGCGACGCAGAAGAACGCGTCGGACGACGATCCGACCCCGGACGCAATCTATGAGACCGGCACGCTAGCCAGCGTATTGCAGCTGCTGAAGCTTCCCGATGGCACTGTAAAGGTGCTGGTGGAAGGCCTCGAGCGCGCGCGTGTGCAAAAGTACACTGCGCGGTCGGAATATTACGAGGCGACCGCAATCGCGCTTTCGGACACCGACGCCAAATCGGTTGAGGCCGAGGCGCTCGCGCGTTCCGTGGTTTCCGATTTCGAGAGCTACGTCAAACTGAACAAGAAGATTTCCGCCGAAGTCGTCGGCGTCGTGCAGGCGATTACCGATTTCGCCAAGCTCGGCGACACCGTTGCCTCTCATCTCGCGGTCAAGATCGCCGATCGTCAGGCAATCCTGGAGACGCTGTCCGTGACCGCGCGCCTCGAGAAGGTGCTCGGGCTGATGGAGAGTGAGATTTCGGTGCTGCAGGTCGAGAAGCGCATCCGTTCGCGCGTCAAGCGCCAGATGGAAAAGACGCAGCGCGAATATTACCTTAATGAGCAGATGAAGGCGATCCAGAAGGAGCTCGGCGACGACGAAGGTCGCGACGAGCTTGCTGACCTGGAAGAGAAGATTGCTAAAACCAAGCTTTCGAAGGAGGCCCGCGAGAAGGCGCAGCACGAGCTCAAGAAGCTGCGTCAGATGTCGCCGATGTCCGCGGAAGCAACGGTCGTGCGCAACTATCTCGATTGGCTGCTCTCGATTCCGTGGAATAAGAAATCCAAGGTCAAGAAGGATTTGGTCGCGGCTCAGACGACCCTGGACAACGACCACTACGGGTTGGAGAAGGTCAAGGATCGCATCGTGGAGTATCTGGCGGTGCAGTCGCGTGCAAATAAGCTGACTGGGCCGATCCTGTGTCTCGTCGGTCCTCCGGGCGTCGGCAAGACCTCGCTCGGTAAGTCGATCGCGAGAGCAACGGGACGCGAATTCGTGCGCGTTTCGCTCGGAGGCGTGCGCGATGAAGCGGAAATCCGTGGACACCGACGGACCTATATCGGGTCGATGCCCGGCAAGATTATCCAGTCCATGCGCAAGGCAAAGACATCGAATCCGCTGTTCCTGCTGGACGAGATCGACAAGATGGGCGCCGACTTCCGGGGCGATCCGTCATCGGCCCTGCTTGAGGTGCTGGACCCTGAGCAGAATTCGACGTTCAACGACCACTATCTCGAGGTGGACTACGATTTGTCAAACGTGATGTTCATCACCACGGCGAACACCCTGAATATTCCTGGTCCGCTGATGGATCGTATGGAGATCATCCGGATCGCGGGTTACACCGAGAACGAGAAGGTCGAGATCGCGCGCAAGCATCTCATCCCTAACGCGATCTCCAAGCATGGGCTAGACCCGAAGGAGTGGTCGATCGATGATGACGCGCTGTTGCTGATGATCCGGCGCTACACTCGCGAAGCCGGGGTACGCAACCTCGAACGTGAGCTTTCGACGCTTGCCCGCAAGGCGGTGAAGGAGCTGATGATCTCGAAGAAGAAATCGGTGAAGGTCGGCGAGAAGTCGCTCGAAGAATTCCTCGGTGTTCCGAAATATCGCTATGGCGAGATCGAGACCGACGATCAGGTGGGCATTGTCACTGGCCTGGCCTGGACCGATGTCGGCGGCGAGTTGCTCACGATTGAAGGCGTCATGATGCCTGGCAAGGGCAAGATGACGGTCACGGGCAATTTGCGTGACGTGATGAAGGAGTCGATTTCCGCGGCGGCGTCCTATGTCCGCTCGCGCGCGGTAGGCTTCGGCATCGAGCCGCCATTGTTCGACAGGCGCGATATTCACGTCCACGTGCCCGAAGGGGCCACCCCCAAGGACGGCCCGTCGGCCGGCGTTGCGATGGCTACCGCGATCGTCTCCGTGATGACGGGCATCCCGATCAGGCATGATGTCGCCATGACTGGCGAGATCACCCTGCGCGGTCGGGTGCTGCCGATCGGCGGCTTGAAGGAGAAGCTGCTGGCGGCTGCGCGGGGCGGCATCAAGACGGTGCTCATCCCGGAAGACAATGCCAAGGATCTCACGGAAATTTCCGATGCGATCAAGGGCGGAATGACCATCCTTCCGGTAGCACGGCTCGATGATGTCGTCTCCAAGGCCCTGGTAAGGCCCCCAGTACCGATCGTCTGGGAGGAGGACACCAAGGTGCCGGTGAAGCCCGAGGCCGGCGACGAGGCCGCCGGCGGTTTGACAGCGCATTAGAGCGTTTTCGAGCGAAGCGGCGCCGGTTCGCGTGAAGAAAACGCCGTCGGAAGAATAAGCTGGAGCCCGGTTCTGATTCAATCAGAGCCGGGCTCCAGAGTTTACGATGGTTTGCGAGAGGCGACGTCCTGACCGGGGCGCCGCCTTTTGATTGCCACAGCGGCTTGCGCGCGATGGCGTCGCGGCGCTAAACAGAAGGTTCAGGGGGCGGTTAGCTCAGAGGTAGAGCGCCTGCTTTACACGCAGGATGTCGGCGGTTCGATCCCGTCACCGCCTACCAGCATGGGCGCTGCTTCCGCAAGCGACAGGTTTTCGCGAGAGCCATTACGCCCTCCTAGTCGCGACGTGCTCCCAAGAAATAGGTCAGCATCGCCCCTTTTCCCCGCACTTCAACCGGCCCGCGCAGTTCGCAATGAAATTTGTCGCGGATGCGCTGATATGTTTGCTGCGATATTTGAATACGATCGGGCAGTCCGGATGTCTCCAAGCGGCTGGCCGTATTTACGGTATCTCCCCAAACGTCATAGATGAAACGATGCTGACCGATGATCCCGGCTACGACCTCGCCCGAATGAATGCCGATGCGGGCCTGAAGATTCTCGCCGAACTCAAGTCCGATCTGGTGCACGGCATCGATCATGCCTAGCGCCATGTCGGCTACGGCAACAGCATGGTCGGGTGTTTCCTCCGGCAGCCCGCCCGCGACCATGTAGGCATCGCCGATCGTTTTGATCTTTTCGAGCCGCAGTTGCTTTGCCAACGCATCGAATGAAGAAAACAGATTGTTCAAAATCTCGATGATCTGCCCGGGCGACAATTTGCTGGCAAGATTTGTAAAGCCGACAAGATCCGAGAACAAAATAGTAGCGTCGGGAAAGCGATCGGCGATCCCCACTTCCCCTTGACGCATCCGCTCGACGATCCCCGCAGGCAAGATATTCAATAACAATGCGTCCGACTTGCTCTTCTCGGCCTGCAGTTCAAGCGTGAACGCGTGATCGCGGTCGCGGAGCCGCTTCCTCTCCAGTGTCGCATCAATCCGTGCAGCGAGGAGCACCGGATCGAAAGGCTTGGGAATGTAGTCTTCGGCGCCGGCTTCAATGCAACGAACAATGCTATCGATTTCATCAAGCGCCGAAATCATGATCACAGGGATGTGGCGGATGGCCGGATCTTCCTTCAACCGGCGCAGTACATCGAACCCATTGATATCCGGCATCATCAAGTCAAGTAGCACCAGGTCGAACTCGGTTTTATCTAGCAGATCCAGGGCCGAGTGGCCGTCGTTTGCCATCGTGACGAAATGGCCATCGCGACTCAGCCTGCGTGAAAGAAGCTCCCGATTGGCTTCCATATCGTCGACAACAAGGATCCGGCTGGAGATGCTCTGATCGCGTCGGGCGTTTGGTGTGATCGGCTGAATTGAGCGCATCACCTGGTCGATGACACTGCGGGAAGGCATGGCAATAAGCGGCGCCTCTGCCGATTCATCTCCAGCACCCGCCAGGCCGACGAGATTGTCGATTTGTCCGAGCAGTTGCTCGGCGGCACTCAGCAGCTTTCCCGTGTCGGCAATCAGGTCCTTTTGACCGCTTTCGCGCGCCGCCTCAATAATCAATTCGCTGTAGCCTTTGATGGCATTTAGCGGGGTGCGCAAATCATGCCGGAGCTTGGCCTTGACCGTGTCAGTGTCGCCGATGGCGTCCAATGAGCCCTGGGTAGCCAGATCGACCAATTGACTGACTTGGCCTTGAAGCAGCAGTCCGGCCGAATGGATGCGGCCCAGATCGGATGCCAGCAGATCGTCTCCAATCCGGCGCGCATCCTCGATCATGATTTCGGTCAGGCCGATGATCGTTGCAACCGGAGCCCCGAACTCCTGGCGCGCGAAGGCGGCAAGGGCACGTTCGAGGCGCTGGCCCGGTTCCTTCATGGCGCTAAGCTATCCTCGTGCGCGGACGAGAAGAGCTTCGATCTTTTCCAGCAAGCGCGGCATCTCAATGGGTTTTGTGTCATAGTCGTCGCACCCGGCGTTTAGCGCCTTTTCGCGATCTCCCGACATGGCATGCGCTGTCAGCGCAATGACCGGAATATGCGCGGTGATCTCGGTAGTCTTCATCAGCCGCGTCGCTTCCCATCCATCGATAACTGGCAAGCTCATATCCATCAGGATCAAATCCGGGTGCTCGCTCTTAGCCATGGAGACGGCTTCGCCGCCATCGACGGCCATGACGACATCAAAGCCCTTGCGAGCGAGACGACGCGAGAGCATGTCGCGATTCATCTCGTTGTCCTCGACCAGTAAGATCTTTGTCATTCATTCACCAGTGATCGAGAAACTAGGTTTGCGCATTGTCTGGGCGGCGTTTCCCACGTTGGCCCACCGCTTTCCTGATCGCGTCAGCAACATCGGTGTCCATTGAAGCGCCTTTTCTGATGACGATACGGGTCCGGCCGGCGAGAAGGGCGCGCTCTGCCGCCGTCAGCTGCTTGGCAGTGATAACGACTACCGGTATGTGGCGCCAGTCGGGCCGACGATTAAATGTGTCCAGGAATTCGAACCCGTCCATCTCCGGCATCATCAGATCCAACAGAATTAACGCAGGGGCTGAATTTTCCGCGAGCCAAGTGAGAGCAAGACGACCATTTGTCACTTCAGCGACGGTGAGTCCCAGCTTTTCGACGGTATGACGAACCGTTTCGCGCGTGGCCAGATCGTCCTCGACCACTAAAATCGGCCCATCGCGCGAGAGGAGCTGGCGGAGCAGCGCGGTAAGCTGGCCACGATCGACTGGTTTGGTCATTACCTCGGCCGCTCCAAGCGACAGGCCTATGCCACGGTCGGGTGCCACTGTGACCATAACGACGGGGATGTCGCGAAGCACAGGATCGGCTTTGAGAGCTCCCAGTACGGTCCAGCCATCTTTTTTGGGCATTAAAACGTCTAGAGTTATGGCATCGGGGCGCAGCTTGCGAGCAAGCTCCAGCGCCTCGTCGCCACCGCGCGCCTGAACGGTGCGATAGCCTTCCCGCCCCAAATTCGTGGTCAGAAGGTCGCGCGCGGCGGGGTCATCATCCACCACCAGCACAGTGACGGTTGAACCCGCCGAGGTGCTACGAGGGGCTTCTAGAGCCGATTCTACCGGTTTCAACGATTCCGGTTCAGCTGCCTGATCGGGAAGAACGATCGTAAAGCTTGAGCCAACGCCTGGTTGGCTCGCAACGGAAATATCGCCGCCGAGCAACCTGCAGAAATGACGTGTGATCGCGAGCCCAAGGCCGGTGCCGCCAAATTTTTTGGTGGTCGAAGCGTCAGCCTGGCTGAATGCCTGGAACAAACGCCCGATCTGATCCTCATTCATACCGATCCCGGTATCGGAGATTACAATCTCGATCTTAGGACCATCCGTTTCGAACCGCCTCACTTGAACCGTGAGCTTGCCGTCCTGGGTAAATTTGCTGGCATTGCTTAGAACGTTCAGAAGGCATTGTTTCAGCTTTGTTCGGTCACTGCGCATCTTTCCAACGTGATCGGCCAGACGCACCTCCAGCTCGTTACCGTTCTTTGCGACCAACGGCGCGATGATCGATTTCACTTCGTCCAGCAGGGACGAAAGATCGATCTCCTCAATAAACACGTCCATCTTACCGGCCTCAACCTTCGAGAGGTCGAGAATGTCATTGATCAATCCCAGTAGATGACGGCCAGCTCCTTCGATTTTCTTCAAGTCGGGGACGAGCTGCTCTTGCCCGTTATCGACAGCATCTTCCTGTAAAATTTCGCTGTAGCCGATGATCGCGTTAAGCGGTGTCCGCAACTCGTGACTCATGTTGGCGAGGAATTGGCTCTTGGTCCGATTGGCCACTTCCGACAGCTCTCTCGCCTCTTCGAGCTCGAGATTCTGCGTTCGAAGTTCGGTAATGTCGGAGTAGACGGCTACCGTACCTCCGCCCTGAATACGGCGCTCGCTGATGCGGACGAAGCGGCCGCCGTATCGGTATTCAGCAAATCCGCCCGAATGCTGATGCCGCGCTCGCCGCTCCGCAAGCCACTCCTCCGGGGTCTGCCTGCCGAGGTCCACCAGCGAACGCGAGACCACCGCATTCAGCACCTCATCGAACTTGGTGCCCGGTTTGATTAAGTCAGCCAACCCCGGGTAGATAGCCCGGAACTGATCATTGAACAGGACCATGCGGTCCTCGGCATCGTAAAGCACGAAGCCTTCGGAGATTGTGGCGATCGCGGCCGCTATGGTTTTGCGCTGCGCCTCGGCTTCAGCAGCAAAGCGGTCACGTTCCTTGAGACTGTCGCGGAACAGACCAAGGGTGTGCGCCATCGTGCCGATTTCGTCAGGGCTGGCCGGAGGGATTGAAACCGCAAGGTTGCCAGCGCTTAGCCCGTCTATGGCTCCGATAAGTTGTCGCATCGGAATTGCAATCGAACGCAGAATGACGAACGTAAGGAGCACACCAAGCGCCACGATCAGCAGATCAGCGGCTAATGTTCTCCGCGTGGCAGTGGTTACGTTTTCAACGATCTGATTGCGTTCGGCGGTCAGTTCTTCCCTCAACTCCTTATTGAGGGAGCCAAGCAATTCATCGACTTTAACGCTGTGATCGCGCGCCTGGGCTAACTTTGAGTTGCCGAGCACACGTTGGTCGTTGGTATATCTATCGACAGCTTCGTTGGCGCTATTTTCGAATTCATTTCGTTCGGCGCGAACAGCCGCGACCAGCTTGGGCTTCCGCAACGCAAGCTGTTCGAGATAATCGTCCATGCGGGCTCGGGCTGCCGCAGCGTTGGTCTCCGACGGAGTGAGCAAACTGACGGCGAGATCGGTGAGCCAATAACGCATCTCACCGAAGGCGATACGGGCGTTGTTGGCGGATTCGATAATGCTGCTTAGTTCGGTTTCGTGGGCGACCGCGGCCGAGCTGTTGGCTAGCTTATTGGTGAGATATAGATTTGTGGCAATTAGCATGCACAGCAACGCACCTGATAAAATGATGAGGCGCGCGCGGATGGTGAGACGAGACATCACTCTATTTCATAGCGTCCGGAAGAACCATTGTCGTACTTTCAGCCTGAGTTGGTCCTACTGGGAATTGAGAAGTAAGCAGCGATATGTGCGGCACTATTTGAATAGGCTCACGCTTATGACTGCGCCCAGATCGCCTTCCTTGCCACCTTCCTTTGGATAATGCGTGATGTCGGTTTCACCTTTGGGGGAGCCGTGACAGCTAAGACATGATGGCACGTAATATTCAGGCATCATCATGCGGTAGGCGGGCCGGCCTTTGGTGGTCGCATCAGCCGCATAGGCTTGCCCGCGAGGCCAATTCGCCTGCAGCAATTTACTGCGCATGACGTCAGCTTCCCATTGGTCGGGCCGCGCTTTCCGGTTGCGGACAAGCTGCTCGGGAGCCGTCACCTTGATTTCGGCTTGGTCTTTCGCGCGAGTCTCGAACGCTTCATTTACCAGTCGCGCAAACACCGCGGGAATGAAGGCCTTGAATCCCACCCCCTTGGCATTGATGGTTCCTTGATTCGCATCTGTGGCGTCCACGATCGCGTCCATCTGGGCGCGCAGGAGCTTGCCAAGGCGCGAGGACGGATCAATGGTGGCCGGATCCGTTCCGGTGGTCTTCTTGAATATTTCGATCGCCTGCTCCAGCACCACGTGACCGG
>NZ_DATEPI010000069.1:0-20918 GCF_035273305.1 Bradyrhizobium sp. | reverse complement strand
GGTCTTCATGGCTGGTTTTGCGATCTTCACGGCCGCTTCGCTGGCCTGCGCGCTGGCACCGAGCGCTTCGATCCTGATCGGCGCCCGCTTCGTCCAGGGTCTTGCCGCAGCCATTCTGGTTCCGAACTCACTCGCACTGCTCAGCCACTCTTATTCGGATGACAAGTCGCGCGGCCGAGCCGTAGGCACGTGGGCCGCCGGCGCGAGCCTTGCGCTCACCGCCGGACCTCTGGTCGGCGGCGGCTTGATCGCGCTTGTCGGCTGGCGGTCGATCTTCCTGGTCAATCTGCCGATCGGGCTTGCCGGCCTGTGGCTGACCTGGCGCTATGCCAGCGAGACCACGCGATCGCGTCAACGCGAAATCGATTTGCCCGGACAGATTGCGGCGATCGCAGCACTAGGCTGCCTCGCGGGCGCCATCATTGAAGGTGGCGCGCTTGGCTGGAGCAATCGCTTCGTCATCGCGGGCTTCGCCGCGTCGGTGGTGCTGGCGATGCTGTTCATTCGGCGCGAAGCCCGCGCGCCACAGCCGATGCTGCCGCTGTCGCTGTTCAAGCATCGGATGTTCGCCATGACCTCGCTGGTCGGGCTGCTCGTCAATGTGGCGGTGTATGGATTGATCTTTGTGTTCAGTCTGTACTTCCAGGGCGTGAACCATCTCTCGCCGTTCGCGACCGGGCTTGCATTCGTCCCGATGATGGGCGCCGTGCTGCCGGTCAATCTGATCGCCCCCCGGATCGCAGAACGCATCGGCGCTCCCGCCACCATTGCTGCCGGCGCGGCGCTAGCTGCAACCGGATGCCTTGCGATGGTCGGAATCCAAGCCGGCACGAGCTATTGGGCGATTTGCCTACAACTCATCGCGGTCAGCACCGGACTTGGATTGCTGGTGCCGCCTCTGACGTCGGCCCTGTTGGGAAGCGTGGAGAAATCACGCTCGGGTATTGCTGCTGGCGTCCTCAATGCAACCAGGCAAACCGGGAGCGTGCTCGGGGTCGCCCTGTTCGGTTCGCTGATCGGGCAGTCCAGCGGGTTTGTGACCGGCTTACATGCATCGCTGATCATCTCGGCGGGTCTGCTCCTCGCGGCCGGCGTGGCAATCGGCTGGGGCGCTATGGCCCAGCAGCAAAGGACGGCGACGGGCAGTTCCCGGAGCTCACGTCTTGCGCAGGGCGAAATGCGTGCCACAAAACGCCATCGCGGCGCCCAGTGATAGTGCGGCCAAACCGGCGAGGACGCCGGAGAAGGTCGGAATCGGAGTCGGCGCGGAAGCGGCCTGTCCCGCGCCAGCAAGTACCAGCACCCCGACGGCCACGAGGAATTGACGCACACGCGGCGGAATTCGCCCCGACACCGCATCGTGCATCACCCTGGCCGTGAAATAGCCGCCGCAGAAGCCCACCGTCGCCGTCAGCCACCACGCTAGAGCCGCGCTCGCGGGCATCAACTCACCGGCATCGGATCGCCATAGACCACCGAGGTCGAGGCCGAAGCGGGCGCCAAGCATATGCACGGCGAGCGCAAGCAACACGCCGGAGACCAGCGCGGTCGCGAGAATCAGCGGACGTGGAAAATAGGTCGTCTCGGCCATCGCGGGCTTGTAAGGTAGAGCGGCCGGTGTGTGCAAGCCCGCGCTGCGAAACGTGAGTTGGAGCTGTTGAACTTTCTCAAAGCGCCGCCGAAACGGGTGACAACGTCACCGCGGGCCTCATTAAACCGGTACGCCTACAAGGCCTCGCTGATCGGGGCTGCGCACGAGTTTGAACTCACCGACAATGGCCTATCGTGGCAAGCCGGCAACAAGTCAGGCTGTTGGCCATATACGGATATCTCCGCGATCCGGCTCTCCTATCGGCCGGTATCGATGCAGTCCCGCCGCTTTCGGACCGATGTCGAATCCGACGGGCAGCGTATCGCGATACTTTCGACCACCTGGCAGACCGTCACGTTGATGTCGCCGCAGGATCGGGAATATCGCGACTTCATCACTGAGCTTCATGCGCGCATGGCGCAGTCTGGAAGCAAGGCCGCGCTGGTTAGCGGCGTCGGACCGTGGACCTATGGCGCGGGAGTTGCCGTGCTCGCGCTCGTGGGAATCGCAATCGCGGGACTTCTGCTGAGAGCCATTCTGACGGGCGAATACATAGGCGGCCTGTTTCTGATAGGATTCGCTGCGCTGTTTATCTGGCAGATCGGCGGGTTTGTAGTGCGCAATCGGCCCGGCGAATACACGTTCAGCGATTTGCCGAAAGCGTTGCTGCCTTAGTGCGCTTTTGAAGACGAGGCTTTAATGCCGGACCACCAGAACCGAGCACTTCGCGTAACGTACGACATGGCCGGCGTTGGAGCCGAGAAAATAGGTCCGCATCGCCGGACGATGCGATGTCATCACGATCAGATCGGCGTGGAGCGCGGCGGCCTCCTCGAGAATCTCGTGATAGATACCTCCTTGCCGCACCGTCGTGGATATGCGGGACGGTTCGATTCCGGACTCGCGGGCCACGATAGCGAGCGCCTCCTCTGAGGTCTGGCGCTGCTGCACGTCGAAATCCGGCGGCACATACTCGGCGAGCATCACCGGCGTCATCGGCAGTACGTTCAAAAGCCGGACCGTACCGCTGTAGGTGGAAGACAGCGTCGCCGCGGTTGCAATCGCGGGTTTCGCCAGATCGGTGTCGGCAAGATCGATCGGGACCAGAATGGATTTGAACATTTGCTGCCTCCTGTCCCCCGTCAGCCTAGCATAAGTTCAAGACTTGGCGACGCCGTTACCGATGCTTGTCATCAGGTTAGACGTCGTCCCTGCGGACCCAGCTCACACTTTCTTATATTTATTCCCCTTGTGGTTCGACACGAGCGAAGCTCGCTCTTTCCGTGACCCACGCGTGGGGAGGGTGGCTCCGAAGGCCAGTCGGCGGCTGGGGCTGTTGCGACAGCTACTCGTCCGACGCGTGCTTCAAAAGTTTGGGACTGACAAACAGTACCAGCCGGCCGCGGCGGAATGTCACGTCGCTCCAGTCGTCGATGGAAAAGTCAAAGACCACCAGACCGGACGTCGGCAGATTGTCCGCAAGGGCGTTACGACCCGCCGCGTCGCCGCTGCCGGCGAGCGCCAGCGCGAGTTCGTGCATTCCCGGGTTATGGCCAACCAGCATGAGCCGGCGGGGATCGGGCTCCGATGCTTCGCGGATGATCTGCAGAAGCTGGGACGGTTCGGCGCCGTAAAGTTCCGGCACCAGCTCGACCTGGGGCTTCGGAGCCAAATCTTTCATTAGCTCCCAGGCAATTTCCCAGGTCTGATGAGCCCGGATCGCTGGCGAAACCAGCACCAGATCCGGAAAAGGCGGGTGCCGGCCGATCCAGCCGCCGATCTCGGCGGCGTCGTGGCGGCCACGATTATCGAGGCGACGGTCCTGATCGCGGCCAGACGGCGCGTGATGTTCGGTCTTGGAGTGACGCAGCAGCATCAAACGGCGCATGGCGCAATCTCGATTCGTTTCAAGTCCGCGCATTAATCTACAGACAGCTTGACCAGACAAGGTGACAAGCGCCGGTTCGGTCCGTAAGAAAAATGGTATGAGCGAGACTTCCACAAACAACAGTCCTGAAAACAAGTCCATGCGATCGGACGACGCGGACTTGCCCGAACATTCCAGGCTTTCGTTCGATCTGGATGTCGATATCGCCGTGATCGGCGCCGGGCTCGCCGGACTTACAGTGGCGTTGGAGGCCGCGCGGCTCGGCGCCAGTGTCGCGGTGCTCGAAGGCCGCCAGGTTGGCTGGAACGCCTCCGGCCATCAACTCGGCACGGTAATGCCGGGCTATAGTCTTCCGATCGCCGATCTGATTGCGCGCATTGGCTTCGAAGATACCCGCGAACTCTGGGCATTGTCGAAGGCAGGCGTCGAATATATTCGGGCCCACGCGACCGAGGAGTTGATTCCCGGGATTGCGCTGAGCGAAGGTGCCCTCGAATTATCGAACGTCGATGTAGGGGATCGACTGATCGCACGCTTGCAAATGCTCGGTGAGGATTTTGATACGGAAGTGGAGGGCTGGCAGGTCGAGCGCGTGCGCGCCGAGATCAAGACCGACCGGTATTTCCATGGCGTGCATTATCCGAAGGCATTCCAGATCGACGGTCGCAAATACGTGCACGGCCTGGCTGCGCTGGCGCGGCGAGCGGGGGCACGGATTTTCGAGGATACGCCGGCAGTCAGCATCGACATATCAGGCATCCGCAAGCGCATCGTCACGCCGTCCGCGCGTTTGCGCGCTTCCCAGATCGTGCTCGCCGGCAATGTACATTTGGGCGCGCCCGCGCGACGCGTGTCGGAAACATTGCTGCCGGTCTGGCGCTACGCTGCGATCACCGCGCCGCTTGGCGAACGGCTGGCCGATGCGACGACCTTCAAGGGATCGATCACCGATAGCGATGGCATCGACCATTTCCGGATCGTCGAGGGCGATCGCCTGATGTGGGCCAGTCCGGAAACCACATGGGCTGCGCGGCCTGACCGTTTTGCGGTGGCGATTCAGCGCCGCATCCGGACGATCTTTCCCCAACTCGGACGTGTCGAGATCGCGGAGATGTGGAGCGGCGCCATCGGGCAGACGGTGCACGGCATGCCGCAGATCGGTCCATTGCGTAAGGGGGTGTGGATCGCCAGCGGCTTCGGTCGCCACGGGCTGAACACGAGCGCGATGGCGGGACAGCTCATAGCCCGCAGCATTTTATTGGGCGACGAGCGCTGGCGCCTCTTTTCGCCATTCGAAATGGTGTGGGCGGGCGGTACGATCGGGCGAGTTGCCGGTCTCGCGATCGGCATGTGGACCCGCGCAAGGGTGGCTACTGCGGGCGCGCTGGCCCGTTATCGCGAGCGGGCACGAAATACAGCCAGCATTCGCGAGGCCCGGAGGGAAGCAGCCAATCGTATGGTGGGAACCAGGCCACCGCCTTCCCGACGGCCGCCGGTTCGGCCCCAGCCCAGAATTCCGATGCCGGGTCCGGCAAACAATGGTGAGACCGCGCCTTGAGGTGGAAGACCGCTCAAAAAGACGGCCAGCGCTCATGCTGCGCAGCACACGGCTCGCAACAAAGTGAGATAATTTCGGCCCGCTCGGTGTAACTTTGGGCCCCAAACCCCGTATCTGAGGCGGACGTCACGTTTTCTGCTTCGCACCGGAGACCATCATGATTGACCGCCGTATCCTGCTAGCGTCTGTCGCCAGTCTGTTCGGCTTTGCCGGCTTCCGTTGGCTTCGCGCGTCTCCCGCAGAGGCCGCGGAAAAGTTCGAGGTCGAAAAGACCGATGCGGAATGGCGCGCACAACTCACGCCGCAGCAGTACGAAATCCTGCGCAAGCAGGGCACCGAGCGGCCCGG
The DNA here is from genome assembly GCF_035273305.1 of Bradyrhizobium sp. Lineage (GTDB taxonomy): Bacteria > Pseudomonadota > Alphaproteobacteria > Rhizobiales > Xanthobacteraceae > Bradyrhizobium. Next base: position 15,533 of record NZ_DATEPI010000069.1, on the reverse strand, counting down.
CTCGAGCCCGCTATTGAAAGAACATCGCAAGGGAATCTTCGCCTGCGCCGGTTGCGACCTGCCGTTGTTCTCCTCGGAGACGAAGTTCGAGAGCGGCACCGGCTGGCCGAGCTTCTACGCGCCGTTGGAGAACGCGGTCGGCACCACCGAAGACCGGATGCTCGGAATGCTAAGGACCGAGGTTCACTGCCGACGCTGCGGCGGGCATCTCGGCCACGTCTTCGACGATGGCCCGAAGCCGACGGGGTTGCGCTACTGCATGGACGGTTTGGCCTTGGTATTTCATCCGGCGGCGCCCTCTGCGAGCTGAAGCTCGCCCGGCAATTGTTGCCCGCCCGGCAATTGTGCCCCGGTCCCTGGACCGGGGTTTTTCGTTTAAGTAACGGAAATCCTTGAATTTCCTATACTGGCACGGAGCTTGCGACGGTCACCCTCGATTGCGGCCATAAACGCAAATTGGCTGCCGGGATCGATTTTGGAGACGCTGTTATGGGTATTTTCGATGCTCTCAATACTTCCGTCGCGGGTTTGCAGGCGCAGTCGTTTGCGCTGCAGAACATCTCCGGCAACATCGCCAACGCGCAGACCACGGCTTACAAGGGCACCGGCACCAGCTTCGTCGATCTCGTTCCGGATGCCACCACGCCGGACCGGCAGGTCGCAGGGTCCGTCACCGCTTTTGCGCGCTCCACCATCTCATCCCAGGGCACAGTGTCGGCCTCCACTGTCGCTACCTACATGGCGATCAACGGCGACGGCTTCTTCTCGGTGCAAAAAGCAACCGGGACTGTCGACAACGTACCGGTTTTCAGCGGTGTTACTGACTATACCAGGCGCGGCGATTTTCAGGTCAACGCCAATGGCAATCTGGTCAACGGCGCAGGCTACTACTTGATGGGAGTGCCGGTCGATTCCAAGACCGGCAACCCGCTCGGCAATGTTCCGCAGGTTCTTCAATTCCAGAACAATTTCGTTCCGGCGCAGGCAACCACCATCATCCAGTACGCGGCCAACCTTCCGACCGCGCCAAAGACTGCGGCAAGCGCCACCGCGCTGACCGGCAGTTTGTTGGCGGCTGGCGGCTTGAACCCTGCCGATTTTACTCAAAATCCCCTGCCGGTCGGCACGCCGGCGGTCCCGTTCGGCGACGCTACGGTGACTGGCTCAGCGGCCTCCAACAAGGCGGCGCCAGCGGCGCCGATTACCGCGGCGACGACGCTCTCGGGCGCGACGCCAAGCGATTCGTTGGTCACAAATTTCGTTGCGGGCGATACCATCACCGTTGACGGCACCGTCATTACGTTCGTGGCCTCCGGTGCCGTCGGCAACCAGCTCAACGTCACCGACAATGTCGGCCAGCTGCTCGCCAAAATCGGCGCCATCACGGGCGTCGCGCCGACCATCAACTCTACAACCGGCGCGATCACCTTGCACACCGGCACGGCGCAAAACCTTTCGATCAACAGCTCGGCGGGCGGTTGGGGAGCGCTCGGCTTTCCGATCACCGTAACTGCAACCCGCACCGGCGGCGGCGGCGTCGGCATGGGCGTCGTCGTTGCTAATGACGGCACGGTTTTTCAGAACGAAACCATCAGTGGCGGGGCGGTAACGGCCTACAACGCGAGCGGAACGCAGGTGAACCTGCAATTGCGATGGGCGAAAACCGATAGTGCCTCGCTGGGTGGCGGTCATCAGGACAGCTGGAATCTTTTCTATCAGTCCGACCCGGCCGCGACGGGCACGCAGACTGCATGGGTCAACGTCGGCACGACATTCACCTTCAGCCCAAGTGGAGCGCTGATCAGTCCAAGCGGCTCAGCGATTTCGGTCCCTAACGTTACGGTCTCCGGCCAGTCGCTCGGCAACATCACCATCAATGTTGGTTCCGGTGGTCTCACTCAATTTGCTTCGATCGGTGGCTCCGCGACAATCAACACCATCACGCAAAACGGTTTTGCCGCGGGCCAGCTTCAGTCAGTGGCGATCAGCAACAGCGGACTCGTGATCGGCACGTTCTCCAATGGCCAGAATCTCGACCTGGCTTCGGTGACGCTGTCGCACTTCAACGGCACGAACTACCTCAAGAGCCTGGATGGCGGCGCATATGCGGTGACCGATCAATCAGGCCCGGCGATTATCGGCGCCTCGGGCAAGATCAGCGGCTCCTCGCTCGAAGGGTCGAACACCGACATCGCCGATGAGTTCACTAAACTGATCGTGACCCAGCAAGCCTATTCCGCGAACACCAAGGTGATCACCACGGCCAACAGCATGGTGCAGGATCTCTTGAACGTGCTGCGCTGATTTCTCGAAGCGTTTTCGGCACGGCTTGATTTGAGGCGGTTATCATGAGTTTGGGTTCTGCTCTCGCCACTGCGATGTCCGGTTTGCGTGCAAACCAGGCAGCGCTTTCGGTCGTCTCGTCCAACATCGCCAACGCGCAGACGCCGGGCTACATCACCCAAAGCAGCGTCCAGGTCGAGACGGAAACAGGCCAGATCGGCTCGAGCGTCAGTGTGCTCGGCGTCAACCGGCAGCTCAACCAATTCATCCAGACCCAGTTGCGAACGGAAACCGCCGGCGGGGCCTACGCCGACCAGATCGCAAGCGTTCTGACTCAGTTGCAGTCGGTTTACGGAACTCCTGGTGAGGACGGCACTCTGGAAAACGCCTACTCGAACTTCACGACCGCGCTGCAAGCCCTGCAGACAAGCTCAGGCAGTTCATCGGCGCAGATCACGGCTCTCACCGCCGCGCAGGCTCTGGCGCAGCAACTCAACGCGACCACGCAAGGCATACAGACGCTGCGTTCGAACGCCGAGCAGGACATCAATATTTCGGTCGGACAAGCCAATGCAGCGATGACCCAGATTGCGCAAATCAATACGCAGCTGCAGGGGTTGAAGACAACAGACCCCATGGCGGCGACGCTGATGGATCAACGCGACAGCGCGATCGACCAGCTATCCCAGTTGATGGATATCAAGGTCACGATCAATTCCAACAATCAGACTACCGTGTATGCCGGCAGCGGCATCGAGCTGGTCGGGGCTCAGGCGTCGACTCTGAGCTTCAATCCGCAAGGCACACTGAATCCTAATGCATTGTGGAACGCCGACCCATCGAAATCGACCGTGGGCACGATTTCGATCAAGTTCGCGAACGGGGCTATCTCGGACGTGACCAACGCGTTCAGCTCCGGCCAGATCGCGGCCGACGTGACGCTGCGCGACAAGACGCTGGTTCAGGCGCAAAACCAGATCGACCAACTGGCGGCTTCGGTTGCGAGCGCGCTTTCGGACAAGACCACTCCCGGGACCGTCGCGCCCGCCGCGTTGGCTCCCAAGGCCGGCTTCGATCTCGATCTGACCAACGTGTTGCCGGGCAACAAGATCAACTTCACCTACACCGATACGACCACCAACACTCAGCACCAGGTCACGATCGTGCGTGTCGACGATCCGACCGCGCTGCCATTGTCGAATCCTGGAGGCGATCCAAACAATCCGGTGATCGGCATCAATTTTTCCGGCGGAATGGCGTCGATCGTCGCGCAACTCAATGGCGTGTTTGGTCCCTCAAATCTGCAATTCTCCAACCCCGCCGGTTCAACCCTGCGCATCCTCGACAACGGCACCGGCACCGCCAAGGTCAGCGCGGCCTCGACCACCGCGACGGTGACGTCGCTGGCGAGCGGAAGCCCTCAACTGCCGCTGTTTACCGATGGCAGCCAATTGTATACCGGCGCGATTACGGGATTTGGCTCGCAGCAGACCGGGCTTGCGGGACGCATCACCATCAATCCCGCGCTGCTTGCCGATCCTTCGAAACTCACGGTCTACAATACCTCGCCTCCGACCAACGCCGGAGATACGACACGCATCGATTACCTGTATTCGCAGTTGACCTCAGGCACGTTTGCCTATTCGCCGCAGACCGGGCTTGGCACCGCCGCGACCCCCTTCAAGGGCACGATCTCCGGCTTCATGCAGCAGTTCCTTAGCCTGCAGAGCAACGCATCGACATCGGCGACGCACCTTCAGCAAGGTCAGGATGTCGTGGTCAACGCGCTGCAGCAGAAATTCAAATCCGATTCGGGAGTCAACATCGACACCGAAATGTCCAACCTGATTTCATTGCAGAATACTTATGCTGCCAACGCGCACGTAATGTCCGTGGTTCAGAACATGATGACCACTCTGCTGCAGGTCCAGGTGTAAGGCGACCCATATGGCAATCAACAGCGTAAGTTTCGGCCCCAGCATTCTCAATCAGTCGCTGCTCAATCTCAACAATGAGCTGACGTTACTGCAGTCACAGGTCACGACGGGAAAGAAGTCCACCTCCTATTCGGGGATGGGTACCAATGAGGGATTTGCGATCGCGGCGCGCGCGCAATTGTCGAACATCGCGGCGTTCACGGATACGCAGACCAACATCAACACCAATATCGGCATCGCGAATACTGCGTTGCAGGGCATGGTCGATATCGGAACGACGGTTCTGACCGGCGCCAACAGTACGCTGCAGACGTTGAACAGCGCGGGACAAACGATCGCCCAGCAAACCGCGACATCGCAGTTTTCCTCCATGTTGGGTATTCTCAATATGCAAGCCGGTGACCGCTATCTCTTTTCAGGCGCGGCCATCAACACGCCATCGGTGGCTTCGGTCGACGATATCCTGAACGGAACCACCACGCAGGCTGGGCTGAAGCAGGTGATCTCCGAGCGCAAGCAGGCCGATCTCGGCACTGCCGGACTCGGGCGGCTCGTCATCACTTCACCAACCGCGACGTCGGTGAAGGTGGCGGAGGATGTCGCGGGTTCGCCGTTCGGCTTGAAGCTGAGCGCGGTTTCATCAACGCTGACCGGCGCCACAATCACCGGGCCCGCGGGATCGCCCGCCGGCATCTCCGTCGACCTTGGGCCCGCCAATCCCAATGACGGCGATTCGGTAAGCTTTGCGTTCAAGCTGCCGGATGGCACGACTGAATCGATTCAGCTAACCGCCTCGAGCGCCACACCACCACCAGCCGGAAGTTTTTCGATCGGACTGACATCGACAGCGACGGCCGCCAATCTCAATACCGCCCTCAACACCGCGATCGGCAAGCTCGCCAACACATCGCTGGTGGCGGCGTCCGCCATCGAAGCCGGCAATGATTTCTTCAATACCACGGGAACGGCCACCGGAGCTGTGGCGAACAACAAGCTTGCTGCGCCGATTACGGGCGCCACGCTCTTGTCAGGCGCCGCGGCCACCGATGCGCTGGCCACCAATTTCGCTGCCGGCGACACGATCACCGTCAACGGCACATCGATCACCTTTGTTGCCTCGGGCGCGACCGGAAACCAGCTCAACGTGACTGACAGCGTGCAGACCCTCTTGAGCAAGATCGATTCGATCACCGGTAGCTCGACGCCTTCAACTGTCAGTGGCGGTGTCATTGCGTTGCACACCGATAACGCCGCGAGCCTGACGGTGTCGAGTTCGAATGGGGCGGCGTTCGCGGCACTCGGGTTTGGAGCCACCGCGACCGCGACCGTACCGCCGCTCCGCGTCGGAAGCGCCCCATTCGGTACAGCGACCTCGCTGGTAAGTGGGACCGCGAATACCGTGAGCTGGTACAAAGGCGAAGCGGGTCCGGGACCCGCGCGCTCCAGTGCAACCGCGCGGGTCGATCAATCGGCGACAGTGCAATATGGAATGCGGGCCAACGAGCAGGCTATCCGTTCGCAGCTTCAAACGTTGGCGGTGTTCTCGGCCGTGACCACCACGGCCGGTCCGAACGCAGCCTTGCAAGTCCAGGCGCTCAGCCAACGCGTCGGGCAAAATCTTTTGACTCAGCCCGGGCAGCAATCGATCGAGGACATTCAGGCCGATCTCGCGACCGCCCAGCTGACGATTAAAAACGCCAAAACGCGGCAGACCCAGGCCCAGGGCATGCTGCAGGGCATCGTCGATCAGGCGGAAAGCGTTTCCCGCGATCAAGTCGCGAGCCAACTGCTGGCGGTTCAGACGAGCCTGCAGGCATCTTACCAAACCACTGCGATGCTGTCACAGCTCACCCTCACCAAGTATCTTCCGATCGCCTAGCTTGTTCTTACTCGTTTTCTTCAGGCGAACCGCCGTCCACTTCGCTCGAACGCTCTCGACTCTTACGGAAATGAAGCTGTTAGCATCTCGTTAACTACGTCTATTTACTGTTTGGTCACGAAAGCGGGCCGTGTCCGCTGCTTCGGAGCGGATCATGACGGAAAAGGTTCACCTCGTCGTAGCCACGCCCTGTTTCGGCGGGCAGGTTTCCAGCATTTATGCCGGGTCGGTTTTCCACTTGCAGCGGTCCGTTCGTTCAAGGTCCAACATCGATCTGACGGTTGTAATGCGCGACGGCGACGCGCTGATTACGCGGGCGAGAGCAAACCTCGTGACGCTCTTTCTCGATAATCCATCCGCGACGCACCTTCTGTTTGTGGATGCGGATATCGGCTTCACGCCCGATCAGGTCTATCGGCTCATTGAATCGGGGGCGGACGTGGTTGCTGGCGTCTATCCGATCAAGCGGGTCAATTGGGACAAGGCAAGACGGATGCTCGGCTCTAACCAGCCCGCGATACCTTCGGCTGCGCTTGATTACGTGCTGGAGATTGAAGACGCTGATCACGTCGTCGCGGTGAACGGCTTCACCCGCGTGCGCTACGCCGGAACCGGCTTCCTCATGATCCGGCGACGTGCCCTGGAAAAAATGTGCGAACACCCCGCTTACGCCGCGCTGCAGTTCTTCCGCGAACACTCCCTGGACGCGCTCGCGGGAAGTTCGAACCGGTTTGCATTTTTCGATTGCATGATCGACCAGAGCACCGGGACCTATCTCAGCGAGGATTTCGCGTTCTGCAAGCGCTGGACCGATATCGGCGGCGAAATCTGGGCTGATATTGAAAGTCGTCTGGACCATGTCGGTCCCTCCGTATTCCACGGCGATATCTCCTTGCAATTTGCCGCAAGTGCGGCGCCGGCAATGGCGGCCAATGTTGCCTGAAATAGTGCCTGCCGCTGAGCTGCATGGGCCACTGCGGCCGCGCAATCGTTTTCTCTTCGACACATCAGGAGTTTTAGATGCAGGCCGATTCCAACGAACGGACCGGGACCACTGAGCCGGTCTGCGCGGACCGGATCGGTTTTGCCAAGCTCACCACCATGGCGTTTCACGGGATCGATCTTCGCCCGTTGCGTGACGAACTGATGGCGAAAGTCATCGATGGAACGGCGGGCGCGGGTGAGGGCCTCGATCTTTCGCTGATCGCGCAGCTGCTGGGTGATAAGCAGACCGGGTTATCGATCCAGGCCGAGGTCGTCGGTTTCCATCAGCTGTTTCGCTCGCCATGCGCCATGAAGCAGCCAAAACTGCGGGTGCTCGCGCTCGCAGCCGCGATCGACATGGGCGGCAACACGCCAATCGAATTTTTACTGGAAGAGTCCGGCATCGAATTGCTGACGCTGTATGTGATTCCTCGAATCGGTCTGCCGCTGCCGCTGCCCGATCATGACGTGGCGATCGTGATCGCCTCTGATTCCAGAGAGTGCCGCGACGCGCTTCGGATGATCGACGAAATGTCGTCTCGCTGGCCGAGGCCATTGTTGAATCCGCCGCGAATGGTTTGCAATCTGGATCGGGATAAACTGCACGGTCTGCTGCGCGGCGTCGAAGGGCTTGAGATTCCCGCAACCATTTACGCGTCGCGCGCGCAACTTGCCGGGATTGCTCAATCCGAGGTGGCGCTGGCGGAAATTGCCGCCGAGCTTCGGTTTCCGATCATTGCCAGGCCGCACGGTTCACATGCGGGCGTCGGGCTCGCAAAGCTCGATGACCCCGCCGCGATCGATCGATATCTGGCCGAACGCCCCGAGCAGGAATTCTTCCTCTCGCGCTTTGTCGATTACGCCGCCGAGGACGGGCTGTTTCGCAAATACCGGATCGTGTTCGTGGCAGGCCGACCTTACGCGTGTCACATGGCGATCGCCGCGCGATGGGATATCTGGTACCTCAATGCCGGAATGTCCGACAATGCAGCGAAGCGTCTCGAAGAAGAAACGTTCATGCGCACCTTCGAGTTCGGATTTGCGCGGCGCCATGCGACCGCGCTCGCCGGAATGGCGGAACGAATTGGGCTTGACTACTTTACCGTCGACTGCGCCGAAAACAGACAAGGCGAATTGTTGATATTCGAGGCTGACAATACAGCCGTCGTGCACAATATGGATTCGCCGGAAATTTTTCCATACAAGGCGCCGCAGATGCGCAAGATATTCGAGGCGTTCGCGGCGATGTTGTGCAGCCGCGCCGTTTCAGGACGGGAGCACGCGGCGTGACCGAGAGCTTGCGCGAAGCCCCTCGGAAAACCCACGCGAGTGAGACGCTCGATCCACAAAATTGGGACGGTATCCGCGCGCTCGGCCATCGTATGCTCGATGATATGATCGACTACGCGGCCAACATCAGGGATCGTCCGGTCTGGCAGCCAATACCGGACGATGTCCGCGCGCGGTTTCGCGCTGAGCTCCCGGATCGCGCCTCCGATCTCGGCGATGTCTATCGGGAGTTTACCGATTTCATCGTTCCCTATACCACAGGCAATGTTCATCCCGGCTTTATGGGATGGGTGCATGGCGGCGGCACCGCAGTCGGCATGCTGGCAGAAATGCTCGCGGCAGGACTCAACGCCAATCTCGGAGGTCGCGATCACATTCCGATCGAAGTTGAACGTCAGATCACCGACTGGATGCGTCAGATCTTCGGCTTCCCGCACGGCGCCAGCGGCATTTTCGTCACAGGTACTTCAATGGCCAACTTGATGGCCGTGTTGGTGGCGCGCACAGCTGCGCTCGGGACATCGGTCCGGCAGCGCGGAGTTGCCGAGGATGGCGCATCGCTGACGGCCTATGCGTCGGTGGCGGCGCACGGGTGCATCAGCAAGGCAATGGACATCGCGGGATTCGGAAGCGATGCATTGCGCCATATCCAGATCGATTGCTTTCATCGCATGGACGTTGATGCGTTGCACGAACGGATCGCGCGGGATCGTCTTGCCGGATTCAAGCCCTTCCTCGTCGTAGGTTCGGCTGGAACTGTCGATATCGGCGCAATCGACGACCTTCACGCGCTGAAGTTATTGTGCCGCGAACAGGGACTTTGGTTTCATGTCGACGGTGCCTTTGGCGCGCTTGGAATTCTGGCGCCAGCCTTAGCGCCGCGGCTTGCCGGAATTGAGCACGCCGATTCCATTGCGCTCGATTTCCACAAATGGGGACAGGTGCCCTACGATGCCGGTTTCCTGCTCGTCCGTGACGGTGATAGGCATCGCGACAGCTTTGCTGCGCCAGCCGCGTATTTGCGCCGGGAAACCCGCGGGCTCGCCGCGAATTCACCGTGGCCCTGCGACCTCGGCCCGGATTTGTCGCGTGGCTTCAGGGCGCTGAAGACCTGGTTCACCCTGAAGACCTTCGGCACGGAAAGGCTGGGCGCCGTTATCACGCGTAGCTGTGAGCTCGCGGCATACATGAAACAGCGGATCCTGGACGAGCCGCGGCTCGAGCTGATGGCGCCGGTGCAGCTCAACATCGTGTGCTTTCGTTATCGTGGCGACAACGCCGATCAGGTGAACGCGGATATTGTGATCGACGTTCAGGAGTCCGGGATCGCTGTGGCTTCAACCACATTGCTCAAGGGGCAGCTTGCGATACGTGCAGCCATCGTCAACCATCGCACGGACACAAGCGATATCGACGCGCTGCTATCGGCGGTGCTCGAGTTCGGCGGGCAGCGGTCCTCGTCATGTGAACGAGTGCCGTTGATTGAATCAGCGCCACCTCTGGCGATGTAGCCAAATTCAGGCAGTGTTGCGTTCGGTGCCGGCTGTTTCCTGGACAGCGTCAGCGTGGTCGAGCAGCTGCTTTTCATAGGCGACGAGCCTTCGAGCTTGCTTCAACGCCTGATAGAGCTCGCCGTTCAGAATATGATTGTTGATGTCCTCGATGATCGGCCACGCACTCGGCGCGGCGGTAACGATGTCGCGCACCAGATTGAAATAAGTGCCGTGATTGACCTGCGGGTCCGGCGAAATATACATCAGCTGCACCGCGAGATAGACGAGCTTGGCAGGCGTATCGGCGGTTTCGGGCGTCAGGATATCTTTCTCTCGCAGGATCGGAATGTTGTCGCCATCGATCAACAGCCGCGCGCGCTGATCGGTGTTGGTGATGACGCAAGCGCCGATGATGATCCGTTCGTGCGGCTTGAGCTCGACTTTCAAAGCCATCGTTGTTCTCCGTTGCCGCTTCCGCACGACGCGCAAGGTGATGCGAGTGTCGGCTCTGGTGGCGGCCGCACGCCGATGCTTTTGCCGATGCGACTGCGATCCTTTCTGATTGCGGTTAATGCCTCGTAAACGAGATTCGCCTCTGAAATAAATCGTAGCGATATCAACGATCTCCGCAGTAGGTGCAAAGACCAAAATAGAAGTGCGCGCCTCCTCGGCGCGGCTCCGAACGCGAGTGTATGGGATTCAATTCATGTTTTGTTAGACGCTTGGTTCCACCGTCGCCCTACGCCACCCGATCAAAAAAGATTGGGATGTTCGCCACTCCAATTTCACACCAGAAAGGTATGAAACATGTCCGGCATTGTTCTTTCGGCCTCGGTTCGCCAGAACCTCCTCTCCCTTCAGTCCACCGCGGATTTGCTCGCCACCACGCAGAACCGGCTGGCAACGGGCAATAAGGTCAACTCGGCGCTCGACAACCCGACAAACTTCTTCACCGCCCAGGGCCTTAACAACCGCGCGAGCGACATCACCAATCTGCTCGACAGCATGGGAAACGGCGTGCAGGTCCTGCAGGCTGCCAACACCGGCATCACATCGCTGCAGAAGCTGGTCGACACGGCCAAATCACTCGCCAACCAGGTGCTGCAGGCGCCCACCGGCTATTCGGTGAAGGCTTCCGCAACCAGCTTGGCCCCGACCGGCGCGGGTGCCTTGGGTGTAGTTGGAACTGCTGCCGATCTGACCGTCGCGGGTACGAACTCGCTGAACGGCAAGACCTTCGTCTTTACGCCTGCTACCGGAGCGGCCACCACCATCACGCTTGGCACGGGCGCCGGCAACGTCAATTCAATCGATGCCTTCAACACCGCGCTGTCCGCTGCGGGCCTCGGATTGACGGCTTCATTCGTCAGCGACGGCTCCATCACCCTGACCTCAACCAACGACAATGCAAGCCAGATCCTGACTACGGGAACGACTGCGGCTGCGAACACGATTGCGATCAGTGGTACCGATACAGCCACGCTTGTGACTCCCACCGGCGGCGCGGCCGGTAAGCCAGTCGCCGATGCAGCCTCACAGGCGATTCGTGCTAACCTGGTCAGCCAGTACAACAACGTGATCCAGCAGATCACGACGACGGCGCAGGATTCCTCATTCAACGGAATCAACCTGTTGAATGGCGATAATCTCAAGCTGACGTTCAACGAAACCGGCAAGTCCACCCTGAACATTCAGGGCGTGACCTTCAACGCGGCGGGTCTTGGCCTCGCTGCTTTGACAAGCGGTACGGACTTCCTGGACAACGCTTCGGCCAACAAGGCTCTTACTCTGCTCGGCGCTGCCAGCACCTCGCTGCGCACCGAAGCGTCGGCTTTGGGATCGAACCTGTCGATCGTGCAGATCCGCCAGGATTTCTCGAAGAGCCTGATCAACGTGCTGCAGACCGGCTCTTCCAACCTGACGCTGGCGGACACCAACGAGGAAGCGGCGAACAGCCAGGCGCTGTCGACGCGTCAGTCGATCGCCGTCTCGGCGCTCGCGCTGGCCAACCAGTCACAGCAGAGCGTCCTTCAGCTGCTGCGCTGATCGCAAACTAAAAAGCGAAAAACAAAACGGCGGAGGAAACCTCCGCCGTTTTTTGCTGTTCGCATTCCAAACTACCGACCGTCGGAGTTGATGCGGCGGGTTTAACGATAGCTTAAGCAAGTACCTTAAGCCGCCATTAACGCTAATTTAAAGGTAACTCAGTAGAACTACGGAGGTAAAACGAGGAAGGTTTCACCCATGTCCGGTATTATTCTTTCGGCCTCGGTTCGCCAGAACCTGCTGTCGTTGCAATCCACCGCAGATCTTCTCGCCACCACGCAGAACCGTCTCTCTACCGGCAAAAAGGTCAACACCGCCCTCGATAACCCGACCAATTATTTCACAGCGCAGGGCCTCGACAATCGCGCCAACGACATCAGCAACCTGCTCGATAGCATTGGAAATGGCGTGCAGGTCCTGCAGGCTGCCAACACCGGCATCACCTCGCTGCAGAAGCTGGTCGATACCGCGAAATCCATCGCCAACCAGGTGCTGCAGGCGCCCGCGGGTTATTCGGTGAAGGCTTCAGCAACCAGCCTGGCGCCGACCGGTGCTGGCGCGCTGGGCGTTGCGGGTACTGCCACCGATCTCACCAATGCGGGTACGAACTCGCTCAACGGCAAGACCTTCGTCTTTACGCCTGCTACCGGCGCCGCCACCACCATCACGGTCAGCAGCACGGTTGCTGCGGGGAACGTCAATTCAATCGATGCCTTCAACACCGCGCTGTCGGCGGCGGGCCTTGGATTGACGGCTTCATTGGCCAGCGATGGCTCAATCACCCTGACCTCGACCAATGACAATGCAAGCCAAATCCTAACCACGGGAACCACTGCGGCTGCGAACACCATTGCGATCAGCGGTACCGACACGGCAACGCTTGTGACTCCCGCCGGCGGTTCGGCCGGTAAGCCACTCGCCGATGCCGCTTCTCAAACCATCCGCGCCAACCTTGTCAGCCAGTACAACAACATCATCCAGCAGATCACCACGACCTCGCAGGACGCTTCCTTCAACGGCATCAACTTGCTGAACGGCGACGATCTCAAGCTAACCTTCAACGAGACCGGCAAATCCACGCTGACGATCAAGGGAGTGACCTTCAGCGCGGCCGGCCTCGGCCTTGCTTCGCTCGCAGCCGGCACAGATTTCCTCGACAGCGCTTCAGCGAACGCGACCATTGCCAAGATCAGCGCCGCCTCGAACACGTTGCGCACGGAAGCGTCGACCTTGGGTTCGAACCTCTCGATCGTTCAAATCCGGCAGGACTTCTCGAAGAACCTGATCAACGTCCTGCAGACCGGCTCGTCCAACCTGACGCTGGCTGATACCAACGAGGAAGCCGCCAATAGCCAGGCGCTTTCGACCCGCCAGTCGATCGCCGTCTCGGCGCTCGCACTTGCCAACCAATCGCAAGCAAGCGTGCTCCAGCTCCTTCGCTGATCTTGTTGGGTAAAACGAAAACGAAGATGGCGGGGAAATCCCCGCCATTTGCCGATGTAAGCGGGGCCGCAGTCTTTGCCCATTTCCGGACAAATTTGGTAACCGTCGCTAACCATATTTAAAGGCGGCGACGGTACAAAGTTTGGGCAGCCTGGATCTCGTTGCTGCTGTTGCAATTACCTGAGGTGATGGATGTCTCACGCCGCTCAAGCCTACGCCCGAACGTCGCATACGACGGCGCCTCCACGCGAAATCGAGGCGCAGGCCCTGCTAAAGGCGGCGAGACAGTTGCAGGACGTCCAGGCCAACTGGACCGGTCCGGACATGAACATGCATCACGCGCTGCTGTTCAATCGGCGGCTGTGGTCGATCTTCATGAGCGCGGCCGAGACGAATGACAATCCACAGCCCTTGGAAGTTCGTCAGAACATCGCGAATATCGGCGTCTTCGTCATGAAGCAGACCATCGAGATGCAGTTGAATCCAGACCCGGCGAAGCTGAAATCGTTGATCGACATTAATTGCAATCTCGCGGCCGGCCTTTCAGGCAAAGCCTGACGCTCGGCGGTTTCGAGGACGCGCTCATGGCCGATATGATGAGCATCTTGTCATCGGCCTACAAAACCGCCGGCCAAAGCGCCGCAATTCCATCCCAAACGAAATACGTGGCGGTCGATCCCACGCTCTATCAGGGCACCTGGAGCGGAACGTACGCCAACAAGAAAGCATTCACTATCAGCGTGTCGGATATCAGCGGGTTTCGCGCGCAGGTGCGATATCAGAGCGCCGGGACCGTCAAGAATCAGTCGGTTCTGATCAAGGATGGATCATTCCGGATCGGTGACACCAAATTCTTGCTGACCAAGCGCGGAACTGCGACGATCAAGAACGTCGTGACCGATCCCGCGAACGGCTCGACCTTTCTGGACACCGCCGTTGCCAAGCAAGGCTGATACCTGTTTTGGATTTCCACGAACTGCTTGGGCGCCGCGAACGCCGCTCGAGGCTCAACCACAGCCTTGTGAAACCACTTACGCCTTGACGTCGGTGGCGAGCGGGCGCGCCGGGGCAGCCTTGCTCAAATCGAGCGTGTGGAAATAGGCACGCCGACGCAACACCGCTTCATCGGGATATTGCGCGACCACCGCGTTGGTTCTGATATCGACCACCTGATAAACGATCGAGGCCGCGGCCTGATCGATAAACGCCTGATGCGACACGTAGCTGCTGGCCGCGTCGAAGTCGTTGCGCACGCTCGCGCTCACGTCGGCGGCGGTAACGCTTTGGCTAGCGGGCAATTCGGTTGCGACTGCGCTGTTGGCGGCCGCGCTCGGGGCCTGCACAATAGGCGTAGCAGCCGGCGTCCCGACCGGCCTGATGCTGAAATCCGTACTCATGGCAGCCTCCTGGCCTCCCCCGAGTAAAATCCAACCCTCCTCGTGGGGCAACTATGGCCTGAGACGTCTCAACGCTTTGTTAGAGAATATGCTGAATCCCTCACTGAAATGAGCGCGCAGTATTAAGGAAAATCGCTTATGAACGCGGGATCAGAGCGAGCGGCTCACCGCCAGCGGCGTCATGTGTCGCGGGCCCGGCGATGCCCGGCGTCCAGCCGCGGTGTAGGTGTTGGGAATATTGCGCTGCTGCATCTCGCTGTTGACGCCACGCACGACGCTTTCTGAAACGGCATGGGCTGTTGCCAGCACTGTGAGGTTGATCTGCAGCATGGCGTGGAATGTGTCGTGGTGACGATGCAGCGCGGTCAGAAGCTCTGGGGCAGTTTCCGCTAGATATTTCTGGCTGGCTTTGAGTTGCGCAACCGCGTTGACGTATCGACGCGACAGTCCCGTCTTGGCGGATTCAAGCGTCATCGCCTCGCGCAGTTTGCCGGCACGTACCAGTTCGGTTTCGCGCTCGATGACGCCGAGCAATTCGCTCATCACATCCATCAGGCTGTCGGCGAGCTTGCGCGCGTCAGTCGGCGTCGCCGCGGAGAGAGCAGGGGCGGGCGCATCGCGCTGTAATGTTGCTTGGTTCATATTCGGTCCCCCTGGGCTCGCTAACTGGTGCGGCCCGCTTGCTGCAGAATCAGCGTGCGATAGACTTCGTTCGAGATTCCGACGCCGCCCGCTTTGGCGAACGACTTCGAATATTGATCCGTCAGCATCGAGCGCCATA